>NZ_BMLX01000007.1 GCF_014645535.1 Silvimonas iriomotensis
CAGGCACCCACACTCATCGGCTGTAATTTGTTAAAGATCGTTTGCCACATCCACTACGAAACCTGCTAGACTCTTCGTTTTCGCTGTTTCGCTGTTGTGTCTGCAGCGGAGAAACCGAACTATACGGGCCTCCCCGACACCCGTCAACACCTTCCTGCAACAAATTTCCCGCCTTCTCGACAAGAGACTGATCCGTAAGGAAATTCGGATTTAATTTCATTTCAGATTTGTTACGTGATGATATTTCAGGCCCGGATTTGTGTTTGAAACAGGCGTGTGATGCGCCCGCTGCATCGCCAGAAACAAGGCAAACCAGACAAAAAACAGAAAGGCCGCCCTTGTGGGCGGCCTTTCTGTTTATCCGGCGTACAACATATACATATATATGTGCGCTCAGCTCTGGCGATTGGAACCTGCCACTACCTTGAACTCATACAGCCGGCAATCGAGCGCACCGTTATAAACCGGGATGCGCTTGGTGGCGTTCAGGCGGATGAGTTTGGGCAGGCGCAGATCTGCCGTCAGCAGATAAGAGTTCCAGCCGGTGAAACGCTGTTTGAGGGCGTCGCCCAGTTGCGGGTAGAACTCGCTCAGTTGTTCCTGCTCTTCCAGACGTACGCCATAAGGCGGGTTGGTGATCAGTACACCCTCGGTCGCAGGCGCCTGGGCCAGCAACACGTCCCCGACTTGCACCTTGATCTTGCCTTGCAAGCCTGCGGCTTCAATATTGCGCAAAGCGATATCCACGGCCTGCAGATCACGATCGCTGCCTGTGATCGGGAATGGCAAGTCGGTTTTGATTGCGGCTTCGGCCCGCGCCTTGCAGTCCGCCCAGGCTGCGGCATCAAATGCAAACAGCTTTTCGAAACCGAAATTGCGCAGGCGACCCGGCGCCAGACCCAGCGCAATCTGAGCGGCTTCGATCAGGAACGTGCCGCTGCCGCACATGGGATCAAACAGCGGACGATCACCATGCCAGCCCGCCAGACCCAGCAGGCCGGCGGCCAGGTTTTCCCGCAGTGGTGCTTCACCACTATCCAGACGGTAACCGCGCTTGAACAGCGGCTCGCCCGAGGTATCTATATACAGGGTGGCCAGACGGTCCGTGAGGAACACCTGAATACGGATATCCGGATTATGGGTATCCACACTGGGGCGCTCATCATTGATGGTACGGAACACGTCGCAGATCGCGTCCTTGATCTTGAGCGCGACAAAATCAATGCTGCGCAGGCCGCTGTGTTGCGCGGTCACATTGACCTTGATGGTGCGTGAGACGTCAAACAGCGACGGCCAGTCGATGCGGGTGGCAAGGCGGTACAGATCGGCCTCGTTCCGGTACGCCCGCTCGTCCAGTTGCAGCAGAATGCGGCTGGCATAGCGCGAATGCAGGTTGACCGCGTACATCAGATCAACATGCCCCTCAAATGCGACCCCACCCTCGCCGGCCAGTACGGCCTGGGCGCCGAGTTGTTCCAGCTCATCGGCCAGCAGACGCTCCAGACCACGCGGGCACGGCGCGTAATAGTGCAAGGTAGCTTGCCAGTCGAAAGACTGGGGGCGGGTAATGGTGCTGGTCTGGCGCGCTGCGCCGCCGCCGGGTGCCGGGTGACTGAAGCCGCCACGCGCCTGCTGGGCGTTGCCCCGGTCGAAATCACGCGGACGCTCGTTGCGTTCAAACCGGCCACCTTCAGCACGGTCTTCACGGCGCGGACGGTCGCCACGATCAAAACCACCGTCCTGGCGACGCGCCGGGCGATCACCGAAAGATTCACTACGTTCGAAGCGGCCACCACCGGCACCCTCTTCGCGACGCGGACGATCTGAGCGGTCGAATCCGCCGTCCTCACGCCGTGGCGGGCGATCACCGAACGACTCATTGCGCTCAAAACGGCCGCCACCAGCGCGTTCATCCCGGCGCGGGCGATCTGAGCGGTCAAACCCGCCCTCATCCCGACGCGGCGGACGATCGCCAAACGACTCATTGCGCTCAAAACGGCCACCGCCGGCACGCTCATCCCGGCGTGGGCGATCTGAGCGGTCAAACCCGCCCTCATCCCGACGCGGCGGACGATCGCCAAACGACTCATTGCGCTCAAAACGGCCACCACCGGCACGCTCATCCCGGCGTGGGCGGTCATCAAAATTGCGCTCGCCGCGCGGGCGGTCAGCGTCGAAGCGTTCACGCGGCGGACGATCATCATCCCGGCGGAATCCCCCTTCCGGCTTTACGCGTGCACGCGGGGCCTGGCCACTAAAGCTGCGTTCCTCACCGCCATGCCGACCGCCGTCCTGGCGATCATCGCGCCGGAATGCCGGACGATCACCTTGCGGACGGTCGCCACGATCGGGGCGATCGCCCTGGTAACGCGGCTTGTCGTCCCGGCGCGCACGGCCTTCGCCACGCCCTTCACCCTCCTGGCCACTGCGCCAGGCTGGATCATGCTGGTACGGCTTTTGCGCCTGCCCACCGGAAAACGCAGCGGCCCGGCCTGCGGGGCGCGCTGCGCGGCGGTTGCCACCAGCACTTTGTTCTGCCGGCTTGGGCGGCAACTTCAGGGTTTTCTTGTCAGTCATTGTGATTGATCCGGTAAAGGCAAGGTATGGCGTACTTTGGCGGGCAGTTTGTCACGCACCAGTCGCCAGGAGGTATTGATGAGCGCGGCCAGTTCTGTCGCTGGCAGCGTATGAGTGTTGTCCAGGGCGATCCAGCCATGCCGCGCCAGATACGGCGCCGGGCTCACACCAGGACGGTCGGTCAGTTCCAGAAACCGGTCTTTGCCGACTTTGACCGCAAGATGGCCGCTATCAAGGCTGAGCACCGCAAACATTTTGCCGGCGACCGACCAGACTTCCCGCGTTTGCCATTTGATATCGCGGGTTGCACCGGGCAAGGCGGCGCACTTTGCCCTGAATTGATCCAGATTCATCGCTTTTCTTTATGCCCCGCCTGCACCACGCAGGACAGGTGTTTTGCTGATATCTATCCAGTTTAGTGGCAATCCGGCGCGATGGCAGGCGCCTGCTGAATGGTCGGCACTTCACCGGCCATGCAGCAAAGGGTTACTCCGCTGTGACCGGCGCGCGCACGCGCCGGCGCGTTTGTGCAATCACCGGCGCCCAGGTTTCACCTGGTTGCTTCTTGCGCGTGGTCAGCGTGAGTTCACTTGGGCCATAGACGTTGGTGTTATGCGTCAGCGGCGTGGTGATCAGATATTGCGCTTGCGTTGCTTTCAAAAAGCCACCGACGCGGTCAATGTTAAAGATGTCCAGGTGGGCAAACGGCTCATCAATAAACACAAAGCCGGACGGGTTGGCGTCATCCATCATCAGGCCGATCAGCATGATCAGGGACTTCATCACCTGCTGGCCGCCCGAGGCTTCGCCATCGTTCAGGCCCATCATGCCTTTCTGGTCAAAGTTGAAACGCACGGTCAGGCCGGCCTGGGACAAGATCAGATCATCGTTTTCCAGGTGCGGCAGGTCGGTTTCGACATCAATACCAGAGAGCTCGCCCAGGCGCTTGAGGTTGCGGCCGTACTCCCGCACGGTAGCCTTGAGTTTGTTGATGTAGGCGCCGCGCGCTTCGTCGGTGAGTTGTTCGGTACGCTGCACTTCGTTGCGGTGCGCGTGGGTGTCGTGCTCCAGCGCGTTGTAGTCGTCGGCCACTTTGTCGCGCCGGGCGAGAATGGTCGGATCGGTTTCCCATTCCATTTGCGCCAGACGTTCACGTTCACGCTCGACCATATGCTGGACTTCGCGCGCAGAGCCATATTTGTCGCGCAGTACACGCAGGCGCTCGGCGCTGCGCACTTCGTCCGGCATGGCGGCGCGGGATTTGCGCAAATCATTCACGCGGCGTGTTTGCTCGTCGCGCTGGCGGGCCAGTTGCTCCAGCTCGGTGTTGACTGCGCGGTCCAGCTGCTCGCGGCGATCCTTGAGTTTCTCGTAACCCAGGCGCCCTTCTTCACGCAGTTTGCGGGCTTCGTCCCAACTGGCCTGGGCCATTGCCATGGCGGCGCCGGCTTCTTGCACGCGCTGTTGCTCGGCCGGCCAGCGTTCTGCCACGGCGGCGAATTCTTCCTGGCGTGCGGCCAGTTGCACCACCGCCTGCATACCCATGAGTGATTGTTGCAGCGCCGAGATATCGCGCTCCAGTTCGACCAGTTTGCCTTCGTCATCCAGCAGTTGTTCGTTCAGATCGCGCAGGCGGCGTGTGGTTTCGTTCAGGCGCGACTGGCGGGCGGCCTCGCCAAAGGCGTAGTCGCCCGGGCGCGCCGAAATGTCGCGCGCGCCGCGGCGTTCCTTGTGGTAGCCATCGCGGGTAATCCAGTCGCCATCCAGATGTTCGCCATCGGCCACGGATTTTGCCCGCTGCGTGCGGTTCAACAAACCCACCAGCCAGCCCGGTGCGTCGGCCTTGAAGTCGACCACTTCCAGAATTGAATTGCGATTGGCACGTTCCACCGGCTCGCGCTCCGGCACGATGAAATGGCGGTATTTCAGTTGCTGCCCGATGCCGAACGCTTCTTTGCGATCACTGGCGCGGTTAAGCAAGATGATATGACGGTACGGCGCCAGCAACGCTTCGACCGCGTCTTGCCAGCTGTGGTCGCGCACTTCCACGATCTCGGTCAGCAACTGGTGCGCGATGCCGGCTTCATCCAGCGCCGCGCGCATGCGGTTCACAAAGTCCGGATGCGGCTGACGGCCTTGCTGCAGGGCAAACTGGGCTTGCGCCAGCTCCTGACGTTCGTCCTTCATCAGCTTGATCGACTGCTTGAGTCTGGCGGCGGACTCACGCTGTTGCGCCAGTCTGTCGTTGAGCGACACGCCATCTGCGCCATGCTCGGCTTCGGCCAGCTGGCGCAGGCGCTCGGCCTCTTTCATGGTTTTTTCGCTATCGCGCGCGGCATCACGCGCCACCTGGAACGTGGCATAAGCCTCATCGTGCTCTTTGCGCGCGGCCTCTTCTTGCGACTGGGCAGATTCCTGCCCGCCGGCAATGGCGCGATACTGCACATCCAGCGCGTCCAGTTCGTCCTGTTTCTGGCGCAGGCTTTTGCGGGCGCCGCGGAACTGGTTGATATAACCGCGCAGGCTTTCCCATTGCTCAACATACTTGAGCGCGGGCACCGCTTGCTGTTCGAGTTTTTCGATATCGTCCTGCAGCGAACGCCATTCCAGATAATTATTGCCGCGCAGCTTGAGGCGCTCGACATCCAGCCCGACCTGGGCCAGTTGCTGCTCCATCTTGGCCAGTTCGCCCTCGGCTTCTTTCAGCCGCAGCTTGGCTTCGGCGTAGTGATCCAGCACTTGTTTGTCGCCAAACACCTGGAACACCAGTTCCAGCAACGCCTTGGGCGAGTATTCGCACAGTTTGTCGGTATCGCCCTGTTCCAGCGCCAGCACTTCGGCAATCGCCGGGGTCAGCCCGGCTTGCTCCAGCCGGCGCTTGTATTCGTTGACGCCCAGCCACTGCAAGGTGCTTTCGGTCTGCGCATCCAGCGTGACATCGCCCTCGGCAATGGCGTACTGGCGCATCCAGTCGCCACCTTGTTTGCGGATACGGCAAAACAGCGTGACCACTTCACTGGTCGCCGGGAAAAACAGCGTGGGGAACAAGCCGCCGGCCTCGCGGCGCGGGTTGGATACCACGCCGCGCAGCCAGGCGTAGTTTTCGCGGTTGTTGCGCACATAGCGTTTGTAGTCACGCCGGCCCGAACATTTAAGCGCCAGCAACGTGCGCAGGGCATCAAGCAAGGTGGTTTTGCCAGAGCCGTTGGGGCCGACAATGGTGACAATCTGGGCATCCAGCGGCACGCGGATGGCGCGCCAGAAGTCCCAGTGGATCATTTCAAGTTCGCGGATCTGGAACATTTAAACTTCTTCCCCCGCGGCGGTTTCGGTCGTGTCTTCGGGATCATCTTCGCTGCTGCCATCTTCATCGACCGCAATGCGGGTGCCCGTCAGCTTGAGCACTTCGGCCAGCGCGCCTTCGATAATGCGGGGTGCGAGGCGGGTGTAATCGATCATCAGATCCAGCAACGGCCCTTCGTGGATCATCTTGTTGCGGCGGATCACAAAACCCAGTTTGGCCAGTTGCCCCAGGTTCATGGAAAAGCGCGACTTGCCGCCCAGCTTTTTGCCAAAGTCGGCATACACCGCATCTTCCGGCACACCCGTCGCCACTTCTTCACCGCGCACAATGGGTTTTTCCGTGCCGAACATGTCAGTTTGCGTGTCGCCCGCGGCAGAAGCGCGGGCAATCTGGCGTTCGCGCTTGGGCAAAATGATCAGCGCCCAGACCACAACCAGCAGCGCAATGGCATCGCGCGGCAAGCCCATATTGTTGGACAGCCAGTTCTCGCCCTCGCCAAAGACCCAGTCTTCCATCTCTGGCTTCAGGCCCACGGCAATGTGTTCGGCGTAGGGGTTTTCCAGCAACTGCAGGCCGCACTCTTCCAGCCGGCGTTCCAGGCTTTCACGAAAGGCTTCGTCAATCAGCGCGCGGCGCGCCAGCGGGTCTTTGCGGGGAATGAAGCGGTGCGCCAGCAGGCGCGCCACCAGAATGTTCAGGGCTTGATCCATGTAAATCCGGGTTAGCGTTTCAGCAGCGTCGCAATCTGGCCTGGTTTGCCCAGGAGCACGCAAGCCAGTTGTTCGCACAATGCCGGGCCACACTCTTTGGGCTCGATCACGATGCTGTCTTCGCGCAGTTCATCCAGGTTGCGGACGGTGAGCTTGATGCGCCCTTCTTCGTGCAGGCCTTCAAAGCGCACACGCGTAGGGAGCACAGGCTCGATGTTGACTGTAAAGCGCACCGCGCGTGCCTCGGCATTGCGGGTGATTTTTTCTTCAAGCCGGCAGCCCAGCTGCCACAGCTTGTCTTTCAGGTAATTGGCTTCTGCCTGCGAGGTGTAACTGGCCACCAGCGCTTGCGGGGCTTGCCAGATCACCGCAAATTCAAGCATTGCGGCCACTTCTGTGGCGTCGATGCGTTTCGTGCGCAGATCAGTCGCGGCTTTGTCAAAGGTCAGGCCCGCCCACTCGCCCACGCCCCAGATCAGATACCGGTGCGAGTTGGCCGGGCGGATCACCTTCAATTGTTCGGTGAGCTCGTAAAAATAGCTGAACGCACGGCGCAGGCCTTCGTCCACCTCACGCTGTTTGCGCTCTTGCTCCTGGCGCAGTTGTTCGTGATCAATTGCCTGTGACTGCGCTTGTTGCTTCAAATCATCAAGAAGACTCATGACTGGTCCTGGATACACTCGGATACAGTCATGATTTTACACCGTCTAACGGCCGTAGACTGCCACGTGTCAGCGTGGCGACATCCGGGTGATCTATTTCGTCCACAACATCTTCGGTCACCAGGGCCAGCGGCAGCTTCACGAGGTCCGCCACCACGCTCTGTTCCAGTGCGGCCTCCTGGTCGCCCAGCAAAGACAGCAGCGAGAGGCGGTAAGCGGTTTCCGGGTAGGTGTCGGCCAGCACGGCGCTGGCAAGAGAGGTTTCCAGGTTGATACCCTGGAGCAGTTCAAACAACTCTTCCGCGTGGACCAGGCGTTCGGCCTCCAGCGCGGTAACGGAGGGCGAGAACTCGGATGCGGGTAGTTCGCCTTCGACGATCTGTTCGCGCTCACGCTCCAGCAATTCGAACTCGGTCACATCCAGCAAGATGTCCGAGACCGCAAATCCGGGCTCGGGATGGAACGTCAGCAGATCACGCCCCAGACCCGCCAGTTCTTCTTGCGAGCGATCACGCAGCCAGTCGGCCACGTTGGTCGAAGTCAGGCCGGACTGGCCCAGGTGCACGCGCTGTGCGCCCAGTTCCGCAAGGCGGCGCTGGAACACACTGGTCATGCGCAACATGCGGCCCTGCGCCAGCGCAATGGCTTGTGCCACCTGCTGAACATGGCGCTCGCCCGATTCGTCTTCCAGCACTGAGCGGACTACTTCCGTGCCCTTCTCGACCCAGTTCCACACGCTTTGCAGCTTGGCGCGCGCCTTGCGGATCTGGAATTCCGACTGCGATTCCAGCGCTTCTTCAAAGTCGGCGTGCAATTCATTGAGGCGGGCGTGCAAGTGCTGCAGGGATTCGGGCGAGACATTGCCCACGGCCTGACCGGCCGCCACCTGCGCGGTCAAATAGCCAAGTTCCGCGTCGCCATCGGCAAACTGGGTCAGCGTGGCAATGGCGGCCAGCGCGATCCGGGCCGATTCAGACAGACTGTACAAGCCTTCATCGCTATCCCACACCAACAGCCCGTTTTCACGCAGGCGCTTGAGCACCGTGTCGCGCTTGACCGGGTTGATGTACGAGAAATGCGTTTCCAGCTCTTGCGGGCTCCAGCGCGGGGCATCTGCGCGTGAGCCAATCACCCGCAGCATCAAAAGCCGCACCATGACTTCGTCTTCGCCACCGCGAAAGAGTGTGATCAGCGCGCCGACCGATTCGCGCGCGCGCAAGAGGCTCGCCAGCGGCGCCAGATCAGCCGGGTTAAACCCGGGCTGGAAAAACTCGGCAAGCGGAGATTCTGTAGATTGCATGCGGGCGGTGTTGGCACAAAGGGCGCATTTTACGCGCTTGCACGCGTTTCATGGGCCTGACTAGACAGAGTGTGTGATGTTCAACGCCGCATCAAGGGCGGCTGCGGCATCACCATCGGGCGAGAACTTGCGGGCAAACAGGGCCGGGCTGGCGATCAGTTGCGGCACGTCGGCCGCCGTGAATTCTGCCGGCGACCAGGCGTTTTCTTGCCAGCGCAACTGATGCAGATTGTGCGAGGCCAGTTCCGGGCCACAAGCAGTGGCCATCAGCACGGTCTGGACAAACATTTCGTCGGGCACCAGCGTGCTGCGGAAAAAGGCCGGCACCTGCGGGTGCTGATCCACAAATCCGATGAGCGCTTTGCAGGCCGATTGCGACAGACACCACCATTGCGAACCCGCCCAGACGCGCGTCAATGGCGCGGGTAGGCTGCGCCGCAGACCCAGCCGGTTCAGGCCACGCTGCAGTTTTTGCAGGACTTTGCCGGGACGTGTGCCGTTGAGTTGTTCCGGGAAATACGCTTGCCAGCGGTAGCGCACATCAAATTCATCTTGCGCGCGCAGATCAATAAACCCTGCGGCAGTGGCCCGGGTAAGCCAGGCGCTGATGTGTTCGGTGGTCTTGATGGGGTAATCGGCGCCGGACAATAACTGCGCCCAGTCAAAGCCATCCTTGAGCGCAGCGCGAACCAGATCCAGCGTTGCGTCCACCAGAGAAAACCCGCCCCAGCGACAGGGGCGGCGGGCAATAAAGGTGACCGCTGCCGTTGCCGGCATGGCTGCCTTGATCGCATCAAAAGTAGCTTGATCCGTTCTGGCGTCGATATGCAGATAGCAACGCACACCAGGCGCATTCAGGCGCGCGACCAGCCGGCCCAACTGGGCAGGCTGGCCATGCGCCAGGATCAGATACGCTACGGAGAGGCTCAAGCCTCGTCGCCGTCCACGTGACGCAGCGCGGCGGCACATTCTTCCGGCGTCAGACCTTCGCAGACATTGGGCGTCGGCGTCGGGGCGTGATCGGCAGCGTGGGCGGCCTCTTCCTTGCGCATGGCGCGCACGGCATCCAGGTAATCCATGATCGCCCAGGTCAGTTCTTTACAACCATCGCCAGTCAGACCGGAAATGGTGAACATGCGGCGCTGCATCGGATCAAACGGCTTGTACGGGTCCGGCTCGCCGCCATCCCAGCCGTATTCCTTGAGGAAGTTCGCCACGCGTTCGGCGCGCTCTTCTTCCGGCACCATGTCGAGCTTGTTCAGCACCAGCCAGCGCGGCTTGTCGTGCAGTTCTTCATCGTACTTGCGCAGTTCTTCTACGATTGCATTGGCTTCTGCCACCGGATCAACGCCTTCATCAAACGGCGCCAGATCAACGATGTGCAGCAGCACACCCGTGCGGGTCAGATGCTTGAGGAAGCGATGACCCAGGCCAGCGCCTTCCGCGGCGCCTTCGATCAGACCGGGGATATCGGCGACCACAAAGCTGCGGTTGTCATCAATACGCACCACGCCCAGATTGGGGTGCAGTGTGGTGAAGGGGTAATCGGCCACTTTGGGTTTGGCGGCAGATACAGCGCGGATGAACGTGGACTTGCCGGCGTTGGGCATGCCCAGCAGGCCGACGTCGGCCAGCACTTTCAGTTCCAGTTTCAGTTCACGACGCTCGCCTGCTTCGCCCGGCGTGGTCTGGCGCGGGGCGCGGTTCACGGACGACTTGAAGTGGATGTTGCCCCAGCCGCCCTTGCCGCCCTTGGCCACGCAAACGCGCTGACCGTTGTGCGTCAGATCGGCAACGACTTCTTCGGTTTCAGCGTCGACGATCACCGTACCGACCGGCATGCGCAGTTCAATGTCGTCACCGGCGGCGCCGTAGCAATCGGCACCACGGCCGGACTCGCCATCCTGCGCCTTGTATTTCTTGACGAAGCGATAGTCTACGAGGGTATTGATGTCTTCATCCGCCACGGCCCACAGGCTGCCGCCACGGCCGCCGTCGCCGCCATCGGGGCCGCCACGCGGAATGAATTTCTCGCGGCGCATACTGGCCGACCCTTTCCCGCCTTTACCGGCGATGACTTCAATTCTGGCTTCGTCAATGAATTTCATGGTGAATTCTGCTTTCCAGTGAGGGGTTAGGCGTGAACGGTATTCACAGAACTGGCCGCCTTGTATGCGGTCAGCGCCCCAAAAAACCGCAGCTACCCAGGCTACGGGTATGCGGATGCTAAAACATTATATAAATAGTGCCGCTTTTGACGGCAACAACGGCAAACATCAAACAAATCAGTCCAGTTAGCCGGATACACTATCCGGTTGACTGGCAGATGGGCTACAAACCCTGCCCATAAACAAAAAGCCCCATCACAGGACAGGGCTTTTTTGATCCGTCATCGTTGTTGCTTAAGCAACTTCGATCACTTCACCTTCGTACGGTTCGATGAACACGGTGCGACGCTTTTGCGCGCCCTTGATCATGAACTTGACGTAACCGTCAACCAGCGCGAACAAGGTGTGATCCTTGCCCATGCCAACGTTGGTGCCCGGGTGGAACTCGGTACCGCGTTGACGCACGATGATCGAACCGGCGTTGATCAGCTCGCCACCGTAGGCTTTGACGCCCAGACGTTTGGCATGCGAGTCGCGGCCGTTACGGGAACTACCGCCAGCTTTTTTGTGTGCCATGGTTAGTTAGCTCCTGATGGATTACGCGTCGATGGAATCGATGCGGATTTCAGTGTAGTTCTGGCGATGACCAGCGTGCTTCTGGTAGTGCTTACGGCGACGCATCTTGAAAATGCGAACCTTCTCACCACGACCATGCGACACGACAGTTGCCTTGATGGCGGCGCCGGCTACCACAGGGGTACCGATCGTCACTGCATCACCGTTTGCCACCATCAATACTTCATTCAGTACGATCTGGCTGTCGATGTCTGCAGCAATCTGTTCTACTTTAAGTTTTTCGCCGACGACAACTTTGTACTGCTTGCCACCGGTTTTTACGACTGCATACATTTAACAAGCTCCAAAGAGTTTGCGCCCAAGAAACCGTGCCTTTGCAGACACAGCCTTCCCGCCCTTGCGGAAAGAATCGGCGACTATAGCGCGATCTTCTTTACCCGTCAAACACTTATCGCATTTCAAACGGCAAACCGACCCGCGGGAAAACCCTGGTCCACGCGGCCATCCGGCCTGCTTGCCCGTCTGAACATCAACGCGGTCGAAGAAAACGGCCGTTCCATGCTAAAATTGCGTGTTTATTCAATACCAGTTCAAGCGAGGCGCTCGTGGCAATGGAGTTGGTCAAATCGGTCGTCGACCAGGACATGACGGCGGTTGACGCCCTGATTCGCAAACAGCTCTATTCAGATGTCGTGCTGGTGCGCCAGGTCGGTGAATATATTGTTTCTTCCGGCGGCAAGCGGCTGCGCCCGATCATGGTGCTGCTGACAGCCCGTGCGCTGGGCTATCAAGGCGAGCATCACCACACCCTGGCGGCCGTCATCGAGTTCATCCATACCGCCACCTTGCTGCATGACGATGTGGTGGATGAATCTGCTCTGCGCCGCGGCCGCGAAACCGCCAATGCCCTGTTCGGCAATGCCGCCAGCGTGCTGGTGGGCGACTTCGTCTACACCCGCTCGTTCCAGATGATGGTGTCGGTCGGCTCCATGCGCGTCATGGAAGTACTGGCTGAAGCCACCAACATCATTGCTGAAGGCGAAGTGCTGCAACTGATGAACATCGGTAACGTCGATATCGACGAAGCCGGCTATCTGCAGGTTATCCAGTACAAGACGGCCAAGCTGTTTGAAGCGGCCTCGCGCCTTGGCGCCATTCTGGCCGGCGTGGATACCGCCACCGAAGCGGCCTTTGCCCGTTACGGCATGCACCTGGGTACGGCATTCCAGATTATTGACGATGTGCTGGATTACTCTGGCCACACCGAAGAAATCGGCAAGAACCTGGGCGATGACCTGGCCGAAGGCAAGCCGACCCTGCCGCTGATTTATGTCATGCGCCACGGTGCGCCTGAGCATGCCAACGCCGTGCGTGAGGCTTTGACGCACGCCAGCCGTGACCGTTTTGACGACGTCAGCCGCGCCATTCACGCCACCGGTGCACTGGATTACGCCCGGCAGATTGCAACGGCAGAAGCTGATCGCGCCAAGGCAGAACTGGAAGGCGTGCCTGACAGCCCGGCCAAGCGCGCCCTCCTGGCACTGGCCGATCTGGCCATTCACAGAAATAGCTAGAAACAGTTGACAGGCTTTAGGGCCGCAGACATAATCCCGTTTCTTCGCGAGCGGCACAGCTTGCGAAGTCACAGAAATCGGGGTGTAGCTTAGCCTGGTAGAGCGCTACGTTCGGGACGTAGAGGCCGGAGGTTCGAATCCTCTCACCCCGACCAGATTTCACGAAAAGCCGGATTCAGCGATTGCTGATCCGGCTTTTTCGTTTGCGTTGCGTCCAGCGCGGCCACAACGGCTTGCGAGATGGTTCACAATAGCAGCAGGCCAATCGCAAATGACTGGCTTTTCTTCTGGTTGCATTGCAACAATTACAGCATACGACAGTCAGACCATTCTTCGCCCCCTCCAACAGGACACTCATGGCCGCCTGGCAAATCTGGCAGATTGTGACCAACTTTGGTGATTCGGCGCTGTTGCTGCCGGTCGCCGCGGTGCTGGTTGGCTGGATGCTTTATGAAAAAGCCTGGCGCTGCGCCACGATCTGGCTATTGCTGTTCACCCCGGCACTGGCGGTGGTGCTTGGCGCCAAACTGGCCTTTCTGGGCTGGGGCATCGGGATCGAATCGCTGGATTTCACCGGCCCCAGCGGCCACACCACGCTCTCGATGGCGATCTACCCGACTCTGGCGGTGTGGATCGTGCAACGCATGCCGCCGCGCAATCATGGCAGCGCCTATCTACTGGGCTGGCTGTTCGCGCTGGTCATCGGTATTTCGCGGCTGGTGCTGCACAAGCACTCGGTTTCTGAAGTAGTGGCCGGTGTGGCGCTGGGCACGCTGGTCAGCCTGACCTGGACACTGTTGTCCGCGCTTGATTCGCGCCCGACCCATCATTTTGTGCTGGCCAGCGCCATCGTGATCATGGTGATGTGCGGGCTGCATGGCGAACGCGCCCCCACCCAGAACGCCATTGCCCGCTGGGCGATCGCCATGTCTGGCCGGCCGGTGGCCTACAACCGCTACACCGCATGGCCCAACAGCCCGTATCGCAAAATACGCTACATCGACCCCTGGGGCGTTTGATCCGTCTTTTTGCGCAGTTCGTCGCACAATCCGACAGGTATTGCGCCACCCCGCATACTGACGGCCATTACCCCTCCATCAGGCCGCATCATGAAGCTCTCTTTGCTGCAACGAATCAAACCCGGCGTTGTTGTCGAAATCCTGGTTAACTTCATTTTGCCCTGGCTGGTTTACAACCAGAGCCTGCCGCGCTGGGGCGAGCACAACGCACTGCTGGCCTCCGCCCTGCCGCCGGTAATCTGGAGCGCCGTCGGGCTGATCCGCCACCGCCGGCTGGATGCCATGAGCGCCCTGGTGGTGGCCGGCATTTTGTTGTCGCTGGGCGCGGTCATGCTGGGGGGTAGCCCGTCGCTGATGCTGATGCGTGAATCGCTGATCACGGGCGCAATCGGCCTGGTTTTCCTGGTTTCAGCCTTACTGCGCCGGCCGCTGACTTATTATCTGGCCCAGGCCGCACTGGCCCGCGAGCCAGGTTTTAGCAAAGCGCGCTTCGAGCAGTTGTTTATTGATGCCAATGGCCGCGTGGCCGGCTGGATGACGCTCATGGCGCTGGTCTGGGGCGGTGGTTTGCTGGCCGAGACCGTACTGCGCCTGTGGCTGGTCAAGGTTATTCCGGTCGCGCAGTTTTTGCTGGTGGCACCGTGGATCAGCTACGGCATTTACGGTGCGCTGGCGGGCTGGACCTGGTGGTACCGCGGACAACTGCGCCGCTCTGGTCGCGGCGTTGTCGGCCAGATCAACCCGGCCAGTTGAGCTCGAACACGCAACAAAAAAGCCCGTCATCCAGACGGGCTTTTTTTATGGGGCGCTGCTTACCAGCCCCAGAACATCAACCACCAGGTCAGATCGATCAGCGCCAGCGCCGCGATAAACACGGTCCACGCCGATGCCTGTCGCCACAGCGGTGCAGCGTACTGACGCACAATGCCGGCCGCCAGCCCCAGACTCCACAGATTGGCGAGCACCAGCATGGTGATGCGCACCGGGCTTACCCACAGCAGCGAGACGCCTTCGGGCTTGAGAATGGTGATAGAGGTTGCCGACAGGCCAAGGAACAAGCCACAGCCCGCCAGTGGAATCAGCCCCAGCACCAGATGGTGAAAGCGGCGCATCTGCCACGGCCCCAGCAAGCGGTTGGCGAGAGCCAGAATAGCGGTGAGCGCCGCGCCCATCACCAGCCCGACCGTAACAATCCAGGCCACCACCAGCGAACCATCCAGCAGCGTGAACACGTCATTTTGCTGCGGGTAATTGGTGAAGATGAACCAGGGCAGCGATTTTTCCAGCGGCCACATGATGTTGTGGTTGATCAGCCATTCCGCCAGCGTCTGCTTGATGGTGATCATCCACGGGCTGACCGTCCACTGGAACGCGCCAATAGCCAGACCCAGCATACCGAACAGCACCAGCACGCTTTGCCAGCGGGCATCTTTGGGTGGGCCGACGCGCACGACTTCTTCGTTGGGCGAGCGCACGGTCAGCGTGATTGCATCACGGTGGCTACTGCAGCGGCCGCACATATGGCAATC
This sequence comes from Silvimonas iriomotensis, assembly GCF_014645535.1. Lineage (NCBI taxonomy): Bacteria > Pseudomonadati > Pseudomonadota > Betaproteobacteria > Neisseriales > Chitinibacteraceae > Silvimonas > Silvimonas iriomotensis. Next base: position 15,360 of record NZ_BMLX01000007.1, read on the forward strand.
CGCGTTGCCTTGCATATCGCGCATCGGCACCATCGGCGCACAGACAATCGGGATCACTTTATGGCCGTGGTAGGACTGCTTCCAGGCTTCTTTGTCGACTTTGAAGTGAATGGGCGCCAGACGCGAGAGCATGTTGAACACGCCGTTGACCGGGCACAGGTATTTGCACCAGGCGCGGCGGTCACGCGCGTACAGAAAACCGATGATCATGGCGGCCACGGTAGAGCCGCCCAGCACCACGATCACCGCTTTGGGATATTGATAGACACTGACCATCTGGCCATAGATGGTGGTCCCGGCAAACGCGACAAACGGCCAGCCCGACCAGCGCATCCAGCGCGGCAGCGGCAGGTTCAGGCCAAAGCGGCTACTCCACTCTGACAACGCGCCTTCCGGACAGAGCACGCCACACCACAAGCGGCCGAACAGCACCATGGAGAGCAACACAAACGGCCACCAGATCCCCCAGAACAGGAACTGGGCAAACACCGTCAGGTTATTAAGGATACGTGCGTCTGAGTCCGGCAGCGGCCGTAATACCGGGAACACCAGCAAAGAGACGTAAAACACCACCACCACCCACTGCGCGGTGATGATGGCGCCACGGTGCTGCGCCAGCCAGTCAGCTGCACTGGCCAGTACCGTTTTCTTTGCCGGGATACTGCATCTTTGCTGCATTGCTGCCGCCTTCCTTCCAACCGTCATGCCTTGTGAGCGCACATCATAACGGCTTATCTGGTGAGAATGCTTAGCATTCTCCAGAAACAACCAGGTCTTGCTTGTCCAGGCGCCGCAAATCCGGGCCTGGGCAACGCTTGAAAAACACAAAAAACACCACCCTCATCACCCCGCAAGGCCAGCGCACATAGCGCAGCCAGCCCTTCAAGCGCCGGGTTCAGCATTATTTGGCGATGATCTTGCCCTTGGCCGTTGCCTGGTGAAAATCATCAAACCAGGTGTACTCACCCGGCGAGAGCGGCGCCAGGATCACGAACGAGGTCACGCCAGGGCCCAGTACCTTTTCCTTGCGCAGTTGCGTGCTTTCGAATTCTGCCGCCTGCGTGCCGGTGTTGGTCAGCACCACGCGGATCTTCTTGCCCGCCGGCACGGTCAACTCGGTCGGGTTGGCCTTGCCATCCTTGAACTCGATTTTGACTTCGTGCGGCTCATCGGCCATGGCCGTACCGGTCAGCGTCGCCAGGCCCAGGGCCAGTGCAAACAGGGTCTTGCGCATTGCTCTTATTCCTTTAACAACGTTCATGTCGGGGCGCGGCATGACAACGACATCGGGCTGCCGATTCAAGCACAAAAGGGCGCACAGCCTCGCTGCACGCCCATCTGCATTCCGTCAGCAAGACGGACCGATCAATAGCCACCCTTCTTGCCAGTACCGGCGAAGGTGAACTCGTAATCGTTGGTGATGGTTTCAAACCACGGGCCCACACCGGTTTCCTTGTCCACATGGCGGCCAAAGTGACCCATCGGGTTCTTGGACGGCGGCAGGATGGTCAGGTGCAGTTTGTACTTGCCCGGGCCAAACAGTTTCACGTTGTCACCGTAGTGCGGGCCATCGTTGGCCACCATGGCCATCATGTCGCCCGACACTTTCTGGTTGGTACCCACTTTGGTGACTTCATACTTCACCAGCAGTGCCGGCATCCATTCGCCTTCGGCAAAACCGTTGGGGTTGTTCTTCAGCGCGTGGATATCGGCCTCAAGGTGAATGTCCGATTCTTCCGCCTTGCGCATCATGCCTTCCGGGTCCATCTTGATCGGTTGCAGGTACACAGCACCGATTTCCATACCGCCCTTGAGCAGCGGCTTGCCAATCGGGTATTCAGCCGCGAAGGCCGAAGCAGTCAGGGTCAACGCAGCAACGGCGCCAGCCAGAATCGAAACACGCATTATTTGGATACCTCGTCAGAAGTTGGGTTTTCAGCGCAGGTGCGGTTATTGGACATGTAATGTATTGAGAAAGATTCTCATTTATAGCAATGATGCCTCACCAGTACAAAAGCCTCAAGCGTAAAAACGTAACATTCATATGCATTGCTGCAATTGCGACACCTGCGGGGCCTGTCCGGGGTGGTTTACAGGGCCGATACCGCAGTGCATCGTGCCCACCGTGACGCCCCTGCGCTCTGTCCGTATAATTCATTCCTTTTGACCGATTCATTTCCCGGACCAGGCCATGCAAGAGCAATACACCCCAGCGACCGTCGAAGCCGCCGCGCAAAGCGAGTGGGAACAACACCAGACCGACCGCGCGCTGGAAGATGCCAGCAAACCCAAGTATTACTGCCTATCCATGTTCCCCTATCCGTCCGGGAAACTGCACATGGGGCACGTGCGCAACTACACCATTGGTGATGTGCTGACCCGCTTCATGCGCATGAATGGTTTCAACGTCCTGCAGCCGATGGGTTGGGATGCATTTGGCATGCCGGCAGAAAATGCCGCCATCAAAAATGGTGTCGCCCCGGCCAAGTGGACGTACGAAAACATCGACTACATGAAAAAGCAGTTGAAATCGCTGGGTCTGGCGATCGACTGGGAACGTGAAGTCGCCACCTGCAAGCCGGACTACTACCGCTGGGAACAATGGTTGTTCACCAAGCTGTACAAAAAAGGCGTGATCTACAAAAAGAGCGGCATGGTCAACTGGGACCCGGTCGACAACACCGTGCTGGCCAACGAGCAAGTGATCGACGGCCGCGGCTGGCGCTCTGGCGCGCTGGTCGAAAAGCGCGAAATCCCGATGTACTACTTCCGCATCACCGATTACGCCGAGCAACTGCTGCAGGATCTGGATCAACTGGATGGCTGGCCGGAACAGGTCAAGACCATGCAGCGCAACTGGATCGGCAAGAGCTTTGGCGCTGAAGTCGCGTTTGATTACGACGTGGACTCCATCGGCGAAGCCGGCCAGTTGAAGGTGTACACCACCCGCCCGGATACGCTGATGGGCGCGACTTATGTCGCCATCGCCGCGGAACACCCGCTGGCCACGCTGGCTGCAACGGCCAAGCCGGAACTGCTGTCCTTCATTGCCGAGTGCAAATCGGGCTCCGTGGCCGAGGCTGACGTCGCCACCATGGAAAAGAAAGGCATGCCGACCGGCCAGTTCGTCATCCACCCGCTGACGGGCGACAAGCTGCCGGTGTGGATCGCCAACTATGTGCTGTGGGGCTACGGCGAAGGTGCCGTGATGGCCGTACCGGGCCATGACGAGCGTGATGCCGAGTTCTCCAACAAGTACCAACTGCCCATCGTGCAGGTGTACGAGCCGGTCGCCGGCGACGCCACCTTTGACCCGAGCACCTGGCAAGACTGGTACGGCGCCAAGGATGAGTCCGTCCGCACGATCAACAGCGGCAAATACAACGGCCTGCATTTCCAGGGCGCGTTCGACGGCATCGTCGGCGATCTGGAAGCCAGCGGCCACGGCACCAAGCGTACCCAGTACCGCCTGCGCGACTGGGGTATCAGCCGCCAGCGTTACTGGGGCTGCCCGATTCCGGTCATCCACTGTGCCGATTGCGGCGATGTGCCGGTGCCGGAAGACCAGTTGCCCGTTGTACTGCCAGAAAACGTGGTGCCGGATGGCCGTGGCAACCCGCTGGCCAAGATGCCCGAGTTTTACGAGACCACTTGCCCGTGCTGCGGCAAGCCGGCGCGTCGTGAAACCGACACCATGGACACCTTTGTCGAATCGTCCTGGTACTACGCCCGCTATACCTCGCCGGATGCACAAACCGGCATGGTCGATGACCGCGCCAGATACTGGCTGGATGTTGACCAATACATCGGCGGCATCGAACACGCCATCCTGCACCTGTTGTACGCGCGCTTCTTCCACAAGCTGATGCGCGACGAAGGTCTGATCCATACGGACGAACCGTTCCGCAACCTGCTGACGCAAGGCATGGTGGTGTGCGAAACCTTCTTCCGTGAGCACGCCGACGGCAAGAAAGACTGGTACGCCCCGGCCGATATCGACATCGAGCGCGACGGCAAGGGCAAAATCATCAAGGCCGTACTCAAGAGCGACGGCCAGCCGGTAAACGTGGGCGGCATCGAGAAGATGTCCAAGTCCAAGAACAACGGTGTTGATCCGCAAGCGCTGATTGAAAAATACGGTGCCGATACCGCGCGCCTGTTCATGATGTTTGCCGCCCCGCCGGATCAAAGCCTGGAATGGTCTGACGCTGGCGTGGAAGGTGCGTATCGTTTCCTGCGCCGTCTGTGGAAACTGGTGCACGACCATGTCGCGCAAGGTGGCCCGGTAGCCGCTTACGCCGGTGGCGAACTCTCGGCTGAACTGAAGGGCCTGCGTTTTGCCCTGCACAGCACCATCCAGAAAGTGGCCGATGACTATGGCCGCCGCAAGCAGTTCAACACCGCCATCGCCGCCGTGATGGAACTCTTGAACGCGCTGGGCAAGGCACAAATCACCGATACAACCGGCCGCGCCGTGGCGCAAGAAGTGCTGCAAGCCGCGACCTTGCTGCTCTCGCCGATCGTGCCGCATGCCGCCAATGCGTTGTGGTCTGAACTGCAACCGGGCACCCGCCTTGCCGAACAGGCCTGGCCGAAAGTGGATGAAACCGCACTGGTGCAGGACGAGATCGACATGGTGGTTCAAGTCAATGGCAAACTGCGTGCGACCATCCGCGTCAGCAAGGACGCCAGCAAGGACGCCATCGAAGCCATCGCCCTGGCCGATGAAAACGTGCAGCGCTTTGTTGAAGGCACGCCGAAGAAAGTCATCGTGGTGCCGGGTCGTCTTGTGAACATCGTCGCCTGATCATGATCAACACCAAGGGTTCTGCAATGACCGCACTGCTGCGCCGCCTGACGGCACTTCTTTTGATCAGCCTGCTGGCGGCCTGCGGCTTTCATCTGCGCGGGCAAGGTCCGAACTCGGGCTTTGCCTACCCTGAGGCCTACGTGGACGGCAACGGCGGCGTGGCGCAGCAACTGCGCCTTTACCTGCCGCTGCTGCCCAACGTGAAGCTGGTCAAGGACGCGACCGTCAAGGACGTGGCCAAGATCAGCATTGCCAGTGAAACGTCCAACAGCACCGTGCTGACGATTAACAGCTCCGGCCAGGCTACGGAATACCTGACCTCGCTGGTGGTGACCTTCAGTGCCTGGCGTCCGGATGGCTCGGCCATTATGGAAAGCCAGCAAATCACCTTGTCGCGCAGCTATTCGTACGATCCGAACAACCCGATTGCCATGACCGGCGAATCCAACCGTCTGATCAAGGACATGCAGCAGGATGCTTCCCAGCTGATCCTGCGCCGGATCAACGCGGTCGCCACCCACGGCCAGGATGCGCGCTGAAGATCTGGCCCGCCACCTCAAGGGCGGGCTGGCCCCTCTTTATGTACTGCATGGCGAAGAAGGCTTTTTGACGCTGGAAGCAGCGCAAGCCATTCGCGAGGCAGCGCTACGTCACGGTTATGGCGAGCGTGAAGTGCTGACCGTGGAAAGCGGTTTTTCCTGGAGCCAGCTCACGGCCTCCGGTAATTCGTTCAGCCTGTTTGCCGAGAAAAAACTCGTCGAATTGCGCATCCCCACCGGCAAGCCAGGTGTCGAAGGTGCCAAAGTGCTGGAGGCCTATGCCGGCCGCCTGCCGGAAGACACCGTCACCGTGGTGCAGATGCCCAAGCTCGATCGCACCACACAGAACGCCAAGTGGTTCCAGGCACTCTCGCAACACGGTGAAGTGATCGAAGCCCGGCCGATTGAACGCAGCGCCCTGCCCAACTGGATTGGCCTGCGGCTCACCGCCCAGCAACAACAGCTGGATGTCGACGCCATGCGCTTTCTGGTTGATCGCGTGGAAGGCAACCTTTTCGCCGCGCACCAGGAAGTGCTCAAGCTGGGCCTGCTGCACCCCGCCGGCACGCTAACGCTGGAACAAGTGCGCGAAGCGGTCGCCAACGTCGCCCGTTATGATGTTTTCCAGATGGGCGAAGCGCTGCTGGCCGGTGACACCACCCGTTTTGTCCGCATGCTCGACGGCCTGCGTGCCGAAGGCGAAGCCCCGCATCTGGTGCTGTGGGCGCTGTCTGAAGAAGTCCGTGCCTTGTGGCGTCTGGCCCAGGGCCGCGCCAATGGCGCCAACATGGCGCAGTTGTACAAGGAAAACCGCGTCTGGGGCGCCAAACAGGGCCTCGTGGACAAAGCGCTGGACCGCGTCAGCGGCCCGCAGTTGCGGCAGGCCTTGTCTGCCGCTGCGCGCATTGACCAGATCAACAAGGGCGTCGGGCAAGGCGATGCTTGGGATGAGCTCCTCTCGATGTGCCTGCCATTACTCAAGCCGACTGCAACACGCCCGGGACGCTGAGCGCCAGAGTCGTTACACTTGGGTCACGACGCTGCCCTCGGCGCACAACAATCACATACCGCCCACAAGATACGCGAGCAAGCCGACGATGAAAGAACAGATCCTGGTCAACATCACCCCGCAAGAAACCCGCGTAGCCACCGTTGAAGACGGCGTGGTGCAGGACATCCACATCGAGCGTGCTACCCAGCGCGGCCTCGTGGGCAATATCTATCTGGGCGTGGTCAAGCGCGTGCTGCCCGGTATGCAAAGTGCGTTTATCGAAATTGGCCTGGAGCGCGCCGCGTTCCTGCACATTGCCGATGTCATCGAGCAACGCCAGCACCCCAACGACGAGTTGCGCATTGAGCGCCTGGTGCACGAAGGCCAGCCCATTCTGGTTCAGGTCATCAAAGACCCGATCGGCACCAAGGGCGCGCGGCTTTCTACCCAGATCAGCATTGCCGGGCGTTTTCTGGTATTCCTGCCGCAGGAAACCCACATCGGCATCAGCCAGCGCATTGAAAACAACGACGAGCGCGACCGCTTGCGCTCGCGTCTGGAAAGCCTGCTGGCGCAAGATCACCTGGGCTATATCATCCGGACCTCGGCCGATCACGCCACCGACCAGGAACTGCTGGCCGACATCGACTACCTGAACCTGATCTGGGCTGACATCCGCCAGAAATCGCAAACGCTGCCGCCCAAATCGCTGTTGTTCCAGGACCTCTCTTTGCAACTGCGCACACTGCGCGACATGGTCAACACCGAAACGCAGGAAGTGCTGGTCGACTCGCGTGAGAATGTCGCCAAGATGCGCGACTTCGCCCAGTCGTTTGTGGCGGACGTTTTCCCGCGCGTACAGCACTACAGCGGCGAGCGCCCACTGTTTGAACTGTATGGTGTCGAGGCCGAGATCGAACGCGCACTGGCCCGCCGCGTGAACCTGAAGTTTGGTGGCTATCTCATCATCGACCAGACCGAGGCGATGACCACCATCGACGTCAACACCGGCGGCTTTGTCGGCCACCGTTCCTTTGACGACACCATCTTCAAGACCAACCTGGAAGCCACGCACGTCATTGCGCGGCAACTGCGTCTGCGTAATCTGGGCGGCATCATCATTGTCGACTTCATCGACATGGATAACGAAGCCCACAAGCACGCCGTGCTGGAAGAATTGCAAAAGGCCCTGTCACGCGATCGCACCAAGGTCACGGTCTCGAACTTCACCAGCCTGGGCCTCGTGGAGATCACCCGCAAACGTACGCGTGAAAGCCTTGCCCACGTGCTGTGCGAGCCCTGCCCCACCTGCCAGGGCCGCGGCCAGATCCGCACTGCAGAAACAGTCTGCTATGAAATCCTGCGCGAAATCCTGCGCGAAGAACGCCAGTTCAAGGCCCGCGAATACCGCATCCTGGCCTCGCAGAACGTGATCGACATGTTCCTGGATGAAGAATCCGCCAGCCTTGCGCAACTGGTAGATTTCATCGGCAAACCAATCTACCTGCAGGTCGAAACCGCCTATACGCAGGAACAGTTTGATGTGGTGCTGATGTAACCAGTCAATAAAAAAAGGAGGGATGATATCCCTCCTTTTTTTATATCGTGCCGGCCAGGCCAGACGGCTTAGTGGTCCCGTTTCTGGCGGCGTGCACCACGATGCGCCCGGCGCACCACCAGCCAGCGCGGCGCGCGGAAACGGGCAATGCAGCGGTACAGCCAGACATAGCCAAACACAAACAGCAGCGCCCACAGTTGCAGCGCCAGCGTGTTATTCCAGAACAACACCGCCGGCACCACGCCCAGCGACGACAGCAGCCACAAATAAGGCGAGGTCATCGAATTGCGGAATACCTTGTGGCGCGGATCCGGACTACCCACCGCCCAGCGCATCAGCCGCTTGTAGACCAGTTGATGTAAATGTGCCGCATCCGGCATGCCCGGGTTGCTCTGGCGCGACAGGCGCCGCAGTACCGTAAACACGGTTTCCACCACCGGGTAACTGACCAGCAAGAAGGCAAACCACGGCGACACCTGCGGATTACGTGCCACCAGCATGATCACCAGCGCCGCAATCCAGAACCCGAGCAGATACGCCCCGCCATCGCCCAGGAAAATCAGCCCGCGCGGCCAGTTCCAGAACAGAAACCCCAGACAGGCGCCGATCCCGGCAATGGCCAGCGGCCACACCACATAATCGGCCTGCAAAATGGCGACATAGGCAATGCCGGTCAGCATGATCGCCGCCACGGCAGCGGCCAGACCGTTATAACCATCGATGAAATTCATGGCGTTGGTCACGCCGGCCAGCGCAATCACCGTAAACAGCAAGGACACCGCCGGAAAGGCCAGCAAGGTATCAATGCCCGGCAGATCCAGCCGCGTCACCCGGATACCCATCCAGCTAAAGGCCAGCAGCGCCGAGACGATGATACAGGCCATGCGCAGAATCACCCCGCCGCGCTTGCTGATGTCCTCAAACAGGCCACTGGCAAACGCCGGGAAAACCACGATGAGCAACTGCAGGAAATGTTCGCCGACCGGCCGGCCCAGATAAAGCTGAACAGCCCAGCTAGCCGCCAGCGAGATGATGATCGCCAGACCACCAATACGCGGCACGGGATTAACGTGAAATTTCTGTACGCCGTGCAGATCTGAATCCGCACTGAAACGACCATGGATATGCCCGCTGCGGACCAGCCACATGGACACAAGAAAAGAAACTGCAAAAGCGAGAACAATGGGGAGCACGTTGTACCGGGCAACAATAGGTAAAAAAGCCCGCCCATTATGACGGATATTGACGTTAACTGCTTATGCAGCTTTGTAAGCGTCTATCTCATTCCAGAAAACTGACACAGATTGGAGACAGCTTTCAGTAAAAAATGGGCATACGTCAATGGTTTTGTATCGCATGTCGGGTTGCAATGGTTATACCCGAGCGTCATCAATACCCGCTTGCATCGAAGTCCGCGCCAGCCAGAGTTTCTAGCGTTTCGAGCCAGCCAGTACGCGGCGATAAAGCGCCGTATAGGCGCTCACCATTTTGTCCAGGCTGAACATTTGCCCGAATCGCCGGCGAGCGGCTTCGCCCTGGCGTGTGGCCAGTTCAACATCGCTGGACAGCGTGTTCATGGCTTGCGCAAGTGCGGACGGGTCTGCCGGCGGGATCACAAGGCCGGTCTCGCCGTGCAGATTGATGAAGCTGGTGCCTGTGCCGATGTCGCACGAGATCATGGGTTTGCCCATCATGGCGGCTTCCGCCAGGCCAAGCCCGAATGCCTCAGAGCGCAGGTGGGAGGGAAACACAAAGGCATGCGCGCCGGCCAGGATGTCCATCTTGACCTGCTCATCCACCAGCCCAATGAAATGCAGGTTGGTCAGGCCGCGGCGTGCCGCTTCTGCTTCATACTCGCCACGCAACGGCCCGTCACCCATCAGGACGATATTTTCAGCGACGTGGCTGGCCGCTTCAATCAGGTACTGCAGTCCCTTGTAGTAACGGAACACGCCCACAAAAGCGAAATAGCGCTCGCCAAAACGCTCGCGGTACGCCGCAACCGCCTGCGGGTCTGGCGCGGGATGAGATGCTGGATCGAGCCCCAGCGGGATTACCGTGCACTTGTCACGAAATGGCACAAGATCAACGCTGCTGGCCAGATAGCCGGGGCTGGTCGGCGCGATGGCATCGACATGGCCAAGAAACCAGTTCATCAGTGGAGAATAGGCTTTCTTGAGCCATTTCTGTTTGACGATATCGCTGTGATACGTCACCACAGAAGGCTTGCGGTGCCCCGCCAGGGCATGCAGCACATCCCCGAATGGCCAGGGAAAGTGGTAGTGCAATACATCATAAGGCGCGATAAAACGGCCAAAATCGCGAGCTTCACGGGCGCTGAATGGCGTGGAGGCGACATCGACCGTCGTGGGGTAACGGTGCACCGTGACACCATCAATGACCAGCGTCTCGGGGTGTTTTACCGCAGCCGACAACACCAGCACGTCCGCGGCCACACCTTGCGCCCGGCCGCCCATGGCCAGGCCACGGATCACCTGCTCTACCCCCCCCACCGTATCCGGGTAGTACGTCTTGTAGACGTGCAGCACCTTCACGGGTCAGCCCGCCAACTGACGGTAAACCGCAGCAGTGCGCTGTGCCGTCTGAGCCCAGGTAAAGGTTTTTGCCCGGGCCAGCCCGCGCTCGCTCAGCGCGCTGGCCAGCGTAGTATCTTGCAGCACTCTGGAAATCGCGTCGGCGATCTCGTCGGGGCGTTGTGGATCAACCAGCAGCGCGGCATCGCCAGCCACTTCCGGCAAAGAGGTGACGGTGGAAGTAATCACCGGCAGCCCGGAGGCAAACGCTTCCAGCACCGGCAGGCCAAAGCCTTCGTACAGGGACGGGAACACCAGCGCAGAGGCCGACTGCAGCAGTACCTGCTTTTCTTCGTCAGTCACGTAATCCAGCCAGTGACCCGCACCGCGCGCCTGGATGGCTTTGAGCCGTTCGACTTCTGCTTCGGCAGCCCAGCCATGACGGCCGGCGACCACGAGCGGTGCGGCTTTTTGCAGTTCTGCCGGCAGACTTTCATAGGCGTCGATGACGCGACCGACGTTCTTGCGTGGTTGCAGCGTGCCGACAAACAGCAAGAAACCAGGGCGCAGACCCAGTCTGGCCAGCACTTCCTGTTTGCGGGCTTCGTCAATCCGTCCAAAATAACGCTGGTCCACACCCAGGTGAATGGGCGTGATACGTTCTTGGGGAATGCCAAAATGCTCGACCAGATCCCCAACCACGTAATCGGAAATGGTGATGTAGTGATCCGCCCAGCTGGCAGAACGCTTGAACAGCCAGTTCTTGAGCCAGCGACGCTTCACCGTCACCCAGTCCGAACGCATGAGCGGAACCGGGTCCATGAGTGTGGCGACCAGCGGGATGCCTGAGAGCTTGGGAATGTAGTGGTCTGTGGCGTGAAAAACGTCGATCTTGCGCGACAGTTCGGCGGTGCCCGCAAACGACAACGGTGTGACCGCACTACGCAGCACATTGGTCTTGAAACTGCCTGCCAGGGCGGTAGAACCGGCAGCTGCCGGCGCATCCAGAAAGGCCAGTGGACAGGTCGCTACGCCGTCGGCCGGCAAATAGCGCAGCAGCTCTTCCGTGTACGTACCAATACCGTCGACATGGCCAGAGGTGGCCAGTGCCCTTTCGAGCACTGTCGTGCCAATTCCAACTCGCATCAGGCCTCCTGCGCGGCCAGCATCCAGCCCAACGTATCCTCTAGCGAGTAATCCGGCAGATCAGGTAGTACGGCTTGCAGTTTGTCAGGCGAACCAATCAGCACTTTAAGCTCATTGGCGCGCACTAGTTGTGGATCTACTTCAACGCGCAATGTATGCCCGCTGAGTTTGCTTACGGTTTCGACGACGTCCAGCAGACGGTGGCCGCGCCCGGTGCACAGGTTCACGGTATCGCCCCGCTGACCTTCCGTCAGCAAGCGCACATACGCCTGCGCGACCATGCGCACATCGTTGAACTCGCGCACAACGTCCAGGTTGCCCAGCTTGATCTGGTCAGCCTTGCGTTGAAAGTGCCCGATGATCTTGGGGATCAGGAATTGGTCATCCTGACCCGCACCGGTGTAATTGAACGGGCGCGTAAACAGGATCGGCAGACGATCAAGCCACGTCCGTGCCATGTGTTCCATGGCCAGTTTGCTCATCGCATAGTGATTCACGGGCGCAGGTGCGGTCTCTTCGGCCACCGGCGAGTGCGGCGGGTTCCCGTAGATATTGGCGCTGCTGGCCAGGATCACCTTCTGCAGCGGCGCGCCGCTACGATGCAGCGCTTCCAGCAGATTGAGCGTACCGAACACATTGGTCCGGTACAGCGCCATCTGATCGGCATGCGCCACAAAGGCGATGGCAGCCAGATGGATCACGTAATCCGGCTTGATCTGGTTGACCGCCTCACACAAGGCCGGCAGATCAGCCAGATCTGCCGCGACCTCATCATCCGCCGGTGCGTGCTGCACCAGGCCGGCGACATGATAGCCAGCCTGTTGCAACGCCGCTTTCACATAGCGGCCCGTGAAGCCATGGCTTCCGGTGAGCAAAACCGTTTTTGCCGGCATGACTGCCCCTGTCAGAACGAGAAGCCTTGCTGATTGCGACGCAGGTCTGCGTCAACCATCAACTGGCACAGTTGTTCCAGCGTCGTGGACGGCTCCCAGCCCAGTTCCTTGCGGGCTTTTTCCGGGTTGCCGATCAGCAGCTCTACTTCGGCCGGGCGGTAGAACTTGGGGTTCACGCGCACAACGGTCTTGCCGGTAGCCACGTCCACGGCTTTCTCGGACTCGGCTGCACCAGACCACTCGATGGCAGTACCTGCGGCCTTGAAGGCCATGGTCACGAAATCACGCACGGTTTCGGTACGGTTGGTGGCCAGCACGTAGGTATCCGGCTGGTCGGCCTGCAGCATGCGCCACATGCCCTCAACATATTCCTTGGCAAAGCCCCAGTCGCGCTTGGCATCCATATTGCCCAGTTCCAGCACGTCTTGTTTGCCCAGCTTGATCTTGGCGACGGTGTCAGTGATCTTGCGGGTGACAAACTCGCGCCCACGCAGCGGCGACTCGTGATTGAACAGAATACCGCTGGAACCGAAGATATCGTACGACTCGCGGTAGTTCACCGTGATCCAGTGGGCGTACAACTTGGCCACACCGTACGGGCTACGCGGGTAAAACGGCGTCGATTCGATTTGCGGCACAGCCTGCACCTTGCCGAACATTTCGGAGGTCGATGCCTGGTAAAAACGAATCTTCGGGTTAACGATACGAATCGCTTCGAGCAGGTTCAACGGGCCAATGCCGGTGATCTCAGCCGTCGTCGCCGGCTGATCGAACGAGACGCCAACGAAGCTCTGGGCAGCCAGGTTATAGATTTCATCAGGCTGGCAATTCTGGACCAGTCGAATGCTCGAGCTCAGGTCTGTCAGATCGTATTCAACCAGATGCAGATTGGGGTGATTCTGAATGCCCAGTTCTTCGATACGCCAGAAATTAACCGAGCTGGTACGGCGGTAGGTGCCATATACAACGTAGCCCTTGTCCAGCAAAAGCTGGGCCAGATACGCGCCGTCCTGACCGGAGATACCGGTGATAATTGCTTTTTTCATGAGCGTTCTCTAATTCGTGAAATTAATTAGTTCTGAATATGCCAAATTATAAAATGCGAAGCAGCCGCAACGAGCCGGGCCGTCAAGCCAGGCCCGCTACAAATCATTGTTTTTGAGATCCTGTTTTCAGGAAAGTGCCGGCCGCCCGGCTCACTCAGCCGCAGTGAGCATTTGCAATAGCTGAGCAGCTTGTCCAGACGTCAAGCGTGCAGGACTAGCTGGCGCAGAATCGCCATCAGTTGGCAGCGAGTTTATCACAAACACCCCTGTCCGTTTGTGGTCAGCTTCTCGTAACCAGCCCTTCATCGCATCCGCGGTTTCACACGAAATACAAATGACGCCGTCAAAGGGAAGTGCCACTTGCAACCAGGATTGCCAGACTGGCACACTACCCGCTTGAGGTGTTGCGCTGGATGTCCCATCCTCGAAATCCAGTAAGAACTGGACATTGACACCACGATCAAAGCAACTCTGGACCGCAGCCATTCGCGCCGACGCGATCCCGGACGCACGGACCAGCAAGATCAGTACGTCATTGCTCCAGGCATCAACGAGGGTATCACTTGCCCAGCCACCATACACGCCAAGCAACTGGCTGGTGAAAGCTCGTGCATACCTGTAACTGGACGATTTCTCGCAGAAATAGACGGGCTCAATGACCCAACCGTTGCGTGGTGCATCAAGCCACGACCGCAGCAGTACTTCGAGTGCCACGTCAGTCTTGCCATTCAACCCGGTTTCATGAATCTCCGAGATATCGACCAGCACTTGTCTGCATACCGGATGAGCAGGAATGTTACGTGCGACAGCACGCGCAACCTGCGCCCAGTCATTAGCAGTCAAAGCCAGACCGCGGTCTTTGAGCGCCTCAACCAGCCGATAACGCAACTGATCAGGGTTCTGATAAAAGCCCTCGATTGCTTCGGCATACTGGGCAGCGCAACTCGCTGGCGAGTGCCGGGTAGAAAGCAAAGCCTGGGCCAGAGTCCCCAATTGTTCGCGTCGGGCTTGATCTTGCCAGAGCGTCGTCAGGGCCTCAGTCAGTTCGTGGTCGGCAAAGGCGTCGGGCAGCATCCATACTGCCTCCTTCGGCGTCTCGGCCATGGAACCATTGGCATTGATGATCGTTGCAAGACCGTAGTTCATACTGTCGAGCACCGCTGCCGAAGTTTCCCCACGCGACATTGCCCGAAGTTGTACACCGACATCAGAAGCAACTAGCCATTGCTTGTAGACATCGCCGTCCGTCCAGCCAGTAATAGTGACGCGATCTCGAGCCGGGGAAGCATTGATTCTGGCCATTAGTTCTTTGCCATAATCGCCAGGATGGTCCTTGCCGACGAACACCAGCCGGCATTTCGGACTGTCCGCCAACGCAGAGGCTAGCCACGCCTCAAGCAGGCGGTGATTAAGCTTGGTTGGAGCCAGGAACCCCAGGCTGCAAACCACAAAGTCATCCGGGTTAATGCCAAGTGCAGCACGCGCCTGCGCGCGGGTTTCGCCGGATGGGGGTTGGCGCAGCAGCGGAATCTGTGCCCAGTGCTCTGCGGCATCCGGGCCATACCAGTGCGCTGCCAGTTGTTTTGAATAATCCGCGTGAACGATAATACCCAGCGCATCCTGCAGGACCTGCAGGTTGCACGGATAGCGATAGATGACTTCGGAGACATCCTGGGTCTTGAACCGTTCAGCCACCGCTGGCCAGCCATGGCATTCAATCAGCGCACGCGTCCAGCTACCGGGCGCCTCTCCAGTCAGCTCACGATGCGCAATAATCCCGGACATGTAAAAGTCATGCAGCACGACAGCGCCAGGGTGGGCTTGCAACAGGCCGAACATATGGCTGTGGAAATGCGAATTACCAAAATGGTACAGAATGCGGTCAAACCCGTCAGCATTCTCCTGGAACCATTGCACACTGCGAACAGCGTGATTCTCCCGTACCCATTCCGACGTAACTTCAGGCTGACTCACCACCACTTCGATGTCATAGTGAGCGGCAAGCGCCGGCAGCAATTCCGCACTGTAATCACTGATCCCGCTCGGCTCAGGGGGCAACGGTGACACATAGGCCAGTCGTGGACGTGGCTTCGTCACTCGTTTCTGGGCGACTTGCATACCTTGCCGTTCTTCCAGAGCTTGCCATGCGACCTTTGCGCTTGCATCCCAGGAGAACTTTGCTGCTTGTGCCAGACCATGTTGCTCGAGTTCGACCCGATAGGCATCGTTCTCAAGCACTTCTCGCATTTTTTCAGCCATGGCCTGAACGTTGCGCGCTTCAAAAAGGGCGTCGCTCCGGCCAATCACCTCAGGCAAGCTGGAACAATCTGTGGCGATAACGGCCTTGCCACACCGCATGGCCTCCAGCGCAGGAAGGCCAAACCCTTCATGCCAGGATGGGAAGATAAAGAATTTGCAGGCCCGGTAACAAGCCAATAGATCATCGTCCGAGACAAAACCGGTCAGGATCAATTCGTCGCGGCCAAGCCCACACTCGGCAGCCAGTTTAAGCAATCTGGCGCGATCAGCGGCTTGAATAGAGCAAACCACAGCCAGTTGATGTGCGCGGCGCAGATGCCCAGGCAATTTCGCATAGGCTTCGATTAACCCTTCGATATTCTTGCGATGATCAATCCCGCCCGTGTACATGATGAAAGGGCGCACCAACCCGTATTGCAACTGTAACCGCGACTGATCTTCCGCTGACACCGCGTCGGGAGTAAACCGGTCGTCCACCGCAGCGGAAATGTTTACAACGTGGGCAGGATCAAAACCGAGGTGCGCAACCGCCTCCGAACCCGATGAAGCGGAAATCGCAAGGAGCAAGTCAGCCCTTCTCAACTGGT
This sequence comes from Silvimonas iriomotensis, assembly GCF_014645535.1. Classification (NCBI taxonomy): domain Bacteria; kingdom Pseudomonadati; phylum Pseudomonadota; class Betaproteobacteria; order Neisseriales; family Chitinibacteraceae; genus Silvimonas; species Silvimonas iriomotensis. The sequence continues at coordinate 31,723 of NZ_BMLX01000007.1, forward strand.
CCATCTTGCCCAGGTACCACCGCTCACTCACCGGGTTGGTCAGATAGATCCGCCTGTGAATCAGGGGGATCAAGTCATACAGGATCGCCGCCACCGGAATATCACCCACCATCTGTCCGATGCTGACAACAACATCGTCGGACAGCCCTTCCACAGCAGAGGCAACCAGTATCCAGTCTGGCCGCAATTTCGCTAGAAAACTTTCCCGGATCAGTTCAGCGGCAATACGGCGCTCCGCATTATCTGGATCCGCGGAGGAGGCGCCAGCCGGGATATCCCACACCTTGATGTTTTCGGCGGGAAGGAAGTCTGCGAGGGCGGACCTGACCGGGGCGATCGTGTCGGCAAAGCGGCCGTTGAGTGCGATCAGCACCTCATGTTCACCCCGCTGGCGCAACAGCGCCTGGGTAAGTAGCATCGCGTAACGGCCAATACCACGGGCCCGGCTGGATGCTTGCGCCCCCTGGAGATCAATAACTAAGCGCATCAAACTGCATCCCGTTCTTTGTGCTCAACATCACTGGTGAGCTGTGTATAGACACGCTGGGCATACGGGGAGAGATCTTCAATTCCAATACGCGCAATACTCTCGTAGCCGTCGTGCCCATGCAAGGCAGAAAGATAGAGTGACTGCAATTTCATGCTTAAAACCGGAAAACGCCTGATCAGACCGAGCAAAGTCTGTCTGATGCGTGGCGGACAATGAGCCATCACCCTCAGCAGCTTGCCCAGCATGCGGCGCGAAAGGCTGCCGGGAGCCAGCCTCACAAACGCCCGGGCAAAGCGTGCGCAGGCTTTGGCCTCGCGCAGCAAGACCCGAAGCGGTGCGGTCAGTCGCCATGACTGGCTGTGGATCACGCCACCATAGACAGTCCACCAATAATGAGCCTCCTGGCGCGCTTTTCTGGCATCCAGCTCTGCCTCTCGAGCCCACCGCTCTGCTTCATGTGTTCGGCGTTCGGCCTCTTGTAATCTCTGCGCTGCCTCTTGTGTCCGTCGCTCCGACTCAGCGAGGCGGATTTCGGCTCTGGTGGCACGCTCTTCGGCACGCACCTGTGCGGCGATGACATAGTCATCCAATACGTTGGGCGGGTAGTTGAAAGAACCCACCAGCTCCTGATGTTCTGCGGCAAGGTAGTAACGGTTGACGCCGTCCGCGTAGACCCGTTGATACCCGGCATCAAGCAGCAAGGGCTCCCAACTTTCGCAAGATTCGGTCTGGTTCGTCTGACCGGTGCTCGCGACCACGATGATCCAGGGCCGGTTTCTGCTCCAGTCATTGCCACGCAGAACCAGGGCTTCATCTCCCTCCACACCCACTTTCAGGAAATGTACATCCTGGTCCGCCGGCACATTGTCATGCCACAACCCAGCAAGCGTCGCTACAGCCACATCTTCCGTTCTGGCTGTGTAACCGGCCTGCTGACGCTCTCGGCCAACGTCGTGATTCAGCGTAGACAGGCCCGTATCCGGCACAAACGTCATGGCGAGCATGCCGGGCTGGTCAGACACGGCGACGCGCAGCGTCGTGTCGCGTGGACGCTCCAGGACCAGCAGCTTGTTCAGTTGCGAAACGGGCTCAACATTGATGCCATGCCAGCCCCGGTCATAGAAAGCTTTGGTGACCGAACCGGCTACCGGCCATGCAGCGCCGATATCGATATAAAAGCCATGATGAATCTGCTTGAGCGCACGCCAGAGAATGACATCTTCAAGATTCCGGGCGTAAGAAACAAAATTCATTGCTGAGATATTCCAATCTTCGGGTCAAGCCATGCGACCCCGGCAAAAGGCGTTTTATCCGTGTTCACGATATTAAAAAGCAGCGCCAGGTCTCGCCATTCGTAGTTATTGTCCAGATGGGTCTGGGTACTGTGCAGCGCGGTCTGGATCGAATAGCTCCCCGGCCCCATGTTGGCGTCAAATTCAAACCGGTATACCAACTTGCTGCCCGCCGCGACCGGGCCGTAAGGCTGCTCTTTCAGGTCGGTGTTCGTCCCGTAGACCACCTGACCCAGGCGATCCTTGATACTGTAGCCCAGCACCAGGCGGGGGATTTCCGCCTCAACCTGCACCTCAACCTGCAAAACCACGCGCTCCCCAACGTTGACGAACTCAACCCGTTCACCGTCCTGGTTGATCAGCGCAATATCGGTCACGAATGCTTCGCCGGTACCGGAGATCGTCTGCGTTTTGCCGCTTTCGGTCTGCAGTTGGCGGATTTGCTGGTCTTGTTTGTCAGCCAGCAAAGCGTTGTAATAGTCCATCACCGCTTCGGGCTCGCCTTCCATGGCAACCTTACCGCCACTGAGCAAAATGGCGCGGTCGCAGATACTCTGGATGGCCTGCTTGTCATGGGACACGATCAAGAGGGTGGTACCCTGCTTGCTGAATTCGCGAATACGGTCAAAGCTCTTGTGCTGGAAATAGGCATCACCCACAGAAAGGGCTTCATCCACAATCAGCACATCAGGGCGTACAGCAGTGGCCACGCTAAAGGCCAGACGCATCTGCATACCGCTGGAATACACGCGGACTGGATGGTCGAGGTAATCGCCGATCTCGGCGAACGCTTCAATCTGTGGCATCAGGCTGTCAATCTGCTCGGCCTTCAGACCCAGCAACTGGGCAGACATGTATACATTCTGCCGCCCGGTGAAGTCCGGGTGGAAACCCATGCCCAGTTCCAGCATGGCGGCGACCCGACCGGAAATCGAGACCGATCCAGTGGTGGGTGCAGCGGTACCGGTGATCATCTTGAGCAGCGTACTTTTACCCGCACCGTTGACGCCGATAATCCCGACTGCCTCGCCCGGCGCAATATTGAAACTGACATCCTGAATCACCCATTTGAGCGAATGATGCTTCCTGTTACCCGGCAGCAGCCACTCAGCAAGGCGTGACCAGCGGGTGGGATATTGTTTGTACGCCTTCCCTAGGTTCTTGACGTTCACTGTCCCCATTACAGCTCATCCACCATCTCTGCCGCGTGATTGCGGAACAGGTTCAATCCAAAAAGACAAAGCAGGACACCCAGCAACGTCACCGGCAAAAGCGTAGACCATTGTGGCCACTGCCCTTGCACGAGGATCGTCTGACAGGCACCGACAACGCCTGCCATCGGGTTCAATTGCAACAGCGGACGAACGCGCTCGGGCACAACGTTCGCGGCATACACGATGGGCGTAAACCAGAACCAGAACTGCAGGAAAATCCCGAAAAACTGGCCGACATCACGAAAAAACACGTTCAGTACACCCAGCGTAATCCCTAGGCCAATGGCAAACAGAATCATCACCACCAGAACAGGCAGCAACGCCAGATAAGGCAAGCCCGGAAAGTTGCCGCTCAAAATCAGGAACAGCGAAAACAGGCCAAACACAATGCAGAAATTCAGCACCGCGTTGCAGATGATGATGGCCGGCAGACACAGGCGTGGAAAACTGATTTTCTTGAGCAGATTGGCGTTCTCAATAAACACCCCTTGTGCCCGCGTCACAATCTCAGAGAACAGACCCCAGGTCAGCGACCCCGCGCACAGGTAAATGCTGTAGGCAAAAGTATTGGTCACCCCCGGCAAGCGGGCCTTCATGACCTGGGAAAAGATCACCGTATAGACGACGATCATGGCCAGTGGGTTGAGCACATTCCACGCGGCCCCCAGCAAGGAGTTACGATAACGCGTCTGGAATTCGCGCTTGACACTGCCAAGAACAAACTCGCGATAGGACCAGATTGAACTGAACAAGGCAATCAACATCAGATTTCTCACTTACCTTCAAGAATCAAAGCTTCAAGGTTCGCGACACACTGGTTGACGCGCTCTGCGCTAGCGCGTGACTCCACATTCAGCCGCAGCAGCGGTTCTGTATTGGATGCACGCACGTTAAAACGCCAGTCGGCAAACGACATGCTGACGCCGTCCACGCGCTCGATCAGCTCGGCCTTGTCGCCATAGGCGGCTTCGATCCGGGCCAGCACCGCCGGCACGTCGGCCACGCGGTAGTTGATCTCGCCGCTGCAGGGGTAGGCCTGCATGCGGTCACCCACCAGCGCGGAGAGGGAGGTTTGCTTGCGGCTGATCAGTTCAGCGACCAGCAACCACGGGATCATGCCGCTATCGCAGTAGGCGAAATCACGGAAGTAATGGTGGGCGCTCATTTCGCCGCCATAAATGGCGTTCTCGGCGCGCATGCGTTCCTTGATGAAAGCGTGACCGGTTTTGCTTTGCACCGGTACACCGCCCGCCTTTTCCACCACGTCGACCGTGTTCCAGGTCAGGCGCGGATCGTGAATGATCTTCTCGCCCGGGTGACGCGCCAGGAAGGCATCGGCCAGCAGGCCAACAATGTAATAGCCCTCGATGAACTCGCCATGTTCGTCGAACAGGAAGCAACGATCAAAGTCACCGTCCCAGGCAATCCCCATGTCCGCGCCATGCGCTTTCACCGCGTTGGCGGTATCGGCACGGCACTCGGGCAGCAACGGGTTGGGAATGCCATTCGGGAAGGTGCCGTCCGGATTGTTGTGCACCTTGATGAATTCGACCTTCACGCCAGCGGCCTTGAAGCGCGCTTCCAGCGCGTCAATCACATGCCCGGCAGCGCCATTGCCCGCATTGACGACCAGCTTGATCGGCTTGAGCGCAGCGGCATCGATGTAGGTCAGCAGGTGATCAACATACGCGTCCAGAATCGAGGTCCGGGTCAGCGTACCGCGCTTGACCACCGGGCCGAAGTTGTTCTCTTCAGCCAGGCGCTGGATATCGCGCAAACCAGAGTCGCCGCTGATGGGCTGCGCGCCGCGCTTGACCAGCTTCATGCCGTTGTAATCCATCGGATTATGGCTGGCGGTCACTTCAACACCGCCATCGACATCCAGATGGAACGCGGCAAAGTAGATTTCTTCGGTGCCGGTCATGCCGATGTCGATCACGTCGGCGCCCGCATCCATCAAGCCGTTGGCCAAGGCCAGCTTGAGCGATTCCGAGGTCAGCCGGACATCGCCACCGACGGCCATGCTGCGCGGTTTGAGCAGCTCGCCATAGGCGCGGCCGATGCGATAAGCGATGTCTTCGTTGAGTTCATCGCCCAGACGGCCACGGATGTCGTAGGCCTTGAAACAGGTCAGTTTGGTCATTGCTTTTATTTCTGTGGAACACGGCCGTAGGTATCTTCAAAGCGCACGATATCGTCCTCGCCCAGATACGGGCCGGACTGCACTTCGATGATTTCGAGCGGGATCTTGCCCGGGTTGCGCAAACGGTGCGTCACGCCCAACGGAATGTAAGTGGACTGGTTTTCAGTCAGCAAGAGTTCCTGCTCACCATTGGTGACCACAGCGGTACCCTTCACCACGATCCAGTGCTCGGCGCGGTGATGATGCATCTGCAAGCTCAACGAGCAGCCCGGATTCACGATGATGCGCTTGACCTGGAAACGATCTTCCTGGTCCAGACCCTCATAGCTACCCCATGGGCGGAACACCTTGCGATGGGTCACAGACTCACTGCGGCCGGATTCGCTCAGGCGCTGGACAATCTTCTTGACGTCCTGCGCATGTTCTTTGGTCGCCACCAGAATGGCATCGGCCGTTTCCACGATCACCAGATTATCTACGCCGATGGCGGCGATCATGCGGTTTTCAGCGCGGATGTAGCTGTTGGTCACGCGATCAGCCATCACGTCGCCCAGCAGGTTGTTGCCATTGGCATCGGCCTGCGCCACTTCAGCCAGCGCCGACCAGGAGCCGATATCACTCCAGCCCAGACCCGCGGCCTCAACCACCACTGCATGGCGGGTATGCTCCATGACCGCGTAGTCGATAGAATCTTCCGGGCAGGCCGAGAAGCTTTCGTGGTCCAGACGCAGAAAGTCCTTGTCCGTCTCGGCATGTTCGACCGAGAACGTCACCTGCTTGAGGATGTCCGGGCGGATCAGCCCCAGTTCTTCCAGGTACACGCTGGCCTTGAACAGGAACATGCCGCTGTTCCAGTAATAACCGCCCGCCGCCAGGAAACCCTCAGCCTTGGCCAGATCCGGTTTTTCCACGAAGGCCTCAACCGTGTAACCGCCGTCCAGCTCAGCCAGCGCCGCGCCACGACGGATATAGCCATAGCCCGTGTTGGGCGAAGTCGGCGCAATGCCGAAGGTGACCAGCTTGCCCGCTGCAGCCACACCGGCCGCGCGTGCAACGAGGTCACAGAACGTCTTGTCGTTCTGGATCACGTGATCCGACGGCAACACCAGAATCATCGCATCCGGATCGTTCTTCACCGCCACCAGCGCAGCGGCGGCAACGGCCGGTGCCGTGTTGCGGCCGACCGGCTCCAGAATCACGGCAGACGGTTCGATGCTGACAGAGCGCATTTGCTCGGCCACCAGGAAGCGCTGTTCCTGGTTGGTAATGAAGATAGGCTCACCGGTCTGTTCAAGCCCTTGCAAACGCAATGCAGTCTGCTGCACCAGCGTCTGGTCGCCGTACAGCGCCAGGTATTGCTTGGGGAAACCACCGCGCGAGAGTGGCCACATGCGCGTGCCGCTGCCGCCACAAAGGATAACGGGAGTGATATTCATGGTAATACCAAGAGTGAGCCAAAATGGTTTATAAGCCACGCAGTTGTCTGCCCTGCTTACTGACAACTGCGTTAGATTTTCTTGCGGGAGCCCGCCTGTCCTGGCGCATGCGCTACCAGGGTTCGACCCCGCAGCCAGCATCATGCTGGCTGCCGCAAACTACATGCGTAAACATGCCTTATTGACCGGCAAGATGCATGAAACTGTAACGAACCAGACAAGCGACGACGCAACCGGTCATGATACCACCAAGAATTTCGATTGGTCGGTGTCCGATACGCTCGCGCAACCTGGCCCGCGCGGGCTGATCTACCCCGAGCTCATTCACACGCACCGCAATATTCCCGACATGCCGGCGCAAGCTTGTTGCATCCAGCATGACAATAAAGGCCAACGTCACCGCCACGCCCAGCGCAGGGCTAGCGAGGCCTTCGCGCAGATAAATCAACATCGCCATGCTTGATACGATCGCGCTGTGATTGCTCGGCATGCCGCCGTAACCAATCAGCGACCTGGCCGCGGAGCCATGCAGAAAACGGTTAATCGCATATTTGAGCGACCCCGCACAAAGCCACGCGACAAATGGGGTAAGGACGTACGAAATATCCATTTCAGTTCACACCGCAGCGGGCCAAAGCGCCCATGCGCATACACCTGCCCAGAGCAGGACGGTAAAAATCAATTGTTTGTCCGAGTAAAGTACATCGGTTGGCGATTCGCCGGCATTGTGGCAATCCACGACAAACCAGTACCGAAAAAGACCAAACAGCACAATGGGAATGGACAAAACCAGCTTCGGCTTTGAGTCCATGACATACAGGCTGTAGAAAACCAGCGCCCCGACAGCCGACATTTCTGCGTATCGATCAACCAGCGTGACGGTGTACCGACGCAACACTTTTCTGGATTCTTTGCCGTGAATCACCAGCTCCTGCCGCCGTTTGATAGACGCAAGGTACAACGCAAGGCAAAGCGCCGTGACGAACATCCAGTTGGATACCGGAACGGTAATCGCAACGGCACCCGCATAAACCCGCAGGACAAAGCCGGCTGCAATTGTGAAAATATCAATCACGGGCTCATGCTTGAGCACGAAGGTGTATGCGATATTCACAATCATATAAACGATCGTTACAGCAAGCACCGGAAGATGTTGATAGCCAAGCAGGGCAAGCAGTACATAGAGAACGGCCAATATGCATAGCGCGTCTTTTTTCTGCAGCGCCCCGGATGCCAGGGGGCGTGACCTGGACTTCAGCGGATGCGCCCGGTCTTTTTCAATATCGTGCAGATCATTGATGATATAGACCGTTGATGCAGCAATACTGAAGATAACCAGTGCCAGAATTGCAGACACAATGGCCTTGAGATCAAGAAATGCGCCCGCAAACAAAAGCGGGGCCAGAACAAACGCGTTCTTGGCCCATTGATGGGGACGCAACAGCTTGAGTACCGCATGCGGTTTTCCGCTTTGGAAAATCATGCACGATACTCCAGCACCCCGGTGGCGGAGGACAGCTCGTCGATCAATTTCTTGTAGGCAGAGCTGAACTCTTGCAAATTGAATGTTTCCAGAACGGCTCGCGTCACTTTCTCCCGCGAACAGGTTTCCCGCATTTCCAGTACGGAGCGGATGGCCTTTTCCAGCGACACGGAGTCACCAGGCGCAGCCAACCCGCCAAATCCCGTCCGGTTGACCACTTCCCGAACCCCGGACATGTTCGTGGTCACCACGAGAGAACCAAAAGTCATGGCTTCCATCTGCACCATGCCAAAGGCCTCAAAGCGGTTCACGCTGGGCAGCACCAATACATCAATAGCCCTGTAGAACTCGATCAACTGGTCATCGGTCAGTCTGCCCAGCAATACCACCTGATTGCCCAGCGACTTGAGACGTGCCGACAGTTCATCCATGACGCTGCCACCGGCCACGCCTTCATAATCACCGGCAAGCCAGAACACAACGTTCTCATCGTTGACCCGGCTAATTGCTTCAAGCAGGACATCGATGCCCTTTTCTTTTACGAAGCGCCCAACAAACCCCACAATCCGTTTGCCTTCCTGCACTTCACAGGGCAATACCGCCGTATTGGCTGGAGTATTGGCCGCATTCTCGAAACGGTTAGCCGGGTAAACCTGGACCACTTTTTCCATGGCCGACTGCAACGCATCCGAATGCGCCGCATAGTCACTACTCAGGGTCACGATTCTGGCAGAACGCTCAATAGCCCGCCGCCCCGACCACCGGACCAGCGACACCGCCAGCCGGGAAACCACACCGCCCACAAGTGCCATATCGCACTGATAAGTCATCAGGATCGGCTTTTTGGTCAAACTCGCGAGCACACCGCTTTCCAGCATCGGGTAGTGCAGATTCACGATATCCGCTTCTTTCTGCAACTTTCTGAAAAGACGCAGAAAGTTGATAGAAATGTAACCCTTGTCGAAGAAGAAAAGCGGCTTTGCCCGGACTATCGTGTAGCCGTCGCGCGATTCAACATCGGGAAGGTCTGGCAAATGTTTGCCCGTCAATACAGTTACGTCATATGTGTTAGCCAGGGACTCGGCCACTGAACGTGCGTATTCGCTGACTCCGCTGACATATGGGTAGTAGTAATTGAGAACAATCAGCAGCTTCTTCTTACGAGATGGAGACAAGGCAAACCCCAACGATAATGATACAAATACCTGCAATACGCATACCACCCACCGGCTCCTGGAGCACCAGATAGGCCAATACAGCCGAGAACACATAGACCATGGACATCATGGGCTGGAGTTTGCTCAGGTCTACAAACTTCAGTAAATAAACCCAGATAAGCAACGGTACCACGTGCAACGCCGCACCCACGATAAGGTACGGGTTAGATATCAATGCCAGTGCGTAACCAGGCGTAACCGAGAACGTGGGGAGCCGAAGAGCTGCCAGTTTCAGGCAAAGACTGCCAAGCGCAGCCAATCCGGTAGCAAAAATAATAATAAAAAGGTGAACAAGGCTCATTTCAATTCCAGCAAATAATAGTTATTACAATCAGGTCCCGGATGCGCTGGCAGGTTTTGCACCAGCGTCCGGCGATTTATCCAATTTTACGGTCAAGCGTTGCCAACCCATACCAACAGGCACCGTCATTACGTCGCCATCGGTCGGAATACCGGCTGCAACGCTGCCATTTTTAACCAATGCAATCGCGCTGATCAGGTCAGCCCGCCCTCCCCGGGGCTTTGCTATCTTGAGTACAAACCCCTCCGCGGGAGCGTATAGCTCAATGTCAAACGTGCGTGACACCAGACAACGCCCATTGGGGGCCGGGTTCCAGCCGCGACCTGCTACTACCACGCCCGAGTCGGCAAGATCAAAAATCCGGTAGCTATCACCCTCATACAATGCCGGGCCAGACCTCGGAAAGCAACTGACACCCCCGACGCGGGATTTGGCCTGAAGCAGCCAGGACGGTCGCCCAGCCGTCTCGAATGTTCTATTCAGCGAGACATGAAAATACCCGCCACGCGAAGCATCAGCCTCCATATCCGGAAACACCGGGTGGCCTCCGGCCTCAACAATCAAAAAAGCAAGATATTGGTCTTTCTGGAATCTCTCTCGGCCAAACCAGGCTGAATCATCAAAAACAACTGTTGCCCCTTTCGGCACAGCATTCAGATGCTCTACATCCCTGGAAATTTCATGGGCGACGCCGATATCATCAAAATAACTAAAAGACCGCTCCAGAAAATCTACGCTTATTAGCGCCATGCATATAATTGGAACCACAGCCAGACGGCGCACAAGTCGACTAAAAATTGCATTCGGCAAACATCTCGCCAATTCCATAAGACACAAACATGCAATGCAGGTCAGTACACCCCAGGACGGTCCCAGCAATTGCAATATCTTATGTTCCCCATAAGCATAATTTCGCTTCAAGATCAGGCCGATTAATCCCGTAGACAACACCACCGTCGGCGCAAGTACGGATATAAGCCGGGGATATTTACTCCGGCTGGCCAGAATAACAACAATGGAAAAAAGCATCACCACACCCCCGGCGACAATACTCACCAGGGTCGTGGTTTCCGGACCAATGAGATCGGCGGCATACCAGGCCCCCAGCCAACCCCACCACGGACCTCCGATATATCCGGTCGGCCAGGCACCGCCATTTGCAATACCGGATATAAACAGAACGGATTTTACCGCTGCGTATATCGCCAGATTGCCAGCAAGCAGGAACCCCACAAGAGCCACAAAGACCGCTTGTACCCAGGACGAAGGGAATCGGGCTTTCTCAAACCAGAGTCTGCACAGAAGTATCCCGCCGCCAATAGCCACAGAATAAACAATGGCTTCACCGTAAAGCTGGGTGCACAGACCGGCAATCACTCCGATCACGCCCGCCAGCGTGGTCAGATTCAATTTCTCTATTTGCCCCACCACTACCAGTAATGCCAGAAGGGTGCCAACCAGTGCGGTAGCCTGATTGCTATTGGTAAGAGCCGAAAGTAGCGGCCCGGAAAACGCCAGGCACAGCGTCAAAATGAGCCGTACCGCCCATGCACCAGCAGGCATGCGCGTATTGCTGGCAATGGCAAGTCGTACAGCCAGCGAAAACATCAACGGGCAGAAGAGGTAGGAAAGCCAGATGACCCCGCCTTCCCTGTAGCCAGAAAAGACCATACTCCATCCCGCGAGGCTGTATGCCCCACCGCGATAGACAGCACAGTCATACCCAACAAGCCACCCGTTGCATTTGGCGATACCCCAGGTTTGCGTGACAAACTCGCTATCTACCCATTGAGCGTGCTCCAACCCCCACAGTGCGCCCTGGTAGTAATACAAGAGATCGTGATTGGGCCCTTCAAACAACCAGACACCCAACAGCCGGTACATAATAACAATGAGTACGGCAAAACACGCGACAGGAATCAGTAATTGCCCGGTCTCGGCTAAAATATCACGCTGCGTCTTCCGGTCACTTTTAATTATAACCCACAACGAAATCAAGGTTAAAGCCACGGCTATAGCTGGAAATGCAAAACGCCCCGGAACGAGCAAATTCGATCCAATAATCAGCATAAAAAATGCCAATCCAGCAAGCAATGCGCCAAAAGCAAGAGCCAGCTCACCGCCATCCTCTTCAATTTTGAAACGACGGGATTTACAGAATAAATAGGCGCCGCTACCGCACCACAAGGCAAAAATCAGAAAGGACAGAAAAGCCGAACCAAGAATATGAATCATTTAGCTATTTAATAATCAATTACAATCAGCACCAGAACCGGGCAATCCCTTCCTGGAGATCAAAACTTCTCTGCACTTGCAAACCCGCCGCCTGCGCTATCTTTTTGTGACACCTGCGGGAACACGCCCCCCCCCCAGTCTATGCCAAGATCCGGGTCGTCCCAGCGGATGGTCCGCTCGCACTCCGGCGCCCAGTAATCTGTTGTTTTGTAAAACACTTCCGCAACGCTTGAAAGCGTGAGAAAGCCGTGGGCAAACCCTTCGGGCACCCATAACTGCTTTTTGTTTTCGGCGCTGAGCACATAAGACTCCCAGCGGCCAAAGGTGGGTGACTGCGTTCGCAGGTCGACCACCACATCATGAATTTCACCCTGCAACACCCGCACCAGCTTGCCTTGCGGGCGCCCGATCTGATAATGCAGGCCGCGCAATACGTCTTTGACCGAGCGGGACTGGTTATCCTGCACAAACGTCGCTGCGACACCTGTCGCTTCTTCAAACCGCTTGCTGTTGAAGCTCTCAAAAAAATAACCGCGCTCGTCACCAAACACGCGCGGTTCAATGATCTTCACGCCATGCAGTGCAGTGTCAACCACGTTCATGCTCAGCCCTCAACCAGCATTTTCAGCAAATACTTGCCGTAATTGTTCTTGCTCATGGGTCTGGCCATTTGCTCGACCCGCGCGGCGTCAATCCAGCCGGCGCGCCATGCAATTTCTTCCGGGCAGCAAATCTTCAGCCCCTGCCGTGATTCAATCGTCTGGATGAACTGGCTGGCTTCCAGCATCGAGTCATGCGTGCCCATGTCCAGCCAGGCGTAGCCCCGGCCCATGGTTTTGACATCCAGCGTACCGGCCGCAAGGTAGTGCGAATTGACGTCCGTGATCTCAAGCTCTCCGCGGGCGGAAGGCTTGATATCCCGGGCAATGTCGAGCACGTCATTGTCGTAGAAATAGAGCCCGGTCACCGCAAAGGCCGATTTGGGCTGCGAAGGCTTTTCTTCGATGCTGATGGCTTTGCCGGTGCTGTCGAACTCCACCACGCCATAGCGTTCCGGGTCGTTGACCCGATAGGCAAAGACCGTGGCGCCAGCCGGTTTGGCTGCTGCGCCGGCCAGCAAATTGGCAAAATCTGCGCCGTAAAATACGTTGTCGCCCAGCACCAGAGCGCAATTGTCTTGCCCGACAAACTCACGGCCGATGACAAATGCTTGCGCCAGACCATCCGGAGAAGGCTGTACCGCGTACTGTAAATGGAGTCCCCATTGACTGCCATCACCTAACAACTGCTGAAAGCGAGGCGTGTCTTGCGGCGTGGAGATTACCAGAATCTCGCGAATCCCCGCCAGCATCAAGGTGCTCAGCGGGTAGTAAATCATCGGTTTGTCGTAGATAGGCAATAGTTGCTTGGAGACCGCCAGCGTAGCCGGGTAAAGCCGCGTGCCGGAACCACCGGCAAGAATGATGCCTTTTCTGGGTCGGGTGCTCATGGCTTCTCCGTCGGGATCAGTTGGCGCAACACGTGGGCCAGGGCTTGCTCCCATGGGGGCAGGATCAGGCCAAAGGTGCGTTGCAGTTTCTCGGTCGACAAACGGGAGCTGGCCGGGCGCGGCGCCGGCAGCGGGTATTCGGGGGTACTGACTGGCGTAATGGCCGCCGGATCAAGCCGCATTGGCGCGCCCAGGGCACGGGCGGTGTTGATCAGCGTCGTGGCATAACCATGCCAGCTGGTTTCGCCTGCAGTGGTGAGGTGATAGGTGCCGAACGGGAAGCCGGCGGCATCTGTACTGCCAAGGTAGCGCGCCACGATATGGGCGGTGACGTCAGCAATCAATGCGGCCGGCGTGGGCGCGCCAAACTGGTCGGCCACCACCTTGAGCGCGTCACGCTCTTTGGCCAGCCGCAGGATGGTTTTGGCAAAATTGTTGCCCCAGGCGCCGTACACCCAGCTGGTTCGCAAGGTCACATAACGGCAACCGCTGCGTTCGATCGCGAGTTCACCATCACGTTTGGTCTGGCCGTAGACCGAGCGCGGCGCGGCGGTGTCGGTTTCGCGGTATGGTGTGGTTTGCGTACCGTCGAACACATAATCGGTGGAGTAATGCACCAGCAGCGCACCGCGGCGCACGGCGGCAGCGGCAAAGGTTGCGGGTGCGGTTTCGTTGATTGCCCGGGCGGTGGCGGCGTCCGTCTCTGCCCGGTCCACCGCGGTATACGCAGCCGGGTTGACGATGACGTCTGGCGCAATGCGCTCAACCAGCGCATCAATGGCTGCGGGGTCAGCCAGATCGCAGTCTTCCCGGCCAATGGCAATGACTTCACCCAGCACCGCCAGGCTGCGCTGCAGTTCAAAGCCGACCTGGCCGTTTTTGCCCGTGATCAGAATGCGCGGCATGTCAGCGCTCGTACTGCTGCGCGATCCAGTCGCGGTAAGCACCCGAGGTCACATTGCTGACCCAGGCCTCGTTATCCAGATACCAGGTCACCGTCTTGCGGATACCACTGTCAAAGGTCTCTTCCGGCTTCCAGCCCAGTTCATCCGCCAGCCGCGTGGCGTCAATGGCGTAGCGGCGATCATGGCCGGGGCGGTCGGTCACAAAGGTGATCTGGCTGGCGTAGGGCTGGCCATCTGCACGCGGGCGCAGTTCATCCAGAATGCGGCAGATGGTATGCACGACATCCAGATTGGGTTTCTCGTTCCAGCCACCCACGTTGTAGGTCTGCCCCACCTGCCCTGCCCCGAGCACGCAGCGGATAGCGGCACAGTGATCCTTCACGTACAACCAGTCGCGCACTTGTTGGCCGTCGCCATAAACCGGCAGTGGTTTGCCGGCCAGCGCGTTGAGGATCACCAGCGGGATCAGTTTTTCCGGGAAATGGTAAGGACCGTAATTGTTGGAGCAATTGGTCGTCAGTACCGGCAACCCGTAGGTGTGGTGCCAGGCGCGGACCAGATGGTCAGACGCAGCCTTGGAGGCCGAATACGGGCTGTTGGGCGCGTGCGGGTTGGTCTCGCGGAATGGCGCGTCATCCGGCGCCAGCGAGCCATACACTTCATCGGTGGAGACATGCACAAAGCGGAAGGCCGCGCGTTCGTCGTCCGGCAACGCGGACCAGTGCCCGCGTACGGATTCCAGTAGATTGAACGTGCCGACGATATTGGTCTGGATAAAGTCAGACGGGCCGTGAATAGAGCGATCGACGTGTGATTCGGCCGCAAAGTTGATCACTGCGCGGGGCCGGTAGCGGGCCAGGAGTTGTGGCACCAGCGCGGTATCACCGATATCGCCACGGACAAACACATGACGCGCATCATGTTCCAGCGCGGTCAGCGTCTGCAGGTTGCCTGCATAAGTCAGTTTGTCCAGGTTCAACACCGGCTCGTCGCTGGCAGCCAGCCAGTCCAGCACGAAGTTGCCGCCAATAAACCCGGCGCCACCGGTCACCAGAATCATTGCTTTACGTCCGTCGAGGGAATGGCCGCACAGCGTGGCCATTCACTTGTTCATTATCATGGATCAGGCGAACAGTTTGACGACAATTGCCAGCATACTCAACGCATCCCTGACATCGCACCTGAAATTGTCGTTATTAAGCCGCGCAGATCAATAGCGGGCCATGGCCGGATCAACCGAACCGGCCCAGGCATCCACACCGCCGGCGAGGTTGCTGATATGACCAAAGCCCTGGCGTTCCAGGAACACACCCACCTGGTAGCTACGCATGCCGTGATGGCAGATCACGACGATCTCGGCGTCTTCATCCAGTTCGGAAAAACGCTGCGGGATTTCGTTCATGGGCAGGTGCGTGCTGCCATCCAGATGGCACATGGCGTATTCCCAGCCTTCGCGCACATCCAGCAATACCGGCTTGCTACGTGCGTCATCTTGCAACCATGCGGCGAGGTCCTGGGCGGAGAGTTGCTGCATCTGTCAGTGTCCTGATCCATTAAAACATTACAAAAAAAGGCGTGGCATCCAGCGCCACGCCTTTTGCGTTGACCGCCAGCGCTACTTAAAAGCGAAAGGCAGACACGGCCGGCGCGTTCTTCATGCGCGGCAGGTTGTATTCAAACAGTTTTTCTTCGCTGTAGGCGTTGTGGTCAACGCGGCGAACCAGCGTGGCGCTCATGATCGGCAACTGGCCGACGATGGCGATCAGACGGCCGCCGACTGCCAGTTGTTCCTTGAGCGAAGCGGGAACGCTTTCGAACGAGCCGGTGACAATGATCACGTCAAACGGGGCTTGTTCAGCAAAACCGCGCACGGCATCGCCCACAACCACGCGGGCATTGCGCACGCCGGCGCGCGCCAGATTGGCTTCAGCCTGGCTGGCCAGTTCCGGTTCGATTTCCACACCGTACACTTGCGAGGCCAGACCGGCGGCCAGCGCCATCAGGTAACCCGTACCGGCACCGGCGATCAGCACTTTGTCGGTCGGTTGTACTTCTACGTCTTGCAGGAAACGCGCTTCGACCTTCGGGGCCAGCATGGTGGCTTCGTGGCCGATCGGCAGTTCAGAGTCAACAAAAGCCAGCGCTTTTTTGTCTGCGGGGACAAAGTCTTCACGCTTGACCGTCAATACACGGTCCAGCACTTTCTGATCCAGCACATCCCACGGGCGAATTTGCTGCTCTACCAGCAGATAACGGGCGTGTTCCCAATCCATGCTTTTCACCTTGAAAAAACAGGCGCCAGACGGCGTCTTCTGAGCGATCCAACCGACGTTTCAGTCCCGTTAGCCTGAGCGCTGGCGCGCTACCGCTGACCGGACTGTCTTGTAAATTAACTTGCGATTATCTCATAAACTGCGTAACGTCACAGCAGAGTTTCGCTAGGGGTTCCGTGCTTTGCCGCGGATGAGAGAGTCCCTTTGCACCTGATCCGGTTCACACCGGCGTAGGGAAGCGAAGCCGCCATCCGCCCGTCCGGGCCTGGCGTCTATCGCGCGTACCTGCGCCCTTTTCTCAAGAAGGAAGACGCCCATGAATACCCGTGCAGATTTCAGCGCAGCCAGTGCCCACGTGGACGAAGCTGCGATCCAGCCACTGCCCAACTCCCGCAAGATTTATGTAGAAGGCAGCCGGCCCGATCTGCGCGTGCCCATGCGCGAGATCAGCCAGCATGATACGCCTACCGCCTTTGGCGGCGAGCAGAATCCGCCGATCACCGTGTACGACACCTCCGGCCTGTATACCGACCCAGCGGCAAAAATCGATGTGCGCAAAGGTTTGCCCAGCGTGCGCGGCGCCTGGATTGAAGAACGCGCCGATACCGAACTTTTGACCGATCTGACCAGCGAGTTCGGCCGTGGCCGCGCTGCAGACAAGTCGCTTGATGAATTGCGTTTTGAGTTGCACCGCCAGCCGCGCCGCGCCAAAGCCGGCGGCAACGTGAGCCAGATGCACTACGCGCGCAAGGGCATTGTCACGCCGGAAATGGAATACGTGGCGATCCGCGAGAACATGCGCCGCGAAGAGTACATTGCCAGCCTGCAAACCCTGGGCGATCGTAGCAAGCGCATGGCTGAACTGATGCTGCGCCAGCATCCGGGCCAGAGCTTTGGTGCGGCGATTCCGGCGAAAATCACGCCGGAGTTCGTGCGTGACGAAATCGCCCGCGGCCGCGCCATCATCCCCGCCAACATCAACCACCCGGAACTGGAGCCGATGATCATCGGCCGCAATTTCCTGGTGAAGATCAACGGCAATATCGGTAACTCGGCCGTCACCTCGTCCATCAATGAAGAAGTGGACAAGATGACCTGGGGCATCCGCTGGGGCGCCGATACCATCATGGATCTGTCGACCGGCAAGAACATCCATGAAACCCGTGAGTGGATTTTGCGGAACAGCCCGGTGCCGATTGGTACGGTACCTATTTACCAGGCGCTGGAAAAGGTCAACGGCAAGGCCGAAGACCTGACCTGGGAGCTGTTCCGTGACACGCTGATCGAACAAGCCGAACAAGGCGTCGATTACTTCACCATCCATGCCGGCGTGCTGCTGCGTTATGTGCCGCTCACCGCCAACCGCATGACCGGCATTGTCAGCCGCGGCGGCTCGATCATGGCCAAGTGGTGTCTGGCGCACCACCAGGAGAACTTTCTCTACACGCATTTCGCCGAAATCTGCGAAATCATGAAGGCCTACGACGTGAGCTTCAGCCTGGGCGACGGCCTGCGTCCGGGTTCGGTCTGGGACGCCAATGACGAGGCGCAACTGGGTGAACTCAGAACGCTGGGCGAGCTGACGAAGATTGCGTGGGAACACGACGTCCAGGTGATGATTGAAGGCCCGGGCCACGTGCCGATGCAGTTGATCAAGGAAAACATGGACCTTGAACTGCAGGACTGCCACGAAGCGCCGTTCTACACTCTGGGCCCGCTGACCACCGACATCGCCCCGGGTTACGACCACATCACCTCTGCCATTGGCGCGGCGCAGATCGGCTGGTATGGCACCGCCATGCTGTGTTACGTCACGCCCAAGGAGCATCTGGGCTTGCCGAACAAAGATGACGTGAAGGAAGGCATCATCACCTACAAGCTGGCCGCCCACGCAGCCGACCTGGCCAAGGGCCACCCGGGCGCACAGATTCGTGATAACGCGTTGTCCAAGGCGCGCTTCGAATTCCGCTGGGAAGACCAGTTCAACCTGGGTCTGGACCCGGACAAGGCGCGTTCTTTCCATGATGAAACGCTGCCGCAGGAAGGCGCCAAGCTGGCCCACTTCTGTTCCATGTGCGGCCCGCACTTCTGTTCGATGAAGATCACGCAGGACGTGCGCGACTTTGCCGCCCAGCAAGGCATTGCCGAGGCCGAAGCATTGAGCAAGGGCATGGAAGCCAAGTCGATCGAGTTCGTCAAACGCGGCGCGCAGGTGTATCACAAGGAATAACCGCGGCGCCCACCGTACCCCAAACGCAACGGACGTCAGCTGACGTCCGTTTTTTTATCGCGTTTTGCCGCAGCGCAGCAAAAATGCTTTTACAACAAGGGCTTATCAGCACGCCTTTAGACAAACGGTTGTAAGCTGAAAGCTTTCTTAAACCCTTTTCAGACCTTGATCCGCCAAGGCACACCACCGCGCAACGCTTGTCTGCATGCGGATTTCACCGCATTACACATCACTCTTCATCAGCCTTAGCACAGTTAGGCACATCACAAAATTACTATTCATGTTATTTAACATTTCATCTATAGTAATCTCATATGCCGGACACCCGGTTGTGCCAAACCCGTCTTGAGCAGGAACAACATCATGTCTATTTATCCCGTGGTTCTGTGTGGTGGCAGTGGTTCGCGTCTGTGGCCGATGTCGCGTGGTGGTTACCCGAAGCAGTACCTGAAGCTCACCGGCGAAACCAGCCTGCTGCAACAGACCGTGTTGCGCCTCAAGAACCTCAATCAGGCGGCTGCGCCGATTCTGATCTCGCATGAAGAACAGCGCTTTCTGGTGGCAGAACAGGTCCGCAAGATCGGCATCGTGCCCGACACCATCGTGCTGGAACCGGCCGGCCGCAACACCGCGCCCGCCGTTGCCATCGCTGCGCTGCTGGTTACCGCCAAAGACCCGGATGGCTTGCTGCTGGTGATGCCCTCTGACCATGTCATCCGCAAAGACAATGTCTTTGCCAGCCTGGTGGATGAAGCGGCCGAAGTGGCCGGCCTGGGCAAGCTGGTGACATTCGGGATCAAGCCGACCTCGCCCCAGACCGGCTATGGTTACATCCTGCGCGGCGAAGGGCTGGGCCCGGCCAATGCCTACAAAGTGCAGTCTTTTGTCGAAAAACCGGATCTGGCCACGGCCGAGCGTTTCCTGGGTGATGGCCGTTATTACTGGAACAGCGGCATGTTCATGCTCAAAGCGTCAGTCTATTTGTCCGAACTGCGCCGCCTGAACCCGGACATGCTACTCAAGGCCGAGTTGTCGCTGGAACGCAGCATGCGCGATGGCGATTTCACCCGCCTGAACAAAGAGGCTTTCCTGGGCTGCCCGTCCGACTCGATCGACTACGCCGTGATGGAAAAAACCACCGAGGCGGCCGTGATTGAAGCCGCCGATCTGGGCTGGAGCGATATTGGCTCCTGGGACGCCCTGGCCGACATCGGCAGCAAAGACGCCGCCGGCAATACCGTGATTGGCGACGTGCTGACCGATCGCGTGAGCAGTTCGTACATCCGCGCCGAGCACCGCATGGTGGCAGCCATTGGCGTAGACAACATTGTGATTGTCGAAACCGCCGATGCCATCCTCGTCGCGCACAAGGACAAAGTGCAAGACGTGAAGAAAATGGTCGAGCGCCTGAATGCGTCCGGCCGGTCCGAGTCCGTCACCCATCGCAAGGTGTACCGGCCTTGGGGCTCGTATGAAGGGATCGATCACGGCGACCGCTTCCAGGTCAAACGCATCATCGTCAGCCCAGGCTCGCAACTGAGCCTGCAAATGCACCACCACCGCGCTGAACACTGGATTGTGGTCAAGGGCACGGCGCTGGTGGATAACGGCGATCAGCACATTCTGCTGACCGAGAACCAGTCGACCTATATTCCGCTGGGCACCACGCACCGGCTCAAGAACCCGGGCAAGATTCCGCTGGAGCTGATCGAGGTGCAATCGGGCGCCTATCTGGGTGAAGACGATATCGTGCGCTTTGAAGACACTTACGGCCGCGTCGACAAACCCGAGGTTGTGAAATGAGCACTTTGCGTTGCTTCAAGGCTTATGACATCCGCGGCCGGCTGGGCGATGAGCTCAACGAGGATATCGCCTACGCCATCGGCCGCGCCTATGCCCAGTTTCTGCACGCCAGGCGCGTGGTCATTGGCGGGGATGTCCGCACCTCTACGCCGGGCCTGAAAGCGGCGCTGGCCAACGGGCTGATGGATGCCGGCGCCGATGTGATCGACATTGGCATGACCGGGACGGAAGAAGTCTACTTTGCCGCGTTCCACCTGGATGTGGATGGCGGCATTGAGGTCACGGCCAGTCATAACCCGATCGACTACAACGGCATGAAGCTGGTCCGCCGCGGCGCCCGCCCCATCAGCGGCGACACCGGCCTGCGTGAAATCCAGGCGCTGGCAGAATCGCGCAATTTCGCGCCGGCCATCCAGCGTGGCGGCCTGGCGCGTCAGAGCATTCTGGATGCGTATGTGCAGCATCTGCTGGGTTATGTCGATCTGTCTGCGCTGCGCCCGCTCAAACTGGTAGTCAACGCCGGTAACGGCGCTGCCGGCCATGTGGTCAATGCGCTCGATGCCGTGTTCCAGCGCATGAAAGTGCCGGTGACGTTTATCAAGGTGCACAACGAGCCGGACGGCACCTTTCCGCATGGCATTCCCAATCCGCTTTTGCCGGAATGCCGCGCCGATACCGCTAATGCGGTGCGTGAACACGGCGCCGACATGGGTATCGCCTGGGATGGCGACTTTGATCGCTGCTTTTTGTTCGACGAACGCGGCGAGTTCATCGAAGGCTATTACATTGTCGGCTTGCTGGCGGCGGCGTTCCTGGCGCGGCAGCCGGGCTCGCGCATCATCCATGACCCGCGGCTGACCTGGAACACGATCGATGTGGTGCAGCAAGCGGGCGGCGTGCCGGTGCAAAGCAAGACGGGCCACGCCTTTATCAAGGAACGCATGCGCCAGGAAGACGCCATTTACGGCGGCGAAATGAGCGCCCACCATTACTTCCGCGATTTTGCCTACTGCGATAGCGGTATGATTCCGTGGCTGCTGGTCTGTCAGTTGCTCAGCCGCACGGGCCAGCCGCTGTCTACGCTGGTGGCAGACCGGATCGCCCGCTTTCCGTCCTCGGGTGAGATCAACCGCAAACTGGCCGATGCGCCGGGCGCCATTGCAGAAGTCCGCCGCCGCTACGAGCACGAGGCCCTCAGCATCGACGAAACCGACGGCATCAGCCTGGCGTTTGCCGACTGGCGCATGAATCTGCGCTCATCCAACACCGAGCCCGTGATCCGCCTGAATGTGGAGTCCCGCGGCAATCCGGCGCTGATGCAGCAACGGACCGACGAGATTCTGCAAGTGCTCGACAGCTTTGCCACGATGCCGGAAGCCAGAACCGCCTGAGGGTTGGTCCTGCGCCACAACAAAAAGCCCCGGTTTACCGGGGCTTTTTCATGCGTACCAGATGCGGGGTCAGTCTTCCACCAGCTTGGCGTCCGGCCCGTTTTTCTTGACCGACTCGATCCCGTTTTCCATCGCCGCCTTGCTGTTGTACATCTCGCTTTTGCCGATCACCTGATGGTTGGCCGCCTTCAGCACAAAGTACGGATGGCCATCCTTGCTTTCCTTGCGTTCGTAATGCACGTCATCGGGCGCGTTCTTGCGCACCGACTCAATGCCATTCAACGCCGATGCTTTGGCGGTATACAACTCGCTGGTCAGAATGATCTGCCCATTGGCCGCATGCAGATTGAACATGAACTGGCCGTCCTTGGCCGTTTTCAGATGGAATTTACCCGACATGACCGCTCCTTGTTTCCGGTTGACCTGAGGCCGCGCCGCGCGCCGCGCACGGCTTTTTGCAGTATTTGCAACAAGGTGCGGATTTTCAAAAGAAATCCTGCATAAATGGCATGAAAAAGCCCGGCAAACCGGGCTTTTTGTGGGACAGATCAAATTGCAGGGGCAATCAGGCCTGCAGTTCTTCCATCACGTGCCAGAGCGTTTCGATCTCGTCGGCTTCCAGCAAACGTGCAATCAGCGGCTTGATGCGCTCCAGATCGGTCGACAGCACTTGCTCTTTCACCTTCAGCAACCGCGCCGGCAGCATGGAGAAACGCCGCAAGCCAAGGCCGAGCAACAAGCGTGTCAGCGCCGGATCACCCGCCATTTCGCCGCACATGGAGATCGGCTTGCCCACGCGGTTGCAGGTGCTGATCACGTGGTGCAACAGCCGGATCACCGCCGGGTGCACCGGGTCATACAGATGGGACACCGCGTCGTCATTGCGGTCTACCGCCAGCGTGTACTGGATCAGGTCATTGGTGCCGATGGACGCAAAATCCAGATGATGCAGGAAGTGCTCCACCGTAAACGCCGCTGCCGGTACTTCGATCATGCCGCCCAGTTCGATGTGTTCATCAAACGGAATGCCCTCGGCCCGCAGTTGCGCTTTGACTTCTTCCAGATGCCGGCGCGTCTGGCGCACCTCGCCCACGTGCGAGAGCATGGGCACCAGCAGTTTGATCTTGCCGTAGGCCGACGCCCGCAGCAGCGCGCGCAATTGGGTGCGGAACAACTGGGCCTCGGCCAGGCACAGGCGGATACCCGTCAGGCCCAGCGCCGGGTTGGGCGCATCGGTTTCTTCCTGCCATTTGGGAATCTTGTCTTTGCCAAGATCGATGGTGCGGATGATGACCGGCTGGCCATTCATCTGCTCTGCCACCGCGCGATACGCTTCGTACTGTTCTTGCTCGGTCGGCAGATCGTCTTCTGACAAGAACAGGAACTCGGAGCGGAACAGGCCAATCCCGGTCGCGTTGTTCTCGATCACCTGATCCGTGTCTTCCGGCAACTCGATGTTGCCAAAGAGTTCGATCTCAACCCCGTCCTGAGTGACCGGCGTACTGGTGCGGATATCCTGCAGCCGCGCCTGGCGCTCGGTCCAGTCGGCCTGGCGGGCGCGGTATTCAGTCAGCGTGCGCTCGTCCGGGTCGACAATGACCACGCCGTTCACGCCATCGACAATAATCAGTTCGTCTTCATGGATCAGCGAGCGCGCATGGCGCAACGCCAGCACGGACGGCAAATCCAGACTGCGCGCCAGAATGGCGGTGTGGCTGGTCGGGCCGCCGACGTCGGTAATGAACGCCATGTATTCGCTGTCTTTGAACAGCACCATGTCAGCCGGCGACAGATCATGCGCGACAAGGATGGAATCCCGGTCGGTCGGTGCCGGCGTGTGCATGGCCATGTCATGGCCCGCCAGCGTCTTGAAAATGCGCTCGGTCACCTGGATGACGTCGGTGCGGCGCTCACGCAGGTATTCTTCTTCGATCTCGTCAAACTGCGCCAGCAAGGTATCCAGTTGCAGTTTGAGCGCCCATTCGGCGTTGCACTTGCGCTTTTCGATGATCTCTTTGGGTTCGACCGACAGCGTCTGGTCGTTGAGCAGCATGATATGCAGGCTCAGGAACGCCCCCAGCTCGGTCGGCGCGTTCTCCGGAATACTGCCCCAGAGCATTTCCAGCTCTTGCCGCGCTGTTTTGACCGCAGAGTCATAGCGCGCCACTTCGCCGGCAATATCCTCCGGGCGCACGGTGTAGTGCGCAATTTCGATATCGGTATGCGATATGAGGTGGGCGTGCCCGATGGCGACGCCACCGCCAATCCCGATCCCGTGCAAGGCAAGACTCATTCGGACTCCTGTGTCGCCGCCATTCCCGGACCCATGGTTTCAGGTGCGGCCGACAAAACTCGGCGAAGCGTTGCCGGCCCAGGCCGGCAGGTTGATGGCTACGCTTATTCGCCTTCGCCAAAGTAATCAGCAATCAGCGCTTCCAGTGCATCAAGCGCCATCTGGTCATCCGGGCCCGTGGTTTCAATGGTAACCATGCTGCCCTTGCCCGCCGCCAGCATCATGACGCCCATGATGGACTTTGCGTTGACACGTTTCTGGTTACGGCTGATCCATACTTCACTTTGAAACTGACTGGCCAGTTGCGTCAGCTTGCTGGATGCCCGCGCATGCAGACCCAGCTTGTTCACGATTTCGAGCTCTTTTACCGGCATGACCACAGATCCCCTGATTCAACCCTGCGCCGCATTGGGCAACATATACAAAACACCTTCAAGCCCGCCGGTAATGGCCTTGCTGACCACCACTTCCAGCGGCTGCTGACAGTACGTCAACGCCCGCACCAGCATGGGCAGGTTCACGCCCGCCACCGCCTCCACGCGCCCCGGCTGGATCAGGCGGTTAGAGACATTGGACGGCGTGCCGCCGTAAATATCGGTGAGCAGCAAAATCCCTGAGCCATCATCCAGCATGTCGATCAGGTCGTGCGCCTTGAGCACGACGTCATCCGGGTCTTCTGTCTTGCTGACCGACAACTGGCCGACGTTGGTCAGCGGCCGACCCATGATGTGCTCGGCACACGAGATCAACGCTTCCCCCAGCGACACGTGGGTGACGATGATAATCCCTACCATTCGGAGCATTCCTTGTGCATGGCCACAACGAACCTGGCTGCCTGTACCGGCCGGTTCCGGGCTTATTCAAACGCCAGCCGCCGCCCACCTGTGATGCAGGTGCCGGTCAGGTCTGACGTTCTTTTTCTGACTTTATAAGCAAATTTAACCGAATTCCCCTGGGCATTACAGCGCGCCCGGTTGCAGCGCAGCGTTTTCAGCGCAAACGGTAAACATGCGGCGGGGTAATCAGCCACTCTACCCGAGCTTGCATGGATGGTGTCAGGTACACGCTGCCATCATTGGCAACGATCAGCACATCCTTGACGCCAAACCGGGTGGCATAGCCGACAGCGTGTTCAAGCCCGCCGATAAACACCGGTTTGGTCAGCGCATCGGAAATCGCCCCGGCCTCACGTGATGCGGGGGCGATCACGGTGGCCGCCTGCATGGTTTGCGCGGGCCAGCCGGTGCGCGGGTCGATCAAATGGCAATAGCGCTTGCCGTCCACCTCAAAATACCGCTCGTAATCGCCAGAGGTGCCGATCGATTCGCCATCGGCCAGCGTGATCACCGCCATCGCCCCGGGTTTGCGCGGGTGTTGCAGGCCGACTTTCCAGGGCGCGTCGCCCTTCTTGCCCAGCGCCAGCACGTTGCCGCCGATATTGATGAGCGCGTTGTAGATGTGATGCTTGCGCAGATACGCCGCCGCGCGGTCCAGCGCAAAGCCCTTGAAGCCGCCCAGATCAATGTTCACGTCCGGGTTGGTGCTGGAGACGTTGGGGCCGTCAAAGCGCAGATCGTCCAGCGTGGGGTGCGCCGCGACCAGCGCCTTGAGCTTTTCCGGGTCTGGCAGGACGGGCGCAAAGGTATCGTTGTGAAAGCCCCAGGCCGCGACAAGATCGCCAATCGCGGGATCAAACAACTGGTCAGCGCGCTCGGCGTAGCTTTTGGCCTGCTGCAAGATGCTGATCATTTCCGGATCGGCCTGGGCACTCTGGCCCGCGGCAAACGCCTGGTTCAACCGGGTAATGTCAGACGGATGCCAGGCGTGCAGCCGCGCATGCAGGCGATCCAGATCGGCCAGAATGCTGGCGGTGGCCGCTTTGGCTTGATCCTCGGACGTACCGTAAATGGTGATCTGCACGCTGGTGCCAAAGACAAAGCTCTCTTGCTGGTACACCGGCGGTTTGCCGCAAGCGGCCAGCAACAGCGTGCACAACAGCGCCAGCAAACGGACAAACGCGCGCATCAGGCGAGTTTGCGCTCAAGCGCGTCGATAAACAGCGCGGCGACATCAATGCCGGATTGATCCGTGATTTCCTGAAAACACGTCGGGCTGGTGACGTTGATCTCTGTGACGTGCTCGCCAATCACATCCAGACCAACCAGGAACAAGCCTTTGGCAGCCAGTTCCGGCCCCAGCGTCTGGGCAATCTCGCGGTCTTTGGCCGTCAGTGGCCGGGCCACGCCGGTGCCACCGGCCGCCAGGTTGCCGCGGGTCTCGCCTGCCTTGGGGATGCGTGCCAGGCACCAGTCCACCGGCTGGCCATCAATGATCAGCACGCGCTTGTCACCGTCCTTGATGGCCGGCAGATAGCGCTGCGCCATGATGGTGGCGGTTTCATTGGCAGTAAGCATTTCAATGATCGAGCCGATGTTCGCGTCATCCGGACGGATGCGGAAAATGCCCATGCCGCCCATGCCATCAAGCGGCTTGAGAATCACATCGCCGTGTTCAGCCAGAAACGCGCGGATATCTGCTGCGCGCTGGGTCACCAGCGTCGGCGCGGTAAATTGCGGGTGTTTGAGAATGGCCAGTTTCTCGTTGTAGTCACGCAGCGTCTGGCCCGGGTTGAATACGCGCGCGCCTTGCGCTTCGGCCAGCGTCAGCAGATGCGTGGCGTACAGGTATTGCTGGTCAAACGGCGGGTCTTTGCGCATCAGCACCGCGTCAAAATCCTTGAGCGCCAGGTGCTGCGGTTCTGCCAGCGCAAACCAGTGCTTGTATTCCTGGGTGGCGGTGAAGGTCAGCCGTTGCGCGGCGGTTTCGACGCTGCCGTTGTGCACGCGCATATCATCAGCCAGCGTCACCCACAGCTCCCAGCCGCGCTTGTTGGCTTCGCGCAGCATGGCGTAGGTAGAGTCTTTGTGGATTTTGAAACCGGCAACGGGATCAGCAATGACAAGCAGGCGCGTGGACATATCCGGTATTCCAGACAAGTGATGACAAAGGGCAGATTTGATACGGAACGAGGCGGTTTCCCGCCTCATTTCCCCAGAGCCTGTCTACGATCTGCTGCGCGTCCATGACTGGCTAAGCAGATCTGGAACAGGCAGTGCCTGCATCAGGCTGCGAACGAGAGTTGGGGCTCCGGCGCGGTGGCCTCAATTTCGTGCGAAGCCGCCAGCAGCGCCAGCCGCGCCACCACACCGTACGAGTAGAAACGGTTGGGCGCGCTATCCGGTGCACCGTCGCAATCGGGCGTGGTACACGGCGAGGCAAACGCCAGCGGCTCAAAATGCATGCCCGGCGCGTTCAGGTTTTCTTCCGGGCCACGGCCCGTGTGCACGCGGTAGAAGCCGCCCACCACAAAGCGGTCGATCATGTAGACCACGGGCTCGGCCACGGCATCGTTGATGCTCTCGAAGGTCGGCACGCCTTCTTGCACGATCACGTCGTGCACTTCCAGGCCTTCCTTGATCACCGACATCTTGTTGCGTTGCTTGCGATTCAGGCCAATGACCTCATCCGCCGACTTCACGCTCATGATGCCCATGCCATAAGTACCGGCGTTGGCTTTGACGATCACGAACGGCTCGTGGTCGATGCCGTGTTCCTTGTACTTGACGCGGATTTTGGCCAGCGTGCTGTTCACCGCATCGGCCAGTTGTTCTTCACCGGCGCGGGCGTGGAAATCCAGGCCGTCGACGTGGGCAAAGTACGGGTTGATGGTCCACGGATCAATGCCGATCAGTTTGGCAAAATCAGCGGCAACGTTGTCATAGGCCGCAAAGTGCGTGGTCTTGCGGCGCACTGCCCAGCCGGCATGCGGCGGCGGCACCACAATCTGCTCAACGCCATCCAGAATGCCAGGAATGCCGGCAGAGAGGTCATTGTTCAGCAGCACGGCACACGGATCGAACCCGGCAAGGCCGACGCGGTTGCCGTTGCGCACCAGCGGCTCCAGCGTCAGTTTCTGGCCATCAGGCAGATCAAACGTGGTCGGCTCGGTGATTTCGGGGTTAAAGGTGCCCAGGCGCACCACCAGACCGGCCATTTTCATGATGCGGGTCAGCGCGGCGACGTTTTGCAGGTAAAAGGTATTGCGGGTGTGGTTTTCCGGGATCAGCAGCACGCGGCGTGCGTCCGGACACATGTTTTCCAGCGCCGTCATCACGGCCTGGACACCCAGCGGGTGAAATTCTGGATTGAGGTTGTTGAAACCGCCCGGGAACAGGTTCATGTCCACCGGCGCCAGCTTGTAGCCGGCATTGCGCAGATCCACCGAGCCGTAGAACGGTGGCGTCGATTCCTGCCACTGATTACGGAACCAGTGTTCGATTTCCGGCTGGGCCGAGAGAATGCGGCGCTCCAGATCCAGCAAGGGGCCAGACAGCGCGGTGGTGAGATGCGGAACGGTCATGGGGAACACTCGTCAAAAACAGCGTCAGCCAGAAATGCGGGCGGCATCCAGATAATACAACCCGCATGAGCATGTTTCACGTTCATCACGTCATCAGGTGACGGGTAGTCGCCCTGATTACAACCAGCCTTTTCGCTTGAAGAACCAATAAGGTGCAATCCCGGACATCACCATCAGCACCAGCGCGAACGGGTAGCCCAGATGCCAGCGTAATTCCGGCATGTCGCCAAAATTCATGCCGTAGATGCTGGCAATCACGGTTGGCGGCAGGAACACCACGGCGGCAATCGAAAAGATCTTGATGATCTTGTTCTGCTGCAAATTGATCAAGCCCATCACCGCGTCCATCAGGAAGTTGATCTTGTCGAACAAAAACGCAGTGTGGCTGTTCAACGATTCCAGATCACGCAGTACCTCACGCAGGTCTTTTTCCTGGTTCTTTTGCAACACGCGACAACGCAGCAAGAAAGACAGCGAGCGGCGCGTATCCATCAGATCCAGCCGTACCTTGCCGTTCAAGTCTTCCTGCGCGGCAATGTCGGCAACCGTGTCGGCCATGGCCGAGTCGGTCATTTCGGCATTGCGGTCCAGCACGCGGCGGCTGACTTTATCCAGATCGGTGTACACGCCTTCAAGCACGTCGGCGGCGTATTCCACCGCCACATCGTAAATGGACAGGAGAACGTCCTCGGCAGTTCGCACAAAATCGACCTGCATGCGGGCGCGCATGCGAAACAGCCGGAAAGCCGCCAGTTCTTCAGTACGGATCGACAGCAGGCGTCCTTCGTTCAAAAGAAAGGACACGGTGACGACTTCGCCGCTGTCATGATGCTGATGCAGGAAAAACGAATTGAGGTGAATCCCCGCCTCATCGACAAAACAGCGTGCCGAATCCTCGATGTCTTCCATCTCTTCGTCATCAAGTTTGAGGTGAAACACCTCTCGCAGCAGGGCGCGTTCGTGCTCGTTCGGCTCAACTGAATCAATCCAGACCACATCAGGGCGGATCAGGTCTTCGGCCGACTCAACGGGCACCGGCCGCAGCCGTTTGTCTACAAAACCATAAGCGGTCAGCATGGGATCGTCCTGCAAGGTTACCGCGCGCATTATAAGAGAACCCTGCGCCGCGCGCCTGGCTGGCCGCCTTGTAAATGCTCTACACTCTGTAGATGCCCACGTACCAAGAACTGGCCCGCGACAGCGGCCTTGACCGCCCCGATATCCACGCCCTGTTTCATCATCTGGGCGGATACAACCGTGCCTTCCTGATCACCCATGGTGATGAAGCCGCCGACCCCGCATTTGCCGAACGCTTTACCGCGCTGGCCGCGCGCCGCCGCGCTGGCGAACCGGTCGCCTATTTGCTGGGCGAGAAAGAGTTCTACAGCCTCACCTTCCAGGTCGGCCCGGGTGTGCTGATCCCGCGGCCGGAAACCGAATTGCTGGTGGATCTGGCGCTGGAACGCCTGCCGCAGGGCGGTGCGCTGGTTGATCTGGGCACCGGCAGCGGCATTATCGCCCTCACCATTGCCCATGAACGGCCGGACGCAACGGTGACCGCGCTGGATGTCTCTGCTGCCGCGCTTGAGATCGCCCGCGCCAATGCCAGTCGCCTTGCGCCGCAAGTGCGCGTGCTGCAAAGCGACTGGTACAGCGCACTGGGCCATGAACAATTTGCGGTGATTGTCTCCAACCCCCCTTATATCGAGCAGGATGATCCCCATCTGCAACAGGGCGATCTGCGGTTCGAGCCCCGCTCGGCCCTGACCGATGAGGCCGACGGGCTGGTGCATATCCGCAGCATCATCAACGGTGCCCGCCCGCGTTTGCTGGCGGGCGGCTGGCTGCTGTTTGAACACGGGTTTGATCAAGGCCTGGCCGCCCGTGACCTGCTGGAAGCGGCGGGTTTTGACCAGGTGCAGACCTGGCAGGATATCGCCGGCATGGACCGGGTCAGTGGCGGGCTTGCCCTGGCTTGACCGGAAAGCGTAAAATACCCGAGTAAATTAATCAGTTAAGGGCGCTGCCATCATCGCGGTGCCGCAACATACAGCGAGTTACCCTATGAGCATTCAGGAATCCATCCGTCAGACCGTCACCGAAAACCAGGTCGTGCTGTTCATGAAAGGCACGCCGACTTTCCCGCAGTGCGGCTTCTCTTCCGCTGCGGTCAGTATTCTGAAGTCCTGTGGCGCTGATTTTGTGGCCGTGAACGTGCTGGCCGATAACGATGTACGCCAGGGCATCAAGGAATACTCCAACTGGCCGACCATTCCGCAGCTCTACATCAAGGGCGAGTTTGTCGGTGGCTCGGACATCATGCGTGAGCTGTTCAGCTCTGGCGAGCTGCAACAAATGCTGCAACAAGGCTGATTGCCGGCGTCTGCAGACAACAAAAAACCCCGCCGATGCGGGGTTTTTTGCTGCGTGGCGTCAGTGACGCTCAGTGATGCCAGTAACCACCACGCCAGCCCCAGCCGCCACCCCAACCCCGGTAATAACCGTAGTTGATCGACAGTGCCGGGTACACCAGCGGCGCAGCAACCACCACCGGTGCAGTCTGGTACACCACCTGCGGTTGTTGCACCACCACGGTTTGCGGTTGATCCACATAGGTCGTGGTCGTTACCGGCGCAGTCTGCGCGGGCGGTGGCGAACCGCCATCCACACCAATGGATACCGGCACCTGGCGGCCCGGATCATAAGCCATGCGCGTGGTATAGCGCTGACCTGCGTATTCATAGGTCACGTCGTAGCCGACGGTGCGTTGCTGCTGGGTTTGCGTCGTCGCACAACGGTGGACCGTCTGGGTGGACACGCCGGCATTCTGGTTGGCGATATTGTCACCAGCCAGCGCACCCACGACGGCACCCGCCGCCGTCGCCGCGACATTGCCGTTGCCCTTGCCCACGGTATTGCCCAGCAAGCCGCCAAAAATACCGCCCAAAAGCGCGCCACCATACGTGCGCGGCTGCTGTACCTGGACTTGTTCATCCCAGCATGACTGTTGCGGCACCGACACCTGCTGCACCACCGGCACGGTGCTGATCACGCGACCGTACTCCGCGGCTTGTGCCAGACCGGCAACCCCGGCAAGACTCATCAGCAGAACGACTTTTTTCATTTTCCCACTCACTTGCAGCACCCGGCTGCGTGTTGTTCCCGTGCGCTCATGGCGCCGGTATTCCTATTTTGTGC
Source organism: Silvimonas iriomotensis (assembly GCF_014645535.1). Classification (NCBI taxonomy): domain Bacteria; kingdom Pseudomonadati; phylum Pseudomonadota; class Betaproteobacteria; order Neisseriales; family Chitinibacteraceae; genus Silvimonas; species Silvimonas iriomotensis. The sequence goes on from NZ_BMLX01000007.1 coordinate 63,536, forward strand.
CTGATGCGGTTCTCGCACCAGGGCGTAGCTCACACCCCGAATCTACGCTGTTTACAATGACTTGGAGCAACAAACACGACGTCCGGTTCGTGCTTTTTCGTATTCTTTACAAATGAAAGCCGGCAGATACAAAACCGCCCCAGCGGTTATCATGCAAACACCATTGCCAGCCACTTCGGGGTCCGCATGCCTTACTCTCTGGCCAATCAACTGGTCGTTGCCATTTCATCGCGCGCGCTGTTCGATTTCGAATCAGAAAACACGCTGTTCGAATCCGGTGATGCGACGGCCTACAAGGCGCTCCAGCTCAAACTGCTCGACAAACCGGCGGCGCCGGGCGTGGCCTACGCGCTGGTGCAAAAGCTGCTGGCCCTGAACGACGGCGACGCGCATCGGGTCGAGGTGGTGATCCTGTCGCGCAATGATCCGGTCAGCGGCTTGCGGGCATTTCGTTCTGCCCAGCACCACGGCCTGACGCTGGAACGCGGCGTGTTCACCCAGGGGCGGCCGCCGTTCAAATATCTGAACGCGCTGCACGCCAACCTGTTTTTGTCCATGAACGAAGCTGACGTACGCGATGCGCTGGCCGCCGGTTTCCCGGCGGCGCAGGTGTACCCGCAATCCGTGCACGCCGCTGGCCGGCACCCGGACGAAATCCGCATTGCCTTTGACGGCGACGCCGTGTTGTTTTCCGATGAAGCCGAACGCATTTACCAGCGCGATGGCCTGCCGGCTTTTCACCGGCACGAGCGGGATCATGTCACGCGCCCGCTTCCGCCCGGCCCGTTCAAACCGCTGCTCGAAGCCCTTCACCGCTTACAACGCGCCGAAGCCCCGGTGCGTTTACGCACGGCCCTTGTGACCGCCCGCAGCGCCCCGGCCCACGAACGCGCCATCCGCACCTTGATGGACTGGCAGATTGAAGTGGACGAAGCCATGTTCCTGGGCGGACTGGAAAAAGGCCCGTTCCTGCGCGAGTTCGAGCCGGACTTTTTCTTTGACGACCAGACCGGCCACTGCATTTCCGGCGCGCTGGCAGTGCCAACCGGCCAGGTCATTGCCGGCGTTGCCAATGACCCGGACGAATCTGGCGCACTCAAAGCGGGCGCCACAGTCATCAACAAAGTCTGAAACGCCCGAAAAACAGCCACGCGAAATTCGCATCGCATTAAATCGGTGCGTTTATTGCCAGCCTCAAACATCGCATGAACCATTTTGGTTCACAAAACGCACTTGTTTGTAATTAAAATCGAACAATATCAATACAAATCAAGGCGTTGAATTTCTGGCACACAGATTGCTTTTGGTGCACACCTACAAAAGTGCGCCACATTGAGGCGCACATTGCCCGACTCTGTGGAGCTTTTTTGTGAATCAACTTCCTGCCAGTAGCGACGTGCTGTTCATTCTGCTCGGCGCCATCATGATTCTGGCCATGCACGCCGGCTTTGCCTTTCTGGAACTGGGCACGGTACGCCAGAAAAACCAGGTCAACGCCCTCGTCAAAATCCTGACGGACTTCGCGGTCTCGGCCATTGCCTATTTCTTCATCGGCTACGGCATTGCCTACGGCGTGCATTTCATGGTGCCGGTGCACGACCTCAACGTGGGTCAGGGCTATGGCCTGGTGCGCTTTTTCTTTTTGCTGACCTTTGCTGCGGCGATCCCGGCCATCATCTCTGGCGGCATTGCTGAACGCGCACGTTTTCACCCGCAATCGGCCGCGACCTTCATGCTGGTCGGTTTCGTCTACCCGTTTTTTGAAGGCATGATGTGGAACGGCAACTATGGCGTGCAAGCCTGGTTGCAGAACCATTTTGGTGCGCAGTTTCATGACTTTGCCGGCTCGGTCGTCGTGCATGCCGTCGGCGGCTGGATCGCCCTGCCCGCCGTGCTCTTGCTGGGCGCCCGCAAAGGCCGTTACCGCAAGGACGGCGGCGTCAGCGCGCACCCGCCGTCATCAATCCCCTTCCTGGCGCTGGGTGCCTGGATTCTGATCGTAGGCTGGTTCGGCTTTAATGTGATGAGCGCGCAACGCATTGGCGGTATCTCTGGCCTCGTGGCGCTGAACTCGCTGATGGCCATGGTCGGCGGCACGCTGGCAGCCATGTTCGCCGGCAAGAACGACCCCGGCTTTATCCACAACGGCCCGCTGGCCGGCCTTGTTGCCGTCTGTGCCGGCAGCGATGTGATGCACCCGCTGGGCAGCCTTGTGGTCGGCGCCATTGCCGGCGGCATGTTCGTCTACCTGTTCACCATCACGCAAAACCGCTGGAAGATCGACGACGTGCTCGGCGTGTGGCCGCTGCACGGCCTGTGTGGCACCTGGGGCGGGATCGCGGCCGGCATCTTCGGCCAGACCTGGCTGGGCGGCGCCGGCGGCGTGAGCTTTGTCAGCCAGTTGATCGGCACCCTGATCGGCATTGTGATCGCCTTCGCCGGCGGTTTTGCCGTGTACGGCACGCTCAAGAAGCTGGTGGGTTTGCGACTGAGTGAAGAAGAGGAATATAACGGGGCAGACTTGTCCATCCACTACATTTCCGCCACGCCGGAAAGGGAAAGTCACTGGTAAACCCGGTTTACGCCATAAAAAACGCCGTCTGCATTGCAGGCGGCGTTTTTTTTGATCCGTCAATCCGGCAACGGCAGTGCCAGTGTTTCTTTGACTTCTTCCATCACCACATAACTGCGGGATTCCGCCGCGCTGGGCAGGCGCAGGAGGATGTCGCCCAGCAGGCGCCGGTAGTGGCTCATGTCGGGCAGGCGGGCTTTGAGCAGGTAGTCAAAGTCGCCAGAGATCAGGTGGCACTCCAGTACTTCGGGGATGCTGGCCACGGAGCGGCGAAAGTCATCAAACACTTCGCCGGATTTGCGCCCCAGTTTCAGTTCTACAAACACCAGCAGCGGCGCTTCCAGCAATTGGGGGTTGAGCCGGGCGTGGTAGCCGGTGATGACGTTGGTTTCTTCCAGCCGCTTTACACGCTCGGCACAGGGTGTGGCGGTCAGGCCGACGCGCTCGGCCAGTTCGGTGATCGGCATGCGGGCATTGGCCTGCAATAGCCGCAAAATCTTGTAATCGACGCGGTCCAGAGACCGTCCAGCCTGATAACGCGTGCGCATCTCAATGTAGTCCCTGTTTTTGACCTCAAATATGGAGAATATCACTCCGTAAGGCTTCATATACTCGGCTTATTCTCCAACTATATGACATACAACAGTGTGTCAAAAAACCACTGGGTCGAGCGATGAAAGCAATTGTGATTGGTGCGGGTGTAGTCGGTGTCACCACCGCTTATTACCTCAAGGCAGCGGGTTGCGATGTAACGGTGCTGGAGCGGTTATCCGGCCCGGCAGATGAAACCAGTTTTGGTAACGCCGGCCAGGTGTCGCCGGGTTATGCCGCGCCGTGGGCAGCGCCGGGGATTCCCTGGAAAGCCGTGAAATGGCTGTTGCACCCGGAACACGCGCCGCTGCGCATTCGCCCGGATGGTTCTTTCTTCCAGCTGGCCTGGATGGCCCGCATGGTGGCCAACTGTACCGAGGCCGCCTACGCCCGCAACAAAAACCGCATGGTGCCGCTGGCCGAGTACAGCCGCGATTGCCTGCGCCAGTTGCGCAAAGATCTGAACCTGAATTACGAAGAGCGCTCGCTCGGTACCTTGCAGATTTTCCGTAACGACAAACAACTGGCCGCCGGCAAACGCGACGCGGGCCTGCTGAACCAGATGAACGTGGCCAACCGCCTGCTGGATCAAGACAGCCTGCTGGATGTGGAACCGGCGCTCAAGGCCGTCGCGCACAAGCTCACTGGCGCGCTGCAACTACCCAATGACGAAACCGGCGACTGCAAGCTCTTTACCGAACGCCTCGCCGCCATTTGCGAGGGCATGGGCGTGAAGTTCCGCTATGGCGTGACGGTGCAATCGCTGGTCGCCAACAAGGGCCGCATCGACGCGGTAGAACTGGTGGGTGGCGAATCTGTGGTGGCCGATACCGTGGTGCTGGCCGCCGGCTGTGCCTCCCGCGCGCTGGCCTTGCCGCTGGGGCTGGACCTGCCGGTGTACCCGGTCAAGGGTTACTCGATTACCGTGCCGCTGACCAACCCGGAGGGCGCGCCGCGTTCGACCGTGCTGGACGAAACCTACAAGATTGCCCTCACCCGCTTTGATAACCGCCTGCGCGTCGGCGGCATGGCTGAGGTGGCCGGGTTTGACAAGCGCATTGACCCGACCCGTGTCGAGACGCTGAACATGGTCACCAATGATCTGTTCCCGCACGCCGGTGACGTGCGTCAGGCCACGCAATGGACCGGCCTGCGCCCGATGACGCCGGACGGCACGCCGATTGTGGGCGCGACCCCGTACGAAAACCTGTTCACCAATACCGGCCATGGTACGCTGGGCTGGACCATGTCTTGCGGTAGCGCGCGGGTGATTGCCGATGCCGTCCTGGGCCGCCGTTCAGAGATCGACGCCCGTGAACTGGGGATGGTGCGTTATGACAAACGCAATGCCCGTATTCACAGCGGCAATGGCGCGCAGGGTCAGATAAAATGGGCTGATTGATCTTCATCAATCAACCAGCGACCCAAGCCTGCCATGAGTTATCTACGCCAGTTCCCTGCCACGCGCATGCGCCGCATGCGTCGTGACGATTTCTCCCGCCGCCTGATGCGCGAAAACGTGCTCATGCCCAGCGACCTGATCCTGCCGGTCTTTGTGCATGAAGGTGAAAACCGCGAAGAAATCGTCGCGTCCATGCCGGGTGTAAAGCGTCAGTCCATCGACCTTTTGCTCAAGACCGCCAAAGAGGCAGTGGAACTGGGCGTGCCGGCGCTGGCCTTGTTCCCGTCCATTGATCCTGCGCTCAAGACCGAAGGCGCAGAGGAGGCCTGGAACCCGGCGGGTCTGATCCCGCGCACCGTACACGCGCTCAAGCAGGCTTTTCCGCAGCTGGGCGTGATCACCGATATCGCGCTGGACCCGTACACCAGCCACGGTCAGGACGGCCTGATTGATAGCGACGGTTACGTGCTGAATGAAGAAACCGTTGAAGCGCTGATCAAGCAGGCGTTGTGTCATGCCGCAGCGGGCGTCGATATGGTCGCCCCCAGCGACATGATGGACGGCCGCATTGGTTCTGTCCGCGCCGCGCTGGATGAAAAAGGCCATGAAATGACCAGCATCCTGGCGTATTCCGCCAAGTATGCTTCGGCCTTCTACGGCCCGTTCCGTGATGCGGTTGGTTCTGCGGCTACGCTGGGCAAGGGCAACAAGTTCCAGTACCAGATGGACCCGGCCAACTCAGATGAGGCGCTGCATGAAGTCGCCATGGATCTGACCGAAGGCGCCGACATGGTCATGGTCAAGCCAGGTATGCCGTATCTGGACATCGTCCGCCGCGTCAAAGAAGAATTTGGCGTGCCGACCTTTGTCTACCAGGTCTCTGGCGAATACGCCATGCTGCAGGCGGCCATCCGCAATGGCTGGCTGGATGAAAAGAAAGTGGTGCTGGAATCTTTGCTGGCGTTCAAGCGCGCCGGTGCCGATGCAATCCTGACCTATTACGCGCTGGATGCCGCGCGCTGGCTCAAGGGCCAGGTCTGATTGGCCGGCCGTATCCGGCCCACCGCGCAGTAACAAAAAACCCGCCAGTGGCGGGTTTTTTGTTACTGGTTACCGGCAACGCGATACAACTGCGCCGGGATGCGATCCGAAAAAGTAGACCATGCGATGGCACTGCCGCACAGGACGAGCAACAACACAAAATGGGCGGCTTTCATGCTTTTCCTTCTTTGCCTGGAACTGATCTGGATCAGATTCCTTGCCAGCCACTCCGGTTCAACGTGCGTAAATAATCCCTGTTCCCCGCTATTCCCTGCAAATAAAGGGGCGGCGCAAAACGGCGGCGTCGGTTAAAGTGGTGAACATCACTTGCATTTGTTCTCCCCCTCAATGAGTAGCAGCTTGATGCTGGTTGTACTGGCCGTCGCACTGGTTTTGCTGAACGGCTTTTTTGTGGCCGCCGAGTTCGGCCTTGTGAAACTGCGGCAGACCCAGGTCAAGGCCATGGCCCGCATGTACGGTCTGCGCGGCCGTATCCTGGAAAAAACCCACGCCGATCTGGATGCCTATCTCTCGGCCTGCCAGCTGGGGATCACGCTTGCATCACTGGGCCTGGGCTGGGTGGGCGAACCCGCTTTTGCGCACCTGATCGAGCCCGTGCTGGGCTGGGTGGGCGTGACCAGCGCCGAAGTCATCAGCGGCGTGTCTTTTGCCGTCGCCTTCTTCACGATCTCGTTCCTGCACATTGTGGTGGGTGAGCTCGCGCCCAAATCCATGGCGATCCGCAAATCCGCCACCATTGGCCTGTGGACGGCGCCACCGCTGTATGCGTTTTACTGGTTGATGTATCCGGCCATCTGGGCGCTCAACGCCAGCGCCGCGCTGGTACTGCGGTTACTGGGTTTGTCGATGACGCATGAGCACGAAGGCGATTACTCGGCCGACGAGATCAAGCTGATCATGCGCAGCAGCAAGCCGGAGGCCGGGTTTTCACGCAAGGCATGGCGCACGCTGGCGCAGTCGCTGGATTTCCCGTCGCTGGATGTGGCCGACCTGATGCATCCGTTCACCGATGCCGTGGTGCTGGACGCCCGCAATACGCTGGAAGAGAACCTGGACCTGATCGCCAGCAACCGCTACAGCCGTTATCCCTATCTGGATGCCAGCGGCAAGATCAAGGGCGTGATCCACCTTAAAGACATCTTCCTGGCCAGCCGCCATGGCCGCCTGGAAAAAACGCTGGATTCGCTGGTGCGCACTGCAGAGCTGGTGCTGCCTACGCTGCCTGCCCGTACCTTGCTGGAACGCATGCGCAGCGGCTCGCCGCACTTTGCAATTGTGGCCTGGGCCGACGACAACGAAGACCCTGTCGGCTTTATCACCATGGATAACCTGCTGAGCGCCATGGTCGGTGAAATCCGCGACGAGTTCCGCCAGAATCAGGACGACTGGACATCCATGGATGACGGCTCATTGATCGGCAAGGGCACCTTGCCGGTGGTGACGCTGGAACGCGCGCTGGGCATTGATATTGATGTCGATGGTGCTGATACGGTGGGCGGCCTTGTGCAACTGAAAACCGGCCGTGTGCCTGAAGAAGGCGAGCGTATCGAGTTTGATCGCTTCAGCGTGGTGATCAAGAAAATGCGCGGGCCCCGCATTGTGCTGGTCCGCATCTATCCCAGAGTGAAGGCGGTGGCAGCGGAATAAACCCGCTGCCATCCCTGCTGTTTACGCCGGCTTGCTGACCAGCGATTCGCGCTGGGTCAGTTGCGGGAACCAGCGCATCCACAGCCCCACCACAATCAGCGTGCCCACGCCGCCGATCACCACCGCCGGAATCGGCCCCAGCAGCGCGGCCGTCACGCCAGACTCAAACTCGCCCAGCTGGTTGGATGCGCCGATAAAGATCGAACTCACGGCGCTGACCCGGCCGCGCATGGCGTCTGGGGTTTCCAGTTGCACCAGCGACGAGCGCACCACCACGCTGATCATGTCCGACGCCCCCAGCACCGCCAGCGCGCCCAGCGACACAAAGAAGTTGCTGGAAAGCCCGAACACAATGGTCGCCAGCCCAAACAGCGCCACCGCGCCAAACATGATCTTGCCCACGCGCCGCTGCAGCGGGTTGTGCGCCAGGTAGACCGACATCAGCAACGCGCCCACCGCCGGGGCCGAGCGCAACATGCCCATGCCCCACGGGCCGGTATGCAGGATGTCTTTGGCGTAGATCGGCAACAACGCCGTCGCGCCGCCCAGCAGCACGGCAAACAGATCAAGCGAGATCGCCCCCAGGATCACCTTTTTCTCGCGGATGTAGTGAATACCCGCAAACAGGAACGCCAGCGAAGCCGGTGGCTGTTTGTTCTCTACCTTGCGCAACAACGGCAAGGTGCCCACCGCCACCGTGGCAATGAACCAGGCCACCGCACACGTGGCATACACCGCGTCCGGGCCGATGGCGTAAATGAAACCACCCAGCGCCGGGCCAGAGATAATGCCGATCTGCATCACGCTGGAGTTCAGCGCCAGTGCGCGCGGCAGGTCGTCCTCGGTCACCAGGCTGGGCACCAGCGCCTGCAAGCTGGGCGATTCAAACGCGCGGCCCGCGCCAATGCAGAATGCGCCGACATACAACAGCACTGGCGTGAGCAAATGAAAGAAACTTCCCAGCGCCAGCAGCAAGGCGACCGTGCCTTCCAGCCCCTGGCACAAGGTGACAATACGGCGGCGGTCATAGCGGTCTGCCACATGCCCGACGACCAGCGTCAGCAGCAGTTGCGGCAGAAACTGGGCAATGCCGATAAACCCCAGGTTCAGCGCGGAATGGGTCAGGTCATACATCTGCCAGCCCACGGCCACGGCCAGCATCTGGTACGCCAGAAAAGAGCCCAGGCGGCTTGCCAGGAAGTGTCGGTAGGGTTTCAGTGCCAGTAGCGATGAGGCCATTGCGGGCGTATTCCGGGAAATGGAAAACGGAACCGGCAAACGCCGGTTCCGTTTATACAAACTCTGGGTGGGCCGCAGCCGTTGACAGGCTGCGGCCAACATCAACTCGCAACGGGTCAGTCCTTACTGGCAGGGCATTACGCGCCACCAGCAAAAGCCCAACCCGACACGATCAAGGAGCCGGGTTAGGCTGCTTGACGTGAACGGCTTCAATCTCGGCGAGGATCTCTGCGCCGAGCGTCACGTTCACGCTTTCGATGTTCTCTTTCAATTGCGCCATGGTGGTGGCACCAATCAGGTTGCTGGTCACAAACGGGCGGCTGTTCACAAACGCCAGCGCCATCTGGGCCGGGGACAACCCGTATTTGCGGGCGATCTCGACATACCCGGCAATGGCGGTTTCCACTTCCGGTTTGGTATAGCGGGTAAAGCGCTGATACAGCGTGACACGGCCATCCGCCGGGCGCTGACCATTGAGGTACTTGCCCGACAACGTGCCAAACGCCAGCGGCGAATAAGCCAGCAGGCCGACGTGTTCACGGTGGCTGAACTCGGACAGGCCGATTTCAAACGTGCGGTTCACCAGCGAATACGGGTTCTGGATCGACACAATGCGCGGCAGGTTGTGCTTTTCCGCCGCAGCCAGGAACTGCGCCACGCCCCACGGCGTTTCGTTGGACACGCCCACATGACGCACCTTGCCGCTCTTGACCAGTTCGGCCAGGGCCGACAGCGTTTCGTCGATCGCCACGGTTTCTTCACCATCCACCCACGGATACGCCAGGCGCCCGAAGGTATTGGTGCTGCGATCCGGCCAGTGCAACTGGTACAGATCGATGTAATCCGTCTGCAGGCGCTTGAGGCTGCCTTCCACCGCCGCAAACAAGCTGGCGCGGTTGTGATTGGTCTGACCACCACGGATATGGTTGGGCTGATGCGCCTGACGCACCGGGCCGGCCGCCTTGGTGGCAATCACCACCTCTTTGCGACGGCCAGTCTTTGCCAGCCAGGTACCAATGTACTCCTCAGTGCGGCCCTGGGTTTCCGGCTTGGGCGGCACCGGGTACATCTCTGCTACATCAAGAAAATTCACGCCTTGCGTGAGCGCGTAATCAATCTGCTCATGCGCCTGCGCTTCAGTGTTCTGCTCGCCCCAGGTCATGGTGCCAAGGCCGATCAGGCTGACTTCCAGATCGGTACGACCAAGCTTGCGGTATTCCATTGTGTCTCCTGGTTCTCGTGGACGCATGTCGCGTTGACGGCCAGACATACACTCTCTGGCCGGTTTGAATCCTGCGTGCGAACTTCGCGGCGGCGGGCCCGATGATACCGGCTTTATGATTTCAAATGTAACGACTCACTCGAAAAACCGTTGACCCGACCGGTCGTATATTAACCTGTTTCAAACGCCAGACTATGCCGAATGGATGACCTCCGCCCCCCAATGGGCAGCCCTGGCAATGCCAATTGCGGCGGATAAAACCAGCGCAGCAGCTGCTGTGGCCGTTGCCGTTGCCGTTGCCGTTGCCGTTGCCGTCGCAGTTGCCGTCGCAGTTGCTGTTGCAGTTGCTGTTGCAGTTGCTGTTGCAGTTGCTGTTGCTTTTGACTTGCCTCCCCTTGACTGCGCCGAGCATCGCAGCAAGGCGCGGCGATCAAGGCGAAGCGGTAGGCCAAAGGCCGAACTCGCGAGCCAGCCGCGACTTGCGAGAAGCACAGGGAACTCGCGTAGCGAGCGCAGTCGCCGGGGTCGCCTTTCTTTTGGGTACTTTTCTTTGGCGATCCAAAGAAAAGTACCGTGCTCCGGGCACCCCCGGGTATCAAAACCACCGCGCCGTCAGGCGCTAACAAAGGGTTTCTCGCCAGCAAAGGCCACCTACGGCGGCCAACTGGATTCCGGCCTCCGCCAGAATGACGAGGCAGCTGGCACTGCCAAGCAATACTTCTCGCCTCAAACACCCCATTCTCACCAACAAATCACCACAACCACCTCAAACCCCAAATCCCAAAACCCAAAACCTCAATTCATCCGCCCCAACTTCCTCACCAGCTGCCGCAACAACTTCACCCCTACCGGCCAATCCCCATGCCCCGAATCCACATTGATATGCCCCACGCCCGAGAGCGGCACCAGCTCACTCCCCCACGTCGCCGCCAGCGCCGTTGCGCGGTCCAGCGTGCAAGTGGGATCGTTGTCGCTGGCCACCACCACGCTGGGGAACGGCAAGGGCCGTGCCGGCAAAGGCATGAAGCCCTGAAAGCTGTCCGGTGCTTCATCGCGGGTGACATCGGCCGGCGCCACCAGCAGCGCACCGCCAATCTGATGCGCGCGACGGGTGAGTGCGGACCAGTGCCCGACTGTCACGCAGCCCAGACTGTGCGCCACCAGCACGGTGCGGCCGGGGGCTTTGTCCAGCGTGGTTTCCAGGCCGGCCACCCATTCCGCGGCGCGCGGGTTGTTCCAGTCGCGCTGCTCTACCCGGATCAGTTCCGGATACTGCTCGCACCAGCGGGTCTGCCAGTGTTCGTCGCCAGAGCCGCGCCAGCCTGGCGCCACCACAATGCTGTTGCCGGCCTCCAGCCAGCGTTCAATCGGGTCGATCATCATTGTGCTTATCCCCGTGGTTCACCCAGATAGAACCCTTGCAGCAGATCGGCGCCGGCATCGCGCGCAATGCTGTGCTGGGTTGCGGTTTCAATGCCTTCCACCACAACGGTGGCGTCCAATTCGTGCAGCAGGGCCACCAGCCGGGGCAGTGCGCGCTGCAGGCGTGGCGAGGTGGCAGCTTCGGCAATCAGCACCCGGTCCAGCTTGACCACGTGCGGCTCCAGCTGCCACAGGCGATCCAGATTGGCGTGGCGGCTGCCAAAGTCATCAATGGCAATGCGGTAGCCCAGGCTGCGATAGTTGTTCACGGCATCGCGCACGCGGTTCAGTTCGCCCGGCGCGATTTCGTCTTCGACGATTTCCAGCACAATTTGCGCCGGTTGCCAGTTCACGCTTTGCAACACGCGTTCAAACACCACGCCGTGCCGCTCCACACCGGTCAACAGGCCGGGGTGTACGTTCAGGAACAGGCATTTCTGGTCGCTGTGAAACGTGGCGTAGTTGTACAGATGCAGCGTGCGCGCCAGCCGGTCAAAACTGATCAGGCGGCCATGCGCGGCAGCGGCCTGGAAGGCACCAGCGGGCGATAATGGCTTGCCGCGGGCAGAGGCGCGCAGCAGCGCTTCATGACCTTGTACGTTGCCGTGGGCATCCAGCAACGGCTGAAACACGCTGGTCAGGGCCAGCCCCAGCGCGCGCACGCCCATCCCCCGCGAGCCATCAATGCTGAAGCTGGCTTCGGGCCAGTCTTGCCGGATAAAGTCCGGCAACGGCAGAACGGGAAGGTGGGTTTCCGGATGCGTCATGGCTCTTGCAGTTGCAGCCGCAAACCGCGGCAAAACGGTGGATCAGCGCGGATTACGGCAAAAAAAACGCCAGGCCCCAGGACCTGGCGGTCAGACCGTGGTGAAAAACCGTGATCCGTGATTACTTGTTCGGTTGCGGTGTCAGGCGCAGATACGGGCGCACGGCACGATAACCCTTGGGGAAACGTTGCTTGATTTCGGCCTCGTCCTGCAAGGAGGGCACGATCACCACTTCATCACCGTCCTGCCAGTTGGCCGGCGTGGCCACTTTGTAGTTGTCCGTGAGTTGCAGCGAATCAATTACGCGCAGGATTTCATTGAAATTGCGACCCGTGCTGGCCGGATAGGTCAGCGTGGTACGGATCTTCCTGGCCGGGTCAATGATGAACACCGTGCGTACGGTGGCATTGGCCAGTGAATTCGGGTGAATCATGTCGTACAGCGTGGCCACTTTTTTATCCGCATCGGCAATGATGGGGAAATTGACCCGCGTGTTTTGCGTTTCGTTGATGTCTTCAATCCACTTGGTATGAGAGTCGAGCGGGTCCACGCTCACGGCCAGCGGTTTGACGTTCCGCTTCTTGAATTCGTCCGCCAGCTTGGCGGTGTAGCCCAGTTCGGTGGTGCAAACCGGGGTGAAATCAGCGGGGTGAGAGAACAGGACAATCCACTTCTCGCCAGCCCATTCGTGGAAATGGATCGGGCCTTCGGAAGACTCTTGGGTGAAATCGGGGGCTACATCGCCCAGGCGCAGCGTCATCGTGTTACTCCTGCTTCAAATCTGGTCAGCATCCGTGTTGGTGACAGGGCCGCAGCAGGGCGGCCCGCCCGTACGAACGCCAGGTCCGCGACCGGCATCCGTACCCTGCTTATAGCCTTTTCCGGTTCAGCGTGCGTTATAAATCTGGTCGAACACACCGCCATCAGCGAAGTGGGTTTGCTGTGCCTTGGCCCAGCCACCAAACACATCGTCGATATCAAACAGTTGTACTTTGGGGAACTGGCCGGCGTACTTGGCGTACACGTCCTTGTCGATCGGGCGGTAGAAATTGCGGGCGGCAATTTCCTGGCCTTCCTTGCTGTACAGGTACTTCAGGTATTCCTCGGCCACCTTGCGGGTGCCCTTCTTGTCGACCACCTTGTCCACCACGGCTACCGGCGGCTCGGCCTTGATCGAGATCGACGGCGTCACGATGTCAAACTTGTCGGCGCCAAATTCTTTCTGCGACAGCACGGCTTCGTTTTCCCAGGCCAGCAGTACATCGCCCAGACCACGCTGGGTGAAAGAGATCGTCGAGCCGCGCGCGCCGGTATCGAGCACCGGAACGTTCTTGTACACCTTCTGGATGTAGTCTTTGGCCTTGTCGTCCGAACCGTAGGTCTTCTTGGCCCAGCCATAGGCAGCCAGGTAAGCCCAGCGTGCGCCGCCGCTGGTTTTCGGGTTGGCGGTAATCACTTTTACGTCAGAGCGGACCAGGTCGGTCCAGTCCTTGATGTGCTTGGGGTTGCCCTTGCGGACGAGGAACACGATGGTGGAGGTATACGGGGTAGCGTTATCCGGCAGTTTCTTTTGCCAGTCCGGCGCCAGCAGCTTGCCCTTGTCGGCCAGCACGTCAATGTCGTAGGCCAGCGCCAGCGTCACCACATCGGCCTGCAGGCCATCCAGGACAGAACGCGATTGCGCGCCAGAGCCGCCGTGCGATTGCCGAATGGTGACGTCGTCGCCGGTCTTGGCCTTGTAGTACTTGGCAAAGGCCTTGTTGTAATCCTGGTAGAGCTCACGGGTCGGGTCGTAGGACACGTTGAGCAATTCAAAGCTGGCGGCCAGCGAAGAAGTGGCGGCGAAAGCAAATACGAGCGAGGTCAACAACGGCTTGAAACGCATGGCGGCAGATCCCTTTAGGCTTGTTATTTATCAAGACAAGCCAGATCATGCCATTTAGCTATTTAACGACAAAGACTATTAAACTACTTTCTAATGCTTTTCAGAAATATACGAAAAGCTCGCGTTCCAGCGCCACGTGACAGGCCAGACGCGGCAATTCCGGGCTGTCTGGCTGCTCTTTGGCGGCCGATGGCGCCATCAGCCCTAGGCGGATCAGCACATTGCGTTCAATCCCCGACAACTGCACGGGCCTGGGCTGGCCTTCATGCAGCAGACGCACCAGACACGCCCCGCACGTGCCCTGCCCGCAACGCCAGCTCATGGGCAGTGTGCCGGCGCTGACCTGATCGCGCACCACATCAATCAGACGCTGGCCCGGCTCGCCCTGGACCGAGAGCGGGCTGGCCAGCTTTTCAGAGACAAAGGTTACGGTGGGCATGGGGGCTCAGGATCTCGGGAAAATGGGTTGGGACTGCTAGCCAGAACACCACACCCTGGCATCCTGCCATTGCGTGATTCCTGCCCAGCCAGGAATCCAGTTCTGAACGCGTGCGCCGCCATTGAATGTTCTTGCCAGCAAAAGCCCACCTGCGGTGGGCGTGCTGGATTCCTGCCTGCGCAGGAATGACGAGTTAGTGGTGGTGCCAGGGGAAGTGTGATTTGCGGGCGACGCAGGCAGGCACAATTTGCCAACGTGCACATCGCCACATGGCTCATACGCCGCGCGCGGCACACCGCACACCGCACACCGCACACCTCACTCCTCACTCCTCACTCCTCACTCCTCACACCTCGCATCCCGCAGGCCCCGCCTCACGGCTTCTTGTATGCCACGCAATCGACTTCCACCTTGCAGTCGATCACCATGCTGGACACCACGCACGCACGTGCCGGCGGGTTTTCGCCGAAGTATTCCTTGAAGACCTTGTTGAAAGACTGGAAGTCACGCGGGTCGTCCAGCCAGACACCACAGCGCACCACGTGCTCTGTGCCGTAGCCGGCTTCTTTCAGGATGGCGATCAGGTTCTGGATGGTCTTGTGTGATTGCGCGACGATGCCGCCCTCAATCACTTCGCCGTTTTCCATTGGCGTCTGGCCGGATACAAACAGCCAGCCATCCGCGCCGGCAGCGCGGGCAAAGGGCAGATGCTGGCCGCCAGTACCGGTGCCACCGCCAACGCCGTAACGGGTAATGTCGCTCATGAGTTACTCCTTGTTCGTTGAAATCAGTTCAGGCCGCAGACGCGGCTGCGGGCAATTTGTTGCCAACACGACCACGCCGCAGGAAACGCCCGGCACGGCGGCCGGTGGGTTGTTTGCTGGTGGCGGATAACACGCCGTTGACCCACACCGCGGCGATACCTTCGGCCGCTTGTTGCGGGTCGGTAAAGGTGGCCAGATCACGTACGGTTTCCGGGTCAAACAAAACGAGATCGGCCCAGTAGCCTTCGCGGATGAAACCGCGTTCGGCCAGGCCAAAGCGCTCAGCCGACAATCCGGTCATCTTGTGCACGGCTTCGGGCAATTCAAACAGTTGCTGTTCGCGGCAGTAATAGCCCAGCACACGCGGGAAGGCGCCCCACAGCCGTGGGTGCGGCATGGGGTCGTTGGGCAGGCCGTCCGAGCCCACGGCAGTGGCCGGGTGTTTGAGCACGTTGCGCACGTCCGCTTCGCTCATGCAGTGATACACCGCGCCGGCCGGTTGCAGGCGTTTGGCCGCTTCCAGTTGCGGTACGCGCCACTCTGCGGCGATCTCGGCCAGCAGCTTGCCGCCCATGGCCGGATGCGGTGTCGACCAGGTGATCAGGATGTCGATCTGGTCAGTGACTTGTTTCAGGTCCAGCGTCGATGAACTGGCGGTATAGGGATAGCAGTCGCAGCCGACCACTTGCTCTTTGCGCGCAGCGTCCAGCGCCTTGAGGACATCCACCGTGCGGCCCCAGTTCTCGACACCGGCGCATTTCAGGTGCGAGATCACCACCGGCACGCGCGCATGTTTGCCGGTCTGGAACGCTTCATCCATGGCGTCCAGAATCTCGGCAAATTCGCTGCGCAGATGGGTGGTGTAGATGCCGCCGGCGTCGGCCAGCGGCTCGGCCAGCGCCAGCACTTCCTGGGTGCTGGCGGCAAAGGCGTTGGCGTAGGCCAGACCGGTCGACAGCCCCAGCGCGCCGTAATCCAGCGCTTCGGCCAGTTGGGCGCGCATGGCGGCAATTTCTTTGGGCGTGGCGGCCCGGTCCAGCGTATCCATATGGTTCTGCCGCAAAGCGGTATGGCCGATCAACGCCGCCACATTGACCGACGGGCTGGCCGTGTTCACCGCATCGGCATAGGCGCCAAAGCTGGGGTAACGGAACGCCTCTGCCGTGCCCAGCAGGTTCATCGGGTCAGGCGGGTCACCCTTGAGCGTCACGGGCGAGGCGCTGATGCCGCAGTTGCCGACAATCACGGTAGTCACGCCTTGCGAGAGCTTGGGCCACATCTGCGGCTGGCGGATGACATTGGTGTCGTCATGCGTGTGCACGTCGATAAACCCCGGGCTGAGCACTTTGCCGTTGGCGTCGATGACCTCGGCCGACACCCAGTCTGCCAGCGTGCCAATCGCCACAATGCGGCCTTGCGTCACCGCAACATCGCCATTCCGGGCCGGTGCACCGCTGCCGTCAATAATGCGCGCGTTGCGGATTAACAGATCACATTGGGACATGGGCTTGCTCCTTTCAATCTACTCAGGCCGCGCCTGCGGCCGTACTGCCAGGGGGCGGGGTGAGGGCTGCGCGGGGCCTTAGTCGCCCAGAGGCTGGCGATCACCGCCGCCGCGGCCGGTATCCAGTACGTATTTAATCCGGCGCAACAACTCTTGCGCGCGGGTGTGTTCCAGCATGGCGACTTCCGTGGCCAGGATATCCAGCATCATCAACATGGCGTAGCGCGAGCTGGAGGGTTTAAAGACAAAATCGGTTTCCATGATCTGGATCGGCAGCAGATGATCTGCCAGCCTGGCCAGTGGCGAGCCGAGCGCGGTGATGGCGATGATTTGCGCACCGTATTCCCGGGCGATGCGCACACTGGTCAGCATTTCCGGCACCTGCCCGGTAACGGAAAACGCCAGCACCACCGCGCGGTGGTCCATGGTGGCCGCCACAACGCGCTGCAAGACAGCGTCCTGGTAAGTGCTGACCGGAATACCAAAGCGCACCAGCCGGAAGCGCGCTTCATCCGCCGCCACGGTAGAACCGCCGCCCATGCCAAAGGCGTAGACCATATTGGCCTTGCGCACGGCCTGCGCCGCGCGCTTGACCACATCCATGTTCACCAGCGCCCGGTTGGCTTGCAGCATGGCGACGATGTCCTGGTAGACCACATCGGCACTGTCTGCCGGCGCGTCGTCTGGCCGCGGCTGCAAAAAGCGCGAGCCGATGGCCGCCGCCTGGGTCAGCCGGCGCTTGAGTTCCCGCACATCGGTACACCCCAGCGCTTTGGCGAAGCGGGTGACACTGGCTTTGGATACACCCGCCTCTTGTGCCAGCGTATCAATGCTGGCCGCCCCGGCCACTGACAAATCCGCCAGTATCCAGCGCGCGACCTTCTGCTCGGACAGGCTGAGCTGGTCGATGCGTTCTGCAATGCGCGTGACGATGTCGAATGAGGCTTCCATGTTTGCCGCTGATCCAGTGCGATGTAGTTTGCGCTTGACTGTTACTTTATAACAGATCAAATTCAGAAGTAACACGTTTTGCCTCAAACAGGCGCCACAACTCCAGACAAATGGTGATTTAAATGGCTGATACAAAATACCAGACCGGCATGATCGACCCACTGAACAAAGGCGTTGGCGCGCTGACCGACCCGGTCGCCCCCAGCGCAGCGGGCACGCTGGGCTGGAATCTGCTGGACGAAGAACTCAGCCTGCCCGCCGCCGTACTGTATGAAGACCTGATCCAGCACAACCTGACCTGGATGCAGCAATTTGTGACCGAGTACGGCGCCAGGCTGGCTCCGCACGGCAAGACCACCATGGCGCCCAAGCTGTTCGCCCGGCAGATTGAAGCCGGTGCCTGGGGCATTACGCTGGCCACTGCACACCAGACCCGCGTGGCCTACGAACACGGCATCCGCCGCGTGCTGATGGCCAACCAGCTGGTGGGCCGGCGCAATATGGAAATCATCGCAGACCTGCTGCGTGATCCGGCTTTCGAGTATTTCTGTCTGGTCGATTCGGCCGCCGGCGTCGATCTGCTGGGCGCGTTCTTTGCCAGCCGCGGCCAGACGCTGCAAGTGTTGCTGGAACTGGGCGTCAGCGGTGGCCGCACCGGCGTGCGTGACAGCGCGCAGCAGGCCGAGGTGCTGGCCGCCGTCGCCCGCTGGCCCGATGCCCTCAGGCTGGCTGGCGTTGAAGTCTATGAAGGCGTGCTCAAGGAAGAAGCGGATATCCGCGCCTTCTTGCAACGCGCCGTGGCAGTCACGCATGAACTGGCCCAGGCCGGGCTGATTCGCCGCACACCCGCCGTGCTGACCGGCGCGGGTTCAGCCTGGTATGACGTGGTGGCTGAGGAATTCAGCAAAGCGCAGATCGGCATGCCGCTGGAAGTTGTACTGCGGCCAGGTTGTTACCTCACGCATGATGTCGGCATTTACAAGGCCGCCCAGGCGCAGATCCAGACCCGCAATCCGATTGCGCGCAAACTGCGCTCCAGCCTGAAACCGGCGCTGCAGTTGTGGGCGTGCGTGCAATCGATTCCGGAACCAGAGAAAGCCATCATCGCCCTGGGCAAACGCGATGCCGCCTTTGATGCCGGCCTGCCCACGCCAGCACAGTTGTTCCGCCCCGGCAGCAGCAAAGCGCCCGTCGCTGTGCCCGCGCACTGGCAACTGACCGGCATGATGGATCAGCACGCCTACCTGCAAATCCAGCCGGGTGACGATGTGAAAGTGGGCGATCTCATCGCGTTTGATATCTCCCACCCTTGCCTGACGTTCGACAAATGGCGGCATATTCCGGTGCTGGATGCCGACTTCAACGTCATTGACGTCGTGCAGACTTTTTTCTGACCAGCGCGCGCCATGCCACCCGCGCGCCGGGTGGCATGCATCGTTAGCGCCTTATCAGCCGGATGGCACATGTCATCTCCCCGGATTTGCCCCGATGATGGATGTAGCGTTCGTCGGGGCGACTACGGTTCTTCCCTGATACACGACAAAAACTGTCGATGTTAACGTTAACATAAGTCGTAAATCATGATGTTATAAAGAAATCGCCTAACCGCTTTTTCGGGGCGGCGATGGGCCAGACGGTGAAGGCGTATGGGAGTGCGCTACAAATTCGCCGGTAAAACGGTCCGGACCTAACTACAAAGCTTTTAACTGCGACTGACAAAACGGCGTCACTGCCGGCGCGTTGGTCGCATCACAAGGCGAAACAGGAGTCGACTCGAAAATGGTGCAGGGAAGCATGCTGCTGATCTACGCCCTGGTGGCGATTATCGCGCTGATCGTATTGATCGCGCGCTTCAAGATGAACCCGTTCATCACGCTGCTGGTGGTGTCTTTTGTACTGGCGGTCTCGGCAGGCATGCCGATGACGACCATCGTCAAATCCTTTGAAACCGGCGTCGGCAACACGCTGGGGCATATTGCACTGGTGATTGCGCTGGGCACCATGCTGGGCAAGATGATGGCCGAATCAGGCGGGGCGGAGCGCATTGCCCGTACGCTGATAGACTGGTTTGGCGAGAAAAACGTGCACTGGGCCATGGTCACCATCGGCCTGATTGTCGGCCTGCCGGTGTTCTTTGAAGTCGGCTTTGTGCTGCTGATCCCGATTGCGTTCAACGTTGCCAGACGCACCAATACCTCCATGGTGCTGGTGGGGATCTCCATGGTGGCGGGCCTGTCGGTGGTTCACGGCCTGATCCCGCCGCACCCGGCGGCGCTGCTGGCGGTGACGGCTTATCACGCCGATATCGGCAAAACCATTCTTTACGCGCTGATCGTTGGCATCCCGACGGCCCTGCTGGCCGGCCCGGTGTTTGCCAAACAGATCAGCAAGTTCGTCAAGCTGGATGGCGAAAACCCGATGATGAAGCAGTTCGCGCAAGAAAAAGAGCGCGATCTGCCCAGCTTTGGCGTAACGCTGGGCACCATCTTGCTGCCCGTTGTGCTGATGCTGCTGGGTAGCTGGGCCGATGTGTTCTTTGCCAATGGCACACTGGGTAACAACATCCTGAAACTGATCGGCAACTCGGTCATGGCGCTGTTGATCGCCACTCTCGTCAGCTTCTGGACGCTGGGTCTGGCCCGTGGTTTCAATCGCGACACCATCCTGAAGTTCAGCAACGAGTGTCTGGCCCCGACCGCCACCATTACGCTGGTGGTGGGCGCAGGCGGCGGTTTTGGTCGTATCCTGATGGATAGCGGCGTGTCCAAAGTGGTGGTGGATATGGCCACCAGCGCACATATCAGCCCTTTGCTGCTGGGCTGGATGGTCGCGGTGCTGATCCGCCTTGCTACGGGTTCTGCCACCGTGGCCATGACCACCGCCTGCGGCATTGTGGCGCCGATTGCCGCTGCGGCCGGCGCGCATGCTGAACTGATGGTGCTGACCACGGGCGCGGGCTCGCTGATTTTCTCTCACGTCAACGACGGCGGTTTCTGGCTGGTGAAGGAATACTTCAACATGACCGTGCCACAAACGCTCAAGACCTGGTCGGTGTGTGAAACGATCATCTCGGTCGTGGCGCTGCTGCTGACGCTGGCCTTGTCCACAGTGGTAGCCTGACGGTTCTTTTTTGCAGCAAACGGCCCGCCGCCGATGCGGGCCGCGTATTTTCGCGGAGCAGTAACATGATTCTGATTTTGATGGGTGTATCGGGCAGCGGCAAAACCACCGTGGGGCAGTTGCTGGCCAGAAAGCTCGATTGCGGTTTCTCTGATGCCGACGTGTTTCACAGCAAAGCCAATATCGAGAAAATGCACAACGGCATTCCGCTGACCGACGACGATCGCTGGCCATGGCTGGCCTCTATCCGGGCGGCGATTGAGGACTATCGCCAGCGCGGTGTCACCCATGTGTTCACCTGCTCTGCGCTCAAGGAAATCTACCGCGAGAAGCTGGCCTACCCGGGCGAGCGCGATATCCATTTCGTGTTGCTCAACGGCAGCGCCGCGTTGCTGCAACAGCGGCTGGCCCAGCGCAAGGGCCACTTTTTTGACCCGCATCTGCTGCAAAGCCAGATCGATATCCTGGAAATGCCGGAACACGCGATCGTGGTCGATATCACGCCGCCGCCAGAAGAGATCGCCGACGAGGTCTTGCGCCAGTTGCAGGCCGCCTGAGCCCTCAGCCCGATCTGCTTTGCCCTACCCGGACCCGGCTTGCTGCCGGGTCTGTTGTATTCATGTCATGGCAAGCCAGGCAGACGGATGGCGCCGTGCCATGCAGCCCGGATACCGCCAGCGCGGCCGCAAGTCCTTTGAATTCGCGGCTTTGGCAGCCCGTCTGATACCCGCCAGTACCCGTCCTGGCTGCACACTGCCACACTTGTGCAACACAAGTATGGTTTGAAACACCCGCCCTGCCGGTTGCCCCGGTTGTGCTACCGCCCATCGTTTTGCTATCTGTAATGTAACTGGCATCATTGCCTGCTATGCCACTGGCATGCATGGCGTCAGTGCGCCGTACCAAACAAAACAAAACAACCCGCCACGCGGTACCACTCTGGAGGAAATGCGCATGCGTATCGGCATCGTCACCGATTCCTGCTGCGATCTGCCGCGCTCGTATCTGGACGAGCATGGCATCGTCATCCTGCCCATCACCATTCAGGATTCCGAAGGCCAGACGTTTATCGACAACCGTGATACTGCGGCCACGCACAAGTTCTATCGGGAACGGCTGGAAGGCGGCAACACGGGTTATGAATCTGCGCCGTATAGCATCGACGAGATCCGCAAGCTGTTCCTGGACAAGCTGGTGGTCGAGTTCGATTACGTGTTCTGCCTGACGGTGATGTCCAGCCGCAGCAAAATCCACGAGAACGCCAGCCAGGCTGCACTGGGCATTCTCAACAGCTACAAGCCGATCCGTGAGAATGCCAATGTCACCGGGCCGTTCTCACTGCGCGTGTTTGACACCAACAACCTGTTCACCGGCCAGGGCCTGATTGTGGGCGAAGTCGCCCGCATGGCCGCGGCGGGGAACTCCACGCTGGAAATCATCCGCCAGATCGAGCGCCTGCAAAAAACCACGCAGGCGTTCCTGATCCCGGAAAACCTGGGCCAGCTGCGCACGCAGGCGCGCCGCAAGGGCGACAAGAGCGTGGGCTTGATGTCGTACATGATGGGCTCGGCGCTGGATATCAAACCGGTGATCCGTGGCTTTCAGGGCAATACCGAACCCGTGGCGCGTATTCGCGGGTTTGAAACCGGCGTGCAAAAGCTGTTTGATCTGACGACGTCACATATCGAAAGCGGGCTGGATGCGCCGATTGTGACCGTCAGTTATGGCGGCGATCCGGCGCGGGTGTCGACCCTGCCAGGGTTCGAGCGCCTGCAAAAGGCCGCACAGCAGCACGGCGTCACCGTACTGGTATCAGAAATGAGCCTGACGGCAGGGGTGAACATCGGGACTGGCGGGGTGTCGGTCGCGTTTGCTTCGCCACGGGAAGCCACCATCGAGTAAGCCTGCGGCGCGCCTTGCGCCTTAGTTCCGCCGCACAATCCGGTCTGCCGCCAGCGGGTGGCCGGCCGGATTGCTGGCGGCGGTATGCCGTTGGATATGCGTGGTCAGCGCCTGCAGATCGGTCAGGGGCGTGACCACGCGATCTGTTCCGTCTCGGAACACCGCGACGCCGTCGCCACCCTCCGCCAGAAAATCACTCATCACCACGCGATAACTCTGGGTCGGCTCCAGCGGATGGCCGTTGAGCACCAGCGAGCCCGCTTCGATGCGCTCCTTGATCGGGGCCGCACCGTCCCACGCGTAGGCAAAGCCGTTGGAGACCTGCATCACGTGCGCGGTCGACGCAGTCAGCACCCATTGTTGTTCCAGCGCGGTCTTGATCTGCGCGCCGGTCAGCGTCATCACCACCAGTTTGTTGTTGAACGGGAGCGAGGCAAACGCATCGCCCCAGGTGATGCTCTCGGTCATGGCCGGCGTGACGGGTAGATCTGCCCGCATGCTGCTGCGGTTTACAAAGGCGATCTGTGTGTTCCACTGCCGCGTGGCGGAGAGGAAAGCATCAGCCACCAGATCGCCCAGCGGCGCTTCGCCGGTATCCGGGTGCATCTTGCCGGCGCGCACCAGCTGCGTCACCGCCAGCTTGCCGACCACGTGCGCTGCGGTGGGGTCAGTCAGCGATTGCGCGCGCGTCACAATGGCGTGCATGGATGGGTCTGGCGGCAACCTGGCCGGATCAACCAGCAGGTTGACCGAGCGCTGGCGCAATTCGCGGCCAGTGACTGCGTCTACCGTCAGCGTAATGCGGGTCAGCAGATGCCCGTAATCGTCCGCCTGCGTCACCAGCCGGTGGTCAACCCGGCACTGATAGCCGCGATGCGTGTGGCCGGAAATCACGGTGCGTACGTCCGGGTCCAGCCGTTTGACGATGCCGACAATCTCGCCCGTCAGCGTGTCGCAGTCTTGCACGTCGTAATGCTGGCGACTGTCGCCGCCCTGGTGGATCAGCGCGACAAACACGCGGATCCCTTGTTTGCGCAACTGATAGACCACGCGGTTGATCGAGGTCGCTTCGTCTTCAAAGCTCAGCCCGGCGACGCCATCGGCATCCACAATCAGCGGCGTGGATTTAAGCACCGCGCCAATAAACGCCACCCGTACGCCATTGACCTCACGCACCGCATAAGACGGCAGGAAGGTCTGGTGCGTGGCGGTGTCGAGCACGTTGGCGGCAATCCAGCTAAAACGCGCACCGTCGTAAGTGGGGGCATATTTGCAGGCGCGTTGCGGGTCGCTGGAATCGCAACCGCCCTTTTGCATGCGCAACAGCTCATCACGGCCGCGATCAAGCTCATGATTGCCCAGCGCAGAGAACTCCAGCCCCAGCTGGTTGAGCGCAGCAATGGTGGGCTCGTCCCGCAGCAGCGCAGAGTTCAGCGGGCTGGCGCCAATCAGGTCGCCCCCGCCGACGAAGATCAGCTGCGGGTTACGCGCGCGCTCCTGCCGCACCAGGCTGGCCAGCGCTTCAATGCCGCCGGCCGGTTGCATGCGCCAGCCGCCGTCCGCCTGCAAGGCGTAAAACGGCGTAGGCAGCAGGTTGCCGTGGAAATCATTGAGCGCCAGGATTTCCACTTCAACCGTGCGATTGGTGACGGGCAGTTCGGCTGCGCTCGCCGCTGTGGCCCAGAACAGGCCCAGCGCTAGCGCAAGGAGCAAGATCAGTCGCATGAATACGGATGCTGCAAAAACAAAACCGGGCGGTTTACACCGCCCGGTCAGGGTCTGGACTTAAGCGAGGTAGCCGATACGGGTCGGCTTCATGTTCTCGTCAAAGTCATAGATCAGCGGTGCACCGTTGGGGATTTCCACGCCCATGATGTCGGCATCAGAAACGTTTTCCAGGTACTTCACCAGTGCACGCAGCGAGTTGCCGTGCGCGGCGATCAGCACGTTCTTGCCTTCGCGCAGCGACGGGGCAATGTCAGACTCCCAGTACGGCAGCACGCGCTCAACGGTGTCTTTCAGGCATTCGGTCAGCGGCACTTCAGCGCGGCTGGCACCCGCGTAACGCGGGTTGCCGAACACATCGCGGCTGTCACCGGCTTCCAGTGCCGGCGGACGCACGTCGTAGCTACGACGCCAGATGCGTACTTGCTCGTCACCATGCTGCGCGGCGGTCTCAGCCTTGTTCAGGCCAGACAGCGCGCCGTAGTGACGTTCGTTCAGGCGCCAGTTGATCTTGACCGGAATCCACATCAGATCCATGGCGTCCTGCACATGCCACAGGGTGCGGATGGCACGCTTGAGCACGGAGGTATAGGCCACGTCGAAGGTGTAACCGGCGGCCTTCAGGCGTTCGCCAGCGCTACGGGCTTCGGCAGCGCCCTTTTCAGTGATATCCACGTCCACCCAGCCGGTGAAGCGGTTTTCCAGATTCCATTGCGATTCGCCGTGGCGCACGAGTACCAGTTTGGCCATGAATTTCTCCGGTTATTGGTTGGCAGCCCGGATTTCCTGTCCAGAGGGCTGCATTTATCAGAAGACTATCAAGGATAGCAGGCACAAGGGGTAGCGCGCACCGTGCGTATTGGCATGCACGCCTGCGGCGGCGCTGCCCGATGACAAAAGCCGCCCCCTGCCCGCTCAGTAATGCGGCGGAATATCTTCGCGCAGCGAGGTGCTGCGGCCGCTGTCGGCCTCCAGCACGCGCACGTTGCCCGCCAGTACCATCAATTCTTGCTGCAGGCGGCTGATCTGCACGGCTTGCTCGGCCACTACGCGGTTCAGTGTGTCGAGCAGGTCATCTTGCAGCGCGACCTTGATTTCCAGTTCAGTAATGCGTGATTCCATAGGTACCTCCATCCGGCCCTGATCAGGGTTTGAGCGGAATAGTCTGGCCGGTGACCGGCACAGCGGTGATGGCGTTGTCCGGGCTGCCATCGACCAGTTTGTCTGAATAACTCAGATAGGTGAGCGCGTTGCGTTTGACATCAACCATGCGCACCACCCGCACGTGCTTGAAGACAAACGACGCCCCTTCCTTGAAGACTTCTTCCTGTTTAGGCAGGGGTTTGACGAATTTGATCGGGCCGATTTGCCGGCAGGCCACAGAAAACCGCGACGGGTCTTTGGCCATGCCGACGGCGCCACTCAGGCCGCCGGTTTTGGCGCGCGATACGTAACAGGCTACGCCGGTGACCGCAGGGTCATCAAATGCCTCGACCACGATCTTGTGATCCGGCCCGATCAACTGGAACGCCGTATCGACCGAGCCGATTTCTTCGGCGTGGGCCGTTGCGGCCAGTAAAACGACAAACGACAGGCATGCAGCTTTCATGGGCAAGACTCCTTTTTTGCCAGCAT
Source organism: Silvimonas iriomotensis (assembly GCF_014645535.1). Taxonomy (NCBI): domain Bacteria; kingdom Pseudomonadati; phylum Pseudomonadota; class Betaproteobacteria; order Neisseriales; family Chitinibacteraceae; genus Silvimonas; species Silvimonas iriomotensis. The sequence continues at coordinate 89,385 of NZ_BMLX01000007.1, forward strand.
AGGCATGCGGCCGTTGCCAGAACATGAACGGGTTACAGCCGGCCGAAGGGCAGCAGCATAAGAAAAGCGCAGCACGCTGACCAGCGTTTTGTGTGACCGGCAAAGCAGCGTCAGACCATCTGCTCCGCGCCCCTGTTGAAAGCCTGACAAGTGCGCGCAGCCACCCGTGCCATTTTGAACATGCGCGAACCCTGTTAAACCGCCAGACGGCAGGGTTTGGCCGGTTTTTTAGCTGGCACGCCATGTAAGAAAACGAAGCAGGAAGATTGGGGGATGACAATCTACGTCACTTTACTGACGCAGATTGTTGATAGTGACGATATCAGGCAGTTCTGAAACTTCTACAGAGGTAAGTATATCGGGCGCAAAAAGGCATAAAAAAACCGGCCCCCACCCATGGAGGAGCCGGTCGAAGTCGCGTGCAAAGATAAAGCTACTGCGATGTACTTCTTTTCCTTCCCCTTGCGCTGGCTACCGCTGGCCGTGTGGCCGCGCTGGTGCCCGCTTAACCCTTCACCCCGCCCGAAGTCAGGCCGTTGACCATCCATTTTTGCGAAAGCAAGAACAGCACGGTAATCGGCAGCCCTGACAAGATTGCAGCGGCGGCGAAGTCCCCCCACAGATAGTTCTGCGTGTATAGATATAACTTCGATCCCACGGCGAGCGTGAGGTTTTGTTCTTGATGAAGCAAAACTGATGCCACCGGGTACTCGATGATCGCGCCAATGAACGACAGAAGGAAAACCACGATCAAAATGGGCACCGCCATGGGCAGCAAAACCAGGCGGAAAGTCTGGAAATGGCTGGCGCCATCGACGAGGGCGGCCTCTTCGATCTCGACCGGAATGGTCTCGAAATAACCCTTGATGGTCCAGATATGCAGCGCCACGCCGCCGGCATACGCCAGCACCAGGCTGCCGTGACTATCAATGCCCAGCCAGGGGGCGTAATTACCGATCTGGTCAAAAATGGCATAGATGGCAATCAGCGACAGCACCGAGGGGAACATCTGCATCAGGAACAGTGCGTTCAGACCAAACTTGCGCCCCACAAACTTGAGCCGCGCAAAGGCGTACGCACAGGTGGTCGACAGCGTGAGCACCACCACGGCGGTCATCAGCGCCACCTTGCACGAGTTCCACAGCCAGTGCAGCACCGGGAACGGCGGGTCAACCTGGTGGCCGAACTGGTCGATGTACGAAAAGCCCAGCGCCAGCTTCCAGTGTTCCAGACTGATGTGGTCCGGAATGATGCCGCCCGCGGCAAAGTTCCCCGCGCGCAGCGAGATCGACACAATCATCAAAAACGGGAACAAAGAGAGCGCGATGAACACGATCAGCGCCAGGTGGGTGGCAAACACCCGCCCCGTATGACTTTTATCCAGCACCATGGCCATGGTTTTCTCCTTCGGAGAGTGAGGAGTGAAGGGTGAGGCGTGAGGAGCAAAGGCGCAAATCAACGGCACAGGCCGGTTCCACCCCTCACTCCTCCCACCTCACTCCTCACGTAATTACTTGCGATCCGGCGCGTTCACGCGGGTCAATTTCAGATTCAGCAAAGACAGCGCGCCCACCAGCACAAAGATCACGGTCGAGATGGCCGCCGCGAGGCCAAAGTTCTGGCCGGAATCCTGGAAGGCGATGCGGTAGGTGTAACTGACCAGAATGTCGGTAGAACCGGCCGGGGTCAGGCTGTCGGCAAAGTCCGGGCCGCCAGCGGTCAACAACGAGATCAACACAAAGTTATTGAAGTTGAAGGCAAAGCTGGCCAGCAGCAGCGGCATGATCGGCTTGGCAATCAGCGGCAGCGTAATGCGCGACAGATTGGTCCAGGCACCGCCGCCATGAATGGCCGAGGCCTCGTACAGATCGGACGGGATGGATTTGATCAGCCCCATCACCAGCAACATGATGTACGGATAACCCAGCCAGGTATTCACGATCAGCAGCATGGCGCGCGCCAGCCACGGGTTGGAGAACCACTCTGGCTTGATGCCGAACAGCGAGTGGAGCACATAGTTGATCTCGCCGAAGTTCTCGTTAAAGAGGCCCCGGAAGATCAGGATGGAGATAAACCCCGGCACGGCGTACGGCAGGAACAGCGCTACGCGGTAAATGCCCCGGAACTTGAGCGACTCCCAGCTGAGCGCCACCGCCAGCAAGAAACCCACCACAAAGGTCAGCAACACCGTGCCGGCGGCAAACGAGACCGTCCAGACAAAGATTTTCAGCAGCGGGCCGCGGAACTGGGTGCTGGTAAAGAGCTGGGTGAAGTTGGCCAGCCCGACTTTGACCGTAAAGCCCGGCGCGACTTTCTCGCCCGCTGTGGTTTCATAAAAACCAGTCTTGATATTGGGCTTGAGCACATCGCCCGTTTGCAGGTTCTTCAGCGAACCATCAGCGTTTTGCTGGAACAGCGGCGCCGAGGGCGAGACTTTGGAGAACCCGGAAATCTGGTATTTCGAGACATGATCCGGCACGCTGATGCGCAGTTCTTTCAGCGCCGGCTGCAGGGCAATCACGCCACGGATGGCGATTTTTTCGCCTGCCGGTGCCGCCGTGGCCGGGGCCACCTTGAGTTCAACCGGTTTGCCGGTGGGCTTGTCCAGATTGATGGCGTCCGACACCCAGCTATGGCCGTCGGCGGCGGTCAGGAACACGCGCGCATCGTTGCCGGCAGGGTAAATGGCCATATCCAGCGCATCGCCGCCGGCAGAATAGGTTTGATCCAGGAAATACTGTGTCGCCCGGTCAAACGTCAGCAAATTGGTGGAGCTGTAATTGGTAAATCCAATGCTCACGGTATAAAGCGCCGGGAACACGACAAACACCAGCGCAGCAAAAACGCCCGGATACAGATAGCGCCACGGATACAGGCGCGGCGAGGCCAGCAGCCAGATCGAGCCTGCCAGAATGACAGTAAAGGTGAGCGCAACCCAGGTATGACCCGAGCGGAACACCGCCGTGATCAACCAGATTGATGCCAGAATCAGCACTAGCCCCAGCACGGAGCCGGCCCAGCGGGCCAGTTTGCTTTGCATTGCGGTAGTCCTTGCCGGTAGCTCGATGCCCCGGAACTTCCCTTGAATGAACAGAACACCGCGCGAAGGCGCAGTGGTACTACGGTCCTGGTCTGCCAGAACCGGGGTAAATCATTACCCCGGCGCCGTCAGTTTTCTGGAATTGCCGGCCGGTTCCATCACGTGGCAGCGTCATCAAACCGGCCTCGATACAGCCGGATCAGGCAGCAGGGCAACACCTCGCCCCGCTCACCTCACCCTTCACATCGACTTACTTGGCCTTGATCTTGGCGGCAGCTGCGTCCAGACCATCCTTCACGCCTTGACGGCCTTGAGTGATGTTTTGCAGCGTGGTGGCCATGGTCGACCAGAACTTGCCCATTTCCGGGTTGTTCGGCATCGGGTTGCCGGCTTGCGCGCTCTTCATGGTGGCGGCAATGTTCGGATCAGACTTCAGTTCGTTGTAGAACGCCTTGTTGGCCGGTACGCCCAGCGGCACGTCGTCGTTCATGGTCTTCAGGCCCTTGACCGACAGCATGTAGTTTTCCAGGAACTCGACCGCCAGATCCTTGTTCGGGCTCGATTGCACCACCATGGCACCCAGCACGCCAACAAACGGGGCCGAAGCCTTGCCGTTCACGGTCGGGATCGGGGCTACGCCGAAGTTGATCTTGCTCTTCTTCAGGTTTTCCCAGGCCCACGGGCCGGTGATCATCATGCCGATCTTGCCCTGGTTCACGCCGGCTTCCATTTCAGCGTAGGAAGCGCTCTTGGGCATGGCACCGGTGCTGATCAGCTTCATCAGGGTGTTCATGCCGGCCACTGCACCAGCGTTGTTCACGCCGACGTCGTTGGCATCGTAAGTACCGTCAGCCTTGAGCTTGAACGGGTAGCCACCGCCGGCAGCCAGCAGCGGCCAGGTGAAGTAGGTGTTGGTGTAGTCCCACAGAATGGCCTTCTTGCCCTGACCGGACAGTTTTTTGTCCAGCGCGATCACGTCGTCAAACGACTTGGGCGGAGTCGGTACCAGGTCCTTGTTGTACACCAGGGCCACGGCTTCGATGGCGATCGGGTAGCCCCAGGTCTTGCCACCGGAGGTCCAGGCTTTCCAGCCCAGCTGATCGATTTCGCCCTTGACCTTGGCGCTCGGGTTGATCGGGCTCAACAGACCGGCCGTAGCCCACTCGCCCATACGGTCATGCGGCCAGATGAAAATATCAGGGCCCTTGCCAGCAGCAGCAGCTTGCTGGAACTTGTTGGGGGCGTCTTCCGGACGCTCCACCACCACTTGCACGCCCGTGGCCTTGGTGAATTCAGCACCAATGGCCATCAGGCCTTTGTACGACTTGTCGCCGTTGGTCCAGATCAACAGCTTGCCCGGCTCGCCGGCAAACGCAGACATGGCGCCCAGACCCATTACAGCGGCGGCAACCGACGATACGACAACCCGACCCAAACGACTGCTCGACATATCCATGTGACTCTCCATCAATGTATTTTCAGAGTTTTGAGAGTGAGAAAACCGCAAATCCGCCCCGGATTACAGAGTCATACCAGGTCGACTTGCCGTTACCCCAACCCCGGACGATTCAGGATCGCCAGAACCCTTTTGCCGGCAAGACATGCGCGCATAACGCAGCCAGCCCAAGAGTATTGGTGATACCTATTCCGCCAGGGGGTCCAGCCGGCGCAAGGCAATGCCCTGCGCATTAAACAGATACCCGTGCTTGGGCTTGAAGCCCAGCGTGACCGACTCGCCCACCGCTACATGCTTGAGCGCCGGAATCCGCACCGCCAGGGGCTGCGTGCTGCCCGGATGCTCGACATACAGCACCGATGAATCGCCCAGCCGCTCCAGCACCACCACCTTGCCGCTGACGCAGTTGTCTTGCGTACCTGCCGTCAGATGCTCCGGGCGCACGCCCACGGTGACGGCATCGCCCACCGCGGCATTGCTGCCATCCACCGCCACGCGCACTTGCTGGCCGTCGGCCATGGCCACGGTGACTTCCTGGCTGTTGATCTGGCTGATCTTGCCGATGAGAAAGTTCATGCCCGGCGAGCCAAGGAACCCGGCCACAAACAGGTTGGCCGGTTCGTAGTACAACTCGGTCGGCGTACCGACCTGCTCCAGACGGCCCGCCTGGAACACGACAATGCGGTCGGCCAGGGTCATGGCTTCCACCTGATCGTGCGTAACGTAGATCATGGTGGCGCCCAGTTTGCGGTGCAGCTGGGCAATGTAGATCCGCATCTGTACGCGCAGCGCGGCGTCCAGGTTAGAGAGCGGCTCGTCAAACAGGAACACTTCCGGCTTTTGCACAATGGCGCGGCCAATGGCCACACGCTGACGCTGACCACCGGAGAGTTCCTTGGGTTTGCGTTCCAGCAGGTGATCCAGCTGCAGCACCTTGGCCACGTCCTGCACGATCGGCGTGTACTCGGCCTTTTTCATGTTGGCCAGACGCAGGCCGAACGCCATGTTCTCGAACACCGTCATGTGCGGGTACAGCGCGTAGCTCTGGAACACCATGGCAATGCCGCGTTTGACCGGCGGCAGCTCGTTCATGCGCACGCCACCGATCTGCAGTTCACCCTCGGTGATGTCTTCCAGACCGGAAATCGTACGCAGCAAGGTGGTCTTGCCACAGCCGGACGGGCCGACAAACACGATGAACTCGCCATCGCGGATTTCCAGATCAATACCGTGCAGCGTGGTGACTTCACCAAAGCGCTTCACAATGTTTTTGAGGCTGACTGTTGCCATGCTGTCTCTCTGTTAATCGAAGCCTCAGCGGCGTCGTGATCCGGCGTTGCTCACGCCTCGTCTCACCTGGCCGCTGGGGCTTCTTCAAGCCTGTTGTTACTCAATCCCGGACCATCACGCCTTGACCGTACCAAACCAGCCACCCCACGCCCCCAGCGTGAGCGTCTTGCCAGACAGGCTGGCGCCCGTCAGGCCATGGCCGGCCAGTTCTGCTGCCGCCACCGGCAAATCAAACGTGGTATCGGTATCGCTCAGGTTGAATACGGCGACGATGCTGTGGCCGTCCTGGCTGCGGGTAAAGGCGAGTATCGGTTCAGCACTTTTCAGGAACGTGATATCGCCCGTGATCAGCGCGGGTTGCGTTTTACGCCAGTGCAGAATACGGCGGTAGGCGTTCAGCGTGGAATCACTGTTCGGCTCTTGCGTATCGACCGCCAACGGCACATGCGGCGCCACCACGGGCAACCAGGTGTCGGCCTGGCTGAAGCCGGCGTGCGGTGCATTGTGCTGCCACGGCATCGGCGTGCGGCAACCGTCGCGGCCTTTGAATTCGGGCCACATGGTAATGCCATACGGATCTTGCAGTTGTTCGAAGCTCAGTTGCGCTTCCGGCAGCCCCAGTTCCTCGCCCTGATACAGGCAGGCCGAACCACGCAAGGCGGTTTCCATGGCAACAATCATCGGCGCAAAACGCGGATGTTGCGTGTCTTTGCCCCAACGGGTGACCACACGCACGGAATCATGGTTGCCGGTGGTCCAGCAGCCCCAGCCATCCTTGATCTGCGCTTCCAGGTCTTGCACCTGCTTGCGGATATGCGCCGCGCTGAAATCGGCGGTCAAGAGGTTGAAGCTGTACGCCATGTTCAGCTTGTCGCCGCCATTGGTGTACTGCGCCATGATGGCAATGCTGTTGTCGTCGCCCACTTCGCCCACGCTCATCGCACCATACTGATCCAGCAACGTGCGGATGCGCTGCAAGAACGCGACGTTCTCCGGCTGGGTCTTGTCGTGCAGATGCGCCTGATAACCGTACGGGTTCTCTACGCTGACCGACGCCGTATCACGCACGGTGGCCGGCGGGTTGCTGCGCAATTGCGGGTCGTGGAAATGGTAATTGCAGGCGTCAAAACGGAAACCATCCACACCGCGTTTGAGCCAGAACTCGATCTCGCCCAGGATGGCATCTTGCACCTTGGGGTTGTGGAAGTTCAGGTCCGGCTGGCTGGACAGGAAATTGTGCATGTAATACTGCAGGCGGCGGGTATCCCAGCGCCAGGACGGGCCACCGAAGATCGACAACCAGTTGTTCGGCGGCGTGCCATCGGCTTGCGGGTCCGCCCAGATGTACCAGTCGGCATGATCGTTGGTGCGATCCTGACGGCTGGCCTTGAACCAGGCATGCTGGTCCGATGTATGCGACAGCACCTGATCGATGATGATCTTCAGACCCAGCGAATGCGCTTTGGCCAGCAGGCGGTCAAAGTCATCCAGATTGCCAAACAGCGGGTCCACATCGTGGTAGTCCGAGACGTCATAGCCAAAGTCCTTCATCGGGGACTTGAAGAACGGGCTGATCCAGACGGCATCAACGCCCAGGCTGGCAATGTAGTCCAGGTGGGCGGTAATGCCATTGAGGTCGCCCACGCCGTCGCCGTTGCTATCGGCAAAGCTGCGCGGATACACCTGATAAATGACGGCACCACGCCACCAGGACGCGGTTTGTTGGGCTTGTGCGATGGGTTGAGTGCTCATTTTTCGATCTTCTTGCAGGGTCACTGACCAAAACGTCCTGCCAGATGTTTGGGTCAATGGCACTTGTGTTGCATTGATTGAATCCACTACACCGTGGATCGCCCGGATTGCTGGCTAAGTTATAAACCGCGTCCTGCCCGTTTGCCGGGCCTGACACCGTTTTGCAACACCATTCAAACCGGTTTGAAAACCACTGTGACGCATCTTAATCCCGCACGCGGGTGGATCGAAACTCCGGTAAATCACTTACTATAGCCCCAATTCAAACCGGTTTGAAACGACAAACCCAGCAATCAAGCCGTAGTGGCGACAATCGGCACTACCTGGTTCTTGCTGAAAAAAGCGTCAAACGGCGGGACAGATGTCGCTCAAATGCATCAACCGCGCGGCGGCAAATCGGTATTGCCGCTTACCAGTTCAGGCTTCCACAGGGCCGTGAGCGACTGCGCGTCATGGCCGGCCAGGCTGCCCAGCATCAGATCAGCCAGCGTACGGCCGGCCTGGCGCGCGCGCGGTTGCATGACCGCACTGACCGTCATGCTGTCCGCCAGCAGCGTGGGCAAACCGCCAAAGACAATGACAGAGATATCTTCACCCGGATGCAGCCCGCTCTGGCGCAGCGCGCTCATCACCCCCACCGCAGAGACGTTGTTGTCGACCACCACCGCCGTCGGCCGTTGCGGCATGGCCAGCAAACGGTTCATCGCCGCCGCGCCTTCTGCTGGCGAAAGCCCGCAAGAGATCATGAATTCCGGCTCTACCTGCACGCCACCGGCATTGAGCCCCACCAGGTAACCCCTACGGCGCTGCGCCGCAAAGTTCAGCGACAACGGCGCGCTGATCAAGGCAATGTGCTGGTGCCCCAATTCCGTAAGGCGATCCACCGCCAGCCGCATGCCGTATTCGTTGTCGTAATCGAACCAGGCATAGGGCCTGGCCAGATCACTGCGCCCGTGCGCCACAAACGGGAAATTGCGCTCCTGCAGATACTGCAAGCGCGCATCGTTGACCTCAGTCCGTGCGACGATCAAGCCATCCACCCGCCCGCCCGACACCACGCGCTGGTACGTTTCCAGCTCGTTCTCTTGCGCGGCCGAGACAATGACCAGATCCATCGCCGCCTCACCCAGGCGCTCGGTAATCCCGGCGATGATGTCCAGAAACACCGGATCACCCAGATCAGACGGCTCGAACGGATAAATGATGCCAATACTGTCCGTCTTGCCCGTCGCCAGCCGCCGCGCCACCGTATTGGCCCGATACCCCAGGCGCGCCGCCGCCTCTACCACGCGTTCACGCGTCTCTGCATTGACCTCAGGAAACCCGTTCAGCGCACGGCTGACAGTGGTAGGCGACAACTGGAGATGAGCTGCAAGTTCTCTAAGGTTCATGGACGGTTCTGATTTGGCGTGTCAGCAGATTCTAGTTCAGGCGGCCCGATTTTGGTGAACGCCGCCCGGGCGCATTTTGAGAACGATTTCAAAACCCGATTGTGCGTGACACCGCATGACGTCGTAATCAGGTAAACGCCGAATGAAAATGCCAGGCGGACGGAAGGCCCGGACCGCGAATCTGCAGATTGCCAGCACGGGATGCTGACCGCGCGGGAATGGCGAGATGGCGGGGTGATCCCCGCAACCAGACGGTTTGCGAAGTTGGGGTTGGGGTTGGGGTTGCCGTTGCCGTTGCCGTTGCCGTTGCCGTTGCCTTTGACTTGCCTCCCCTTGACTGCGCCGAGCATCGCAGCGAAGTCCGGGGTTTCGGCGGAGGGGTGTTTGAGCGAAGCGAGTTCCCGCAGCCAGCCGGACTTCGCGAGAAGCGCAGGGAACTCGAAGGGCGCAGTCGCAGGGGTCGCCTTTCTTTTGGGTACTTTTCTTTGGCGACCCAAAGAAAAGTACCGTGCTCCGGGCACCCCCGGTATCAAAACACCGCGCCGAAGGCGCTAACACGAGGTTAAGCTTCCACAGGCAGTCAAGGTAGATTGCCGCCACCGCTCCGAATCCACCCTACCCGCCAGCTCTGGCCACAACCACCTCATCCCCTCAACCACCCCTCCGCCTTCACCTTAAGCTGCCGCTCCAGCTCACTCCCATGCGTCGCCATCACGTTCTCCACCGGAAACCCGCTTTTATCCAGCAAATAAGCCAGCGCAGCGTACTCCCGTGGGTAACGGTCCAGCGTGGCCAGATCAATCTCCACCGCCCCGCGCGGAAAATTGAAAGTGCCCAGGTCGTAAATGGCATGGCGCTGGACAATCCCCCACACGCCATCACGTTGTTCCACCTGATCATAAAAGCGCGAATAACACGTGCAACCCAGCCCCAGCTTGACGTTCTCGCCCAGGATCAGCGCATTGGTTTCCACCACCGCGCGGTTGCCGTTGAAGGTGACCGTCGGTGCGGCGACCACATGCTTGGTGCGCAGGTCAGACTTGCCCATGCGCATGGATGCATCGACAAAATCACTGGCAAGACCGTCAAACCAGGTGATCTCGATGCGGCCATCGGCGTGAAACAGGCCGCGCAGTTTGTCCCACTGGGCCAGGTCGCGGAACATCCAGCCGGTCATCAGATCGGCAATGTGCTGGCGGTCGGCAAGGCGTGCTGTGTCCATGGTGATTTCCTTTTTCCGTGTGCGGCGACGTGCCGCGTTGAATGCAGCATGGACCATCAGGCGACGAAAATGAAATAGATTGATATGATGAATCAATCACTTAATCTGATTGATCATCCAGTATGGATTTACGCCAGCTCCGCTACTTTCTGGCCGTGGCCGAAGAAGCCCATTTTGGCCGCGCCGCAGAACGGCTGCATATTGTCCAGCCGGCCTTGAGCATGCAGATCAAGGCGCTGGAAGACGAACTGGGCGGCCCCTTGTTTGTACGCACCAGCCGCAAGGTAGAACTCACCGCCGCCGGTGAAGTCTTGCTGATCGAAGCCCGCCGCACGCTGGAGCAAGCCGAGCGCGCGCGCGTGGCGGTGCAGGATTCACTCAGCGGCCAGTTGGGCACCGTGCGCATCGGCTTTGCCGGCAACGCCGTGTTCAGCGGCCAGCTGGTAACCGACCTGCACCGGTTTCACCGCGCCTATCCGCACGCCGGGCTAGAGGTCGTGGAGGTGCCGCCGCAAGAACAACTGGATGCGCTGCTGGCCGGGCGGATCGACGTCGCCTACTGCCCGGATCACGGCGGGCTGGCCACGCCGGGGCTGGATGTGGTGCAGGTAGGCGAATGGCCCTTGCTGGCGGCCATGGCGACCGATCACCCGCTGACCAGCCGGGTGCATATCGGCTTGTCGGATATCGCCGCGCAGCCGCTGATCATTTATAGCGCGCAGGAAGACAGCGACGGCGTGCTGGATGTACTGCGGGCCGAGTTCGGGCGTGAGCCGGTAATTGCCCACCGCGCCAGCAATACACTGAGCGTGGTGGCGCTGGCTGCTGCCGGCCTGGGAGTGGCGCTGGTGCCGGCCTCGCTGGCGGAAATCGCCATGCCTGGCATGACCTACCGCGCCATCATGCATCCTGCGCTGTCGGCCAGCCTGGTGCGGATCAACCGCAGCGACGAAACCACGGGCGCAGTGCGCGCTTACCTGGCACTGGCCGATACACCGGAAGACGGGCTGGACGACTAAGCAGGCCGCTCAGTCAAATTTGAAAGCGATGGTTTCTTCACCACGCCGGAACAGCACATTGGGCCCTTGCAGGGTCAAATGCCATTCTTCGCTGGCCAGCGGCTTTTTGCGACGAAACGCGCGCACATTCACCACCGCCACATTCACGCCGTGGTCCGGATCGCGCACGGATTCATACAGGATCAGATCTACATTACCCGCCTCACGCGCGGCGCTGCCCAGTTCGTGCGTTGAGGCGTAGTTATCGGGCTGGTTCCACAATTCGGCGTGATCACTGAACGGCGGCTGCGTCAGGTCTATGGCCTTGCCCGCCACACTGATCTGGAACAAGGTACGCGCCAGCGTGACGTGCGTATCGCGCAGGCCTTCAGACGCCCGGTTAAACCGATGCTGCCAGTAGCCGGATTCAGCCATGGCGGTCACTTTGTGATTGGCCGCATACAACATCCCCAGCGCCCCTGGCCGCACAAAGCGGCTGCCATTGGGCGGATGCGCCGGATAACGGAACGGCGTCGCCAGCAGGTAATGCAACTTGCTGGCTTCGGCCGGCAACGGCGGCTTGTTGTCGTCCAGAATGGCTTCCAGCAGCGCTTGTTCGTCCGGATCGTTATCCACCAGCGCCAGCGTTGCCACTTCGCGCTGGGTTTCCACCGAACGCCAGGGCTTGAGCGTGACTTCTGCGTTAGATACGGCCGCGCATGGAATCAAGATAAATGCCTACCTGAAACAGACCCGCCGCACCACGGCGCAGGATATCGGACGGCACGCCGCCCAGATCGGTATTGGGCGAGTGCATCCAGCGGCGGATCAAATCCTCCTGCCCGCCCAGAATGCTCGACAACGAGCGGTACACGCGGATCAGCGCCAGCGCGACATCCCACTCGGGCCGGTGAATGTTGAGTTCATACTGGCCGTGCACCATACGGCTGACACTGGCACCAGACAAACCCAGCAAACGGCCCAGGTCAGATTGACGGAAATCCAGCTTCTCAGCCGTGCGCACCACGGCCCGGGTCACCACGGCTTCTTCTTGCGGTGTCGGTTTTTGCAGAGCGGTCATGGTGGATCTCCTTTTTCTACTGAAAATATACCACGCATTCTTTTCCAAAGAAAAACCCGGCCGGTTAAACGGCAACGGGCTCTCATCATCTCGCCCGCACCTGGCACGGCGCATGAGGCGGATGGGGCAGCGATGCATCGGCCTGCCCGGATACTGTGGCGCTACTGCCGGTAAAGGTTGGCCTCTACCGCTTCCTTCATTCAATGCTTGCGGACTTGCCCGCATCGCAACTGGATTCCCGCCTTCGCGGGAATGACGAAGTTGGGGGCGACGCAAGTCATCCTTGCGGGCAAAGAACCCGACCATCACTGCGGCTGTCGCTGTTGCAGTTGCAGTTGCAGTTGCTGTTGTAGTTGCCGTTGCCTTTGACGTTGGCCCCCTTGACTGCGCCGAGCATCGCAGCAAGGCGCGGGGTTTCGGCGTAAGGGTGTTTGAGGGCTTTAGCCCGAGTTCCCTGGAGCCAGCCGCGCCTTGCGAGAAGCACAGGGAACTCGCGCAGCGAGCGCAGTCGCCGGGGTCGCCTTTCTTTGGTTACTTTCTTTGGCGACGCAAAGAAAGTAACGTGCTCCGGCCACCGCCGGTATCAAAACACCCGCGCCGTCAGGCGCTAACACACGCCGTTACTACCGCAAAGGTGGATTGTCGCTACCACTCCAAATCCACCCTGCACACGAACAAAACCTTCCCGCCCCAGACTGGATTCCCGCCTCCGCAAGAATGACCCAGCGGTGACCAGCCCAGCCAGGCCAGACAAAATTCAATGCCCCCCACCACCAGACCCCGCCGAATTCCCGAACGGCGGCCGCGCAAACCACACCACCACCACCAGCGCGAGGAAAATCACCCCCAGCAGCCAGAACACTTCCTTGGTGGCGATCATGAACGCCTGCTGGCTGATCACCTGGTCAATCTGCGCATAAGCAGACTGCCCGGCCACGCCCAGGTCTTGCAGCTTGCCCAGATAATCCGACGTTGCCGGGCTGGCACTGGTGATGTTCTCGGTCAAACGCGCATGGCTGAACGTCTGGCGCCGATCCCACAGGAACACGGCGATGGCGGTGGCGAAACTGCCGGAAATGGTCCGGAAGAAGTTCGACAAGCCAGAGGCCGAGGCCATTTGCCCGCCATTCAGCCCGGACAAGATGATCTGGTTGATCGGGATAAAGAAACACGCAATGGCAATACCCTGGGCAAACCGCGCCATGGCGATGTAACCAAAGTTGGTTTCCAGGGTAAAGCCGGAGTACCAGAACATGGTGGCAGCGAAGGTTGCAAACGCCACCGAAGACACCAGCCGCAGTTCGAGCTTGTTGATGTTCTTGCCGATAACGGGCGACAGGAACAGCGCCAGCACCCCGCCCGGCGCGGTAGCAATACCGGCCCAGGTGGCGTTGTAACCCATCACGGTCTGCAGCCACAGCGGGAACAGCACGGTCGAGCCGAAGAAGCAGAACATGCCCAGCGACAGCACGATCACGCCAATGCGGAAGTTGTGCCGCTTCAAGAGCGTCAGATCAACGATCGGGTGCTCATCCGTCAGTTCCCACGCCACAAAATAGCTGATGGCCATCGTGGCAATCACCGCCAGCGTCACAATGAACGTGGAGTTGAACCAGTCCAGGTCGTTACCGTTATCCAGCATCATCTGCAGGCTGCCCACACCCAGTACCAGCAAGATCAGGCCCACGACGTCGATCGGTTTTTTCACCGTCGGCGTTTCGCGGTGCTTGAGCAATTGCCAGGAGGCAATCCCCGCAGCAATCCCGATCGGCACGTTGATGTAGAAAATCCACGGCCAGCTGTACTGGTCGGTGATATAGCCACCCAGCAACGGGCCAAAGATCGGCGCGACAATGACGGTCATGGACCACAGCGCTAGCGCCACGCCTTTTTTCTCGGGCGGGTAGTTGTTCAGCAACAGCGTTTGCGACAGCGGCACCATCGGGCCGGAGACGAGGCCTTGCAGGAAGCGGAATGCCACCAGCATGGGCAGGCTATTGGCCAGACCACACATGATGGACATCAGCGTGAACAACAGAACGGACATCGAAAAGCATTTGACCTGGCCAAAGCGGCCGGCCAGCCAGCCGGTCAGCGGCACGGCAATGGCCGCGGCCAGACCGTAAGAGCTGATCGCCCAGGTCCCCTGGTTGGCCGCCACCGCCAGATCACCGGCAATGTGCGGCACGGACACGTTCACAATGGTCGTGTCCAGAATTTCCATGAACGTGGCGAACGAAAGCGCCACGGTCATCATGCCCAGTTTGGCGCCGTGCAAGGGCGCCGGGCTGGGTGCAACCGCCTGAGAACTGGCAGTCATGTTGAGCCTCCAGACGGAGTTTGCCCGTCATGGCCGCAGATGATGCGGCCACAACCGGCTATTTGATTACGGTAAGGATCCAGCGGTTTTCACGGCTGGCCACCCAGCGCACAAACGGCAGGCGCAGCGGTTCGGGCACCAGCGATGCCAGTGCCATCAGCACGGCCAGCCCGGTCCACGAACTCACCAGCTGCCGGATCAAGGCAACCGTGGCGTGATGGTCAGCGTTAAAGATCACTTGCCCAGATTCTTGCGCACGATGCTATCGGCCAGCTTGTCGGCTTCCTGCATCGGTTGGCTGAAGGCTTCGGTGCTGAACAGCGGCTTGTTTTCCGGTGCGGAAGACAGCACGGCACCGTCGCGGCTGTGGGTATCAACTTCCACCACCATCGACAGACCAACGCGCAGCGGGTGATCAGCCAGTTCTTTCTTGTCCAGCTCAATCCGTACCGGCACGCGCTGAACCACCTTGATCCAGTTACCGGTGGCGTTCTGCGCTGGCAACAGGCTGAACGCGCTACCCGTACCGGCGCCCAGACCCACTACCTTGCCGGAGTACTCGACCTTGCCGCCGTAGATATCGGCAGTCAGCTTTGCCGGCTGGCCAATGCGGATATTGCGCAGTTCGGATTCCTTGAAGTTGGCATCTACCCACACTTGATCCAGCGGCACGATCGACAGCAGCGATTGTCCCGGGGTGATGCGGGCGCCCACCTGCACGCCACGCTTGGCCACATAGCCAGACGCCGGCGCGACGATGGCGTTGCGCTGTACCGAGAGCCACGCTTGTTCAAAATTGGCGCGGGCACGCAGCACGGTCGGGTTGTTGGGGATGTCCACACCGTCAATCGAGGCATGCGCGGCAGCGGCTTGTTTCTCTGCAACATCCAGCGCGGCCTTGGCGGTTTCGACCGAGTCTTTGGCGTGCGAGACTTCTTCGCTCGACACGGTATGGTCCGCGGCCAGCGGGGCGCGACGGTTCAGGTCGTCTTGCGCCTTGGCCAGATCGATCTTGCGCTGGGCCAGGGCAGCGTCATATTGCGCGGCGTTGGCGTATTGCTGGCGCAACTGGCGCACGGCATCGCCCAGGGCGGCTTCAGACTGGGCCAGCGCCACTTTGGCGTCGACCGGGTCCAGCTTCACCAGTTCTTCACCGGCTTTGACAAACTGGGTTTCGTCCGCGCGGATTTCCGTCACGGTGCCGGTCACCTGGCTGGTCAGCGTCACCAGGTTGCCGCCGACGTAGGCGTTGTCGGTTTCTTCACGTTGCGACAACACGGTCGCGTAGTAAATGCCATAGCCAATGCCTGCCAGCACGAACACGGTGGTCAGGATCGCCATCACCGGCTTGCGGCGTTTTTGCTCTGCCGGTTGGGCTGCGTTGGTTTCGGTGGTCATTGCAAATATCTCCGGAATCGGGGCGGCTAACAAAATCCTGCTGGCTGTGGCGCACTCGCTTGCCAGCAGAATTTTGTTAGCCACCCCCTGTTTATTTTCATCAGGCCGGCAAACCGCCAGCCGCTTCAATCAAGTCTGTTCAGTTCGCTTTGGCAACCGTATCTGCTGGCGCTTCGTAGCCACCACCCAGTGCGTGGGTCAGGCCGATTTCAGCAGCAAGCTGGCGGTTCTTCAGAATCAGCAACTGTTCCTGGATCATCAGCACCGGCAACTGGGCGCGCAGCACGGAACCCTGATCGGTCAGGCCGTTCTGCATGCGGCGTTGCTGGTTGTCGCGCACGGCTTCAGAGGCACGCAGGTACGCCGTCATGGCTTTTTCCTGATCGGCCAGACCTTGCAGGGCGATACCCTGGTTGGCCACGTCCTGCACCGCGTTGACCAGCGCCTGGTTGTACTGGGCGATGATCACGTCACGCTGGGCGCGATCACCCTGCAGACCGGCCGAGAGACGACCGTTATCGAAAATCGGGAAGCTGATGCCCGGCGTGATGCCCATGGTGCGGGTACCGCGCTTGAGGAAGTCATCCAGACTGATACTGGAGAAACCAATGAACGCCGAGATATTGATATCCGGATAGAACGCGGCCTTGTCGGCTTCTGTGCGCTTCACGCTGGCTTCAACCCGCCAGCGCGCCGCTTGCAGATCCGGGCGACGCGACAGCAGATTCAGGCCCAGATCAGTCGGCACACCCCCGGCCGACGCCGGCAGCGGGATAGCCTTGAGTTGATCAATGCTGGTCACATCACCGGTTGCACCGACCAGCGCGCGCAGGGCTTCGCGGTCTTTGCGTTCGCTGGTGCGCAACTGGGCAATCACGCTGTCCTGGTTGGCCACGTCACCGCGTGCGCTGCGTTGCACGGCATCGGTATCCAGACCGCTTTGCACCCGGCGGGCGGCGATCTGATGCAGACGGTCTTGCACGTCGCGCTGTTGTTCCACCACCTGAATGCGGGCCTGGTCGGCTTGCCAGTCGAAATACGCCTCGGCGACAGCTGCAGTCAGTTGTTGTTCTGCGGCGGCGTAATCGGCCTGGGCAGCGGCGGTTTCGCCCAGCGCGGCAGAGATCTCGGCCTTGTGCTTGCCCCACCAGTCAAAATCGTAAGAGGCATTGATCATCGGCTCGGTGTCGGTAATCCAGTTACCGGCCAGCGGCGGCGGGTAGATACCGTACTTGGAGGTCAGCTCACGCGTGGCCCTGACGCTGGCATCCACGTTGATGCCATCGGCAGCGCGCGCCTGGCTGACGGCGGTCTGGGCCAGCGCCACGCGGCTTTGCGCCACAGCCAGCGACGGCGAACCCTTGAGGGCCGCATCAACCAGCGCGTTCAGTTGATCATCGTGATAACGCGTCCACCAGCGGGCGGCGGGCCAGCCTTCCTGTGCCAGCTTGAGCTGGGTGGAAAGCTGCGCAGCGGCGGCGTCGCGCATCTGTACTGTCGGATGGTCATCCGGGATGCTGGCGCAACCCGCCAGCAATACCAATATGCCAAATGCAAGCTTTTGTTTCATGGCGTTATAATCAAAAGTTAAATTATTTGAGCAAAAAAAAGTGGCCGAAATCAACCAACCACTTTTATGGATTCTGTTTACAAACAATGGCTCAGGCGAAACCGGCCAGCAGTTTTTTCAGGATGACTTCCAGCTGGTCGCGTTCGTCGTCGCTTAGCACCTTGAACGCCACGAATGCGTAATCCTGGATTTTGGGCAGGAGTTCCTTGACCAGTTCGTCGCCATGCGGGGCCAGATAAAGGTCAATGCGGCGGCGGTCTTCCGGGTTGGGCTCGCGGGAGAGGAGTTCCTTGGCCACCAGCTCATCACAAATCCGCGTGACATTGGCACGGGATTCCCCGGTGGCTTCGGCCAGATCAGAGGGGTTGAGCGGCTTGCCTTGCGAGCTGACCAGCATGATCAGCGCCAGAAAACTGATGCGGTTCAGGCCGTATTCACGCAGCACCTGATTCATGCGCGAGTTAAAACCGCCGGCCACGTGCTGCAGCAGCATTTTGAGCAACACCGCCTGACGGTTGCTGCCGGGAACACGGGAGCAAACACGGTCAATGCGGTTTTCGATATCCGCAAAGCTGGGGATATCGGTCTGATCATGGATTTCGTTCATGAATAAATAGTAAATAGTTGTACTATTTTTGGCAAGAAATATTTGAACTGGCTAGCGTTCCGTTGGTCAGCACGGCGGCAACCTGCGCCTGCAAAGCGGGGATGACCTCTAGCTCGAACCACGGATTACGCTTTAACCACAACTGGTTGCGCGGGCTGGGATGCGGCAGCACAAAGGTCTGCGGGGCGTAGTCACGCCAGGCCTGAACTGTGGCAGTCAGATCAGCCTTGCGGGCGTCACCCAGATAAAACGCCTGGGCGTATTGACCAATCGCAAGCACCAGTTTGACGCCAGCCAGCAAAGGCAGCAGTTGCGGATGCCACAACGCCCGGCATTCTGGCCGTGGCGGCAGATCGCCAGACTTGCCCTTGCCCGGGTAGCAAAACCCCATCGGCACAATGGCAAAGCGGGCCGGATCATAAAACGTGGCCTCGTCCACGCCCAGCCACTGGCGCAATCGCTTGCCTGAGGCGTCCGACCACGGCACGCCGCTGGCATGCACTTTGGTGCCCGGCGCCTGCCCGATCAACAAGATCGGCGCGCGCGCATCAGCCACCAGCACCGGGCGCGGGCCCAGCGGCAAATCAGCGCATTGATGACAGGCGCGGATGTCAGTCAGCAGGTTTTGCAGGGAGATCATGGCAACACGGAACCAGGCAGTGCACAAAGCGTAGTGTAACGGCGCTTTTTATCCGCGCGTGGGCGCGTTAAAGTTGCGTACATGAAACTGGCAATCGATCGCATTCTCCAATCCCAAGGCTTCGGCACCCGCAAAGGCTGCCGCGAGCTGGTTACCGACGGCGACGTCTCCATCAACGGCGAGGTCATAGACGACTGGCGCACCGTGGTGGAAACGGACGGCCTTGTTATCACCTTGTTCGGCGAGGAAGACTGGCCTTACCGCGCGCAAGTGTATGCGGCGCTCAACAAGCCGCCCAACTACGAGTGCTCGCGCAAGCCCAGCCATCACCCCGGCATTCTGACGCTGCTGCCCGAGCCCCTGCGCTGGCGCGACGTGCAGCCCGTCGGCCGGCTGGATCATGACACCACCGGCCTGATCCTGCTGTCCGATGACGGCGCGTTCATTCATGCGCAATCGCACCCGCGCCACCATCAGCCCAAGACCTACCTGGCAACGCTGGCCGAGCCCGCCACCCAGGCGCTGGCGGACGAACTGCAAAGCGGCGTGCAACTGCATGATGAACCCGCACCGATTGCGGCGCTTTCGGCCAGGCTGGTTGATCCGCTGCATCTGGAAATCATGCTCGACCAGGGCAAATATCATCAGGTCAAACGCATGCTGGCCGCCGCCGGCAATCATTGCGCCGCATTGACCCGCGTGGCGATTGGCGGCCTGACGCTGTCCTCGCTCAACCTGGCCGAGGGCGAGTGGTGTTATCTGACCGAGGCCCAGATCGTGGCCCTGAACAGCGAACCGGATACCGGCGCATAACAAGATGAAATATCTGGAGATCTCTGCCGGCCCGCAGGCGTATCAGCAAATCGGGGCCGAAGGCTTCAAGGCTGATTTGTTCTCGCATCTGGGCGCGGCGGCCGGCGGCCCCAAATGGCAGGTGCTGGCGCGGCTGGACCGGGTGCTGTTTGGCGAGTGGTTGCCGCAACGCACGCGGGCGCTGCACGCGGTGGGTGCCTCGATTGGTGCCTGGCGTCTGGCTGCCGCTGCGGTACAAGACCCGCTGGCCGGGCTGGATCGCTTTGAAGCCGCCTACCTGGCGCAGCGTTACAGCCTCAAGCCGACACCGGCAGAAGTTACCCGCGTGGCCAGAGAGATCATGGACAGCATGCTGGGTGCCGATGGCGTGGCGCAGATTCTGGCCAACCCGCGCATCCATCTTTCCATTCTGACCGCCCGCGGCCTGAACGGCGTGGATGGCACCGGCAGCGGCCGGGACAAACTGGCGCTGGGGCGCGCGGTGCTGGCCAATGCCCGCGGCCGGCGCAACATGGCAGATTATTTCCAGCGCGTGGTGTTTCATACCGGCCAGACGCCCACCCGGTTTATGGATGACGGCTTTGGCGATACCGCCATCGCCCTGGATCAAACCAACTTTACCGCCGCCTTGCTGGCCAGCGGCACCATTCCGGGCGTGCTGGAAACCGTGCGCGACATTCCCGGCGCCCCGGCGGGCGCGTATCTGGATGGCGGTTTGATTGACTACCATATGGATCTGGCACTCAACCAGCCGGAAGGCTTGCTGCTGCTGCCGCATTTCTCGCACCGCGTAACAACCGGCTGGCTGGATCAGTTCTTGCCCTGGCGCAAGCCGCGTTATCTGCACCGCACCTTGCTGATGACGCCCACGGCCGAGTTCCTGCAACTGCTGCCCAACGGCCGCGTGCCCAGCCGCAAGGACTTCGGCCGCTACGCCGGGCGTGATGCAGAGCGGGAGCGCGACTGGAAAAAAGCCATCGATCTGGGCCAGCACCTGGCCGATGACTTTGCCACCTTCATGCACAGCAAAGAACCATTGCAGTGGGTGCGGCCGCTGGCCAGCTGACGCCGCTGGCGCGCGGGTTCGTCATTTTCCTGCACACCCGCTGCAACGCTCAGCCTTTTGCACAGACGGCGGTGGCATAATGCCGCCATCGTTTACATCCAACTTTATTTGAGCACGCCATGGCCATTCTGATCAGCGGTTCCATTGCCTACGACACCATCATGGTGTTCCAGGACCAGTTCAAGAACCACCTGCTGCCTGACCAGCTGCACATTATCTCCATCTCTTTCCTGGTGCCGGAAATGCGCCGTGAGCTGGGCGGCTGCGCCGGCAACATTGCCTACACGCTCAAGGGCCTGGGTGGCGATCCGCTGATGGTGGGCACCGTGGGCAGCGACTTCGGCCCCTACGCCGCGCGCCTGGATCAACAAGGCATTTCGCGCGCCGGTATCAAGGAATTGCCGGAACACTTCACCGCACAATGCTTTGTCACGACCGACCTGGACGATAACCAGATCGCCGCTTTCCACCCGGGCGCGATGAATTTCTCGCACTTCATCAATAGCAAAGACATCGGCGTACCGGTAGAGCTGGGGATTGTCGGGCCGGATGGCAAGCTGGGTATGCAGGCGCGGTGCCGCCAGCTGGCCGAGGCCGGCGTGCCGTTCATTTTCGATCCGGGTCAGGGCATGCCGCTGTTCTCGGGCGACGAACTGATGGAGATGACCGAACAGGCCGACTACCTGACGCTGAATGACTACGAAGCCGAAGTCATGTCGCGCCGTTGCGGGGTATCGATTCCTGATCTGGCCAAAAAGGTAAAAGCGCTGATCGTGACCTACGGTGGCGAAGGCTCTGAAATTTACGCCAATGGCGAAATCCACCGCATTCCGGTGGTTGCGGCCGAAGCGGTGGTCGACCCGACCGGTTGTGGTGACGCGTTCCGTGCCGGCCTGTTGTACGGCATCAGCCACGGTTGGGACTGGCCGAGCACCGGCCGCCTGGCCTCTTTGCTGGGCGCCCTGAAAATTGCCCGCCGCGGCGCGCAAAACCACGATGTGGTGCTGGCCGACGTCAAAGCCCGCTTCGAGCAGGAATTCGGCCAAAGCTGGCCAGCCTGAGCGCACGCGTAAATACAGCCCGGTGTGCCACACCGGGCTGTTTCTCATCAAACCTGGGTCTGATTACAAGAATCCGGTTTGACCTGGATTAAAAGCAACCGGCGCCAACGCGCCTAAGCTCCTGCGCTTTGCCACCCTCGGCGGAGCGCATCATGCGTGGTCCTCATCTCGTTTGCCCGGCAGGCAGTTTGCCGGCGCTGAAAAAAGCCGTCGATCACGGCGCCGACGCGGTTTACGTCGGCTTCAAAGACCCCACCAATGCCCGCAATTTTGCCGGGTTGAATTTCACCGACGCCCAACTGGCCGAAGGCGTGGCCTACGCCCATCGCAACGGGCGCGAAGTGCTGGTGGCCATCAATACCTACCCGCAAGCCGGCCAGACCAGCCACTGGCACCGCGCGGTTGATCGCGCCGCAGAACTGGGCGCCGACGCCGTCATCATGGCCGATCCCGGTCTGCTGGATTACGCCGCGCGTACCTGGCCGGCGCTGCGACGCCATCTCTCGGTTCAGGGGTCGGCCACCAACGCCGACGCCATCAACCTGGCGCATGAGCACTTCGGCATTTCGCGCGTGGTTTTGCCGCGGGTGCTGACTTTGCCGCAAGTGGAATACGTAGCCGCGCATACCCCGGTCGAGATCGAAGTATTCGGCTTTGGCAGTCTGTGCGTCATGGCCGAGGGCCGCTGCGCGCTGTCATCGTGGGTGACGGGGGAATCGCCCAACACGCACGGCGTCTGTTCGCCCGCCGCGCATGTGCGCTGGGATCAACACGGCGACACGCTGCATGCCCGGCTCAACGGCATGCTGATTGACCGCTTCGGCAAAGATGAACCCGCCGGTTATCCAACGCTATGCAAAGGCCGGTTTGATGTGGCCGGCGACACCTATTACGCGCTGGAAGAGCCCACCAGCCTCAATACGCTGTCCATCCTGCCGGAGCTGATCCGCATGGGCGTGGCGGCCATCAAGGTCGAAGGCCGCCAGCGTAGCCCCACCTACACCGCCCAGGTCACCCGCGTGTTGCGTGCCGCCATTGATGCGGCCAGCCAGGACCGCTACAGCGTGCGCCCGGAGTGGCAAAGAGAGCTGACCGCGATTTCCGAAGGCCATCAGCAAACGCTGGGCGCCTATCACCGTCCGTGGCGCTGAGCCGCATACAAGGAGGCAATCATGAAACTCACCCTTGGCCCGCTGCTCTACTACTGGCCGCGCCAGCAAGTGCTGGACTTCTATGCCGCCGCCGCCCACTGGCCGGTTGACACCATTTACCTGGGCGAAGTGGTCTGCGCCCGGCGCCATGAACTGCGTACTGCCGACTGGATCGCGCTGGCGCAAGACCTCAAGACCGCTGGCAAAACCGTCGTGTTGTGTTCGCAGGCGTTGCTGGAATCGGCCGGGGATCTGATCAGCCTGCGCAAACTGGCCGAAGCCGGTTTTGCCCTGGAAGCCAACGACATGGGCGCCGTGCGTGTCGCCCATGAGGCCGGCGCGCCCATCATTGCCGGGCCGCATCTGAATATCTACAACGGCGCCACACTGGACTGGTACGCCAGCATGGGCGCGGTGGGCTGGGTACCGGCGCTGGAAATGTCGGCCGTTGCGCTACGCCAGTTGCTGGCCGAACGCACCTGTACCATCCCCACCGAAGTGTTCGCCCATGGCCACGCACCGCTGGCGTTTTCAGCGCGCTGCTTTACCGCCCGCCATTTCGATCTGAACAAGGACGCCTGCGAATTCCGCTGCATTGAGCACCCGGATGGCTTGCCGGTACACACGCGGGACGGGCAACCGTTCTTGCGTATCAACGGCATCCAGACCCAGTCGGCCACCTGCCAGAGCCTGTGGCATGACCTGCCGGACCTTGCCGCCAGCGGCGTAGACGCGGTGCGCATCAGCCCGCAAGCGCAGTACACCGCCGAGTGGATTGCCGCGTGGGCCGCCGCGCTGGCGGGCACCGCCGTCACGCCGGATTTTGCGGCCTGGCAGCCAGAAGGCGTCTCCAACGGCTACTGGCACGGCCAGGCCGGGCTGGCGCACATCACCGGGAGCACCAGATGATCCGCTTTTTCACGACCCTCCCCGCCAAAGCCCTGCCCCGCCTGCCGGAGGCACCGCCGGCCCGCGTTGCCG
Source organism: Silvimonas iriomotensis (assembly GCF_014645535.1). Lineage (NCBI taxonomy): Bacteria > Pseudomonadati > Pseudomonadota > Betaproteobacteria > Neisseriales > Chitinibacteraceae > Silvimonas > Silvimonas iriomotensis. Next base: position 113,222 of record NZ_BMLX01000007.1, read on the forward strand.
CCTTCATCCTTAACCGGCTCGCCCCGCGTTTGTGGCAAGACGAAGATTTTGCCTGGCTGGCTGGCCGCGCCATTCGCATTGCCCTGACCGAACCCGCCATCGGGATGACGTTGGGCCACGATGGCCAGCGCTTCATTGCCCTGCGGCGCCCGGGCGATGTCACCCTGCGCGCCGGCTGGCGCGATTTTGTGGCCATGATGCGGCAAGAGTCAGACCCCGATACGCTGTTCTTCCAGCGCCGTCTGCAGATTGATGGCGATACCGAACTGGGCCTGCATCTGAAGAACCGGCTGGATGCGACCGACTGGGACCAGTTGCTCCGCAGCTTGCCCGGCCCGCTGGCGCAGTGGCTGGGGCCAGCCTGAGCAGACACCCCTGCGCGCTATCCCCATAAACAAAAACGCCTGGCAGCAACCAGGCGTTTTTTTTGGCAGTGGTGCCGGGCAACCGGCACATCATGCAGTCAGTCTTACTTTTTCTTCCTGGTTTCGCCCGTAGCAGCGGCCGGCTTCTTGTTGCCGCGCTCTTTGGCGATCAGCTGGTCAATCACGGTCAGCACGGTACCGTCTTCCTTGCCCACCATGGACGGCGCAGTCACAAACTTGCCGTTGACGATGAAGGTCGGGACGCCATCGATATGGTAGGTATCCACCAGTTGCGCCAGCTTGCCCACTTCAGCGGCAGCAGAGAATGAGGTGTAGGCGGCCTTGAACTTGTTCACGTCAATGCCTTGCTTCTTCACCCAGTCGTACAGGGTTTCTTCGCGGCGCAGTTCAATGCCGTCACGCTGGATGGCGTTGAACACGGCTTGCTGGTACTTGCCGGCAATGCCCATCTGGTTCAGCGCAATGAAAATCTTGGCGTGCGCTTCGATATCGCTGCGGCCTTGCCAGACCACGTGATAACGGATGAAGTTCACATCAGACGGCAGCTTGGCCGCCCATTGTTCAACATACGGCTCAACATGGAAGCAATGCGGGCAGCCGTACCAGAAGAACTCGATCACCTCGATCTTGCCTGGCACCTGCACCGGCACCGGTTGGGCCATCAGCTTGTATTCCGTGCCTTCCTTGATATCGGCTTGGGCTGCAGTCGCGGCGACAAAACCCACAGCCAGCAACAGCGATTTGATCCAGCGAGTCATTGCTAACTTTCCTTTGTGTTTGAGGTGGCAACGACGGCTCAGACCATCGTTACCCGTTCAGATTCAATGCCGGCAAAAATTTTTTTGACCCGTCTTCAACGAAAGACCGGCAAGCCCGGTTTACTGGGCTTTCACCTGGGCGCTGACAATGCCGTTGGCCTTCAGATCAGCCCGGGCCTTGTCCATATCCGACACGCTGGTAAACGGGCCCACGCGCACGCGGTGCCACACGCCCTTGTCCTGGGTTTCCACGGTCTGGATACGCGCTTCAATACCGATCAGCGCCAGCTTGGCCTTCAGGTTGTCGGCTTCCTGTTCGTCCTGGAACGCACCCACTTGCAGGTACGCCCCTTTAGGCGCTTCGACCGTGGCCGGCGGCGTGGCATCGGGCTGAACCGGCTTCTTGCTGGCCGGGGCCTTGTTGTCGCTTTTATCTGACATTGCCGGCAACATTTTGTAAAAATCAAAACGTTCGCCGTCGCTGGCATTTTTGGCCGCAGGGGCAGAAGCAACCGGCGTCACCGTTTGCGGCAGCGGTTGCGCTACGTCCTTACCCTCACCTTGCGGGCGTAAGACTTCTGGCTGATTGGCCACGGTAACCGGCGCGCTGGACACCGCATCAGGCGGCGGCGCCGATACCTTGTTCGCAAACGGATTGGTGCCGCGATTGATATAAAAAGCCACGCCAACGGCCACTGCGACGCCGACCAGTGCACCCAGCACAAGCCCCGTCAACAAAGAACCGCCGCCTCCCCCGCCGCCCCCGCGTGAGGCGTTCCCACTTGATCGGGTGCGTTTCATGTCTCTACTCATGTATTCCTTCTCCGGCGCTTGTCCTCAACGCCTGTCCCGCCAGCCATGCTGACAATTGCGCCAGCCTGGCCGGGTTTTTACCGTAATCCGCAGCGTACCGATTTGCATCCAGGACCGAAAGGCGTTTTTCAGTCGCCAGACGGTTAACGCCGCCCAAAGTGGTGCCAGTGGCGGCAAATGGCCGAATTCTAGCACCCTGTTTCGGGCTTGCCGCAGATAATAAAGGGGAATTTTGCTTCCCAGGAAGGGACGGTGCAGTGCAACAGAAGCGCGACCGTCATATAATCACTCCCCTCTTTTCGTGTTTCCAGGGTTTGCCCAATGCAGGATTCCAAGAAAGCCTGGTCCGGCCGCTTCACCGAACCAGTGTCCGATCTGGTCAAGCGCTACACCGCATCCGTCGATTTCGACAAGCGTATGGCGGAAGTGGATATTCAGGGCTCGCTGGCCCACGCCACCATGCTGCAACGCGCTGGTGTGCTCTCTGCTGACGATCTGCGCGCCATCCAGTCCGGCATGGCAGACATCCTGGACGAAATCCGCCACGGCACGTTTGAATGGTCGCTGGACCTGGAAGACGTGCACATGAACATCGAGCGCCGCCTGACCGAGAAAATCGGTGATGCCGGCAAGCGTCTGCATACCGGCCGCAGCCGTAACGACCAGGTGGCCACCGATATCCGCCTGTACCTGCGCGGCGCCATCGACATGCTGATTGGCCAGGTGCACGACCTGCAATTGTCGCTGCTGGATCTGGCCGAGAAACACGCCGCCACCGTCATGCCGGGCTTTACCCACTTGCAAGTGGCGCAACCGGTGACCTTTGGCCACCACATGCTCGCTTATGTAGAAATGCTGGGCCGCGATGCCGAACGTTTCGCTGACGCCCGCCGCCGCGTCAACCGCATGCCGCTGGGCTCGGCCGCGCTGGCTGGCACCACCTTCCCGGTGGACCGTCACTACACCGCAGAACTGCTCAATTTTGAGGCCGTCTGTGAGAACTCGCTTGATGCCGTCTCGGATCGCGACTTCGCCATCGAGTTCTCCTCTGCCGCCGCGCTGACCATGACGCACCTGTCGCGCCTGTCCGAAGAACTGATCCTGTGGATGAGCCCGCGCTTTGGCTTTATCGACATTGCCGACCGCTTCTGTACCGGCTCGTCGATCATGCCGCAGAAAAAGAACCCGGATGTACCGGAACTGGTGCGGGGCAAGACCGGCCGCGTCAACGGCAACCTGGTCTCGCTGCTGACGCTCATGAAGGGCCAGCCGCTGGCGTACAACAAAGATAACCAGGAAGACAAAGAGCCGCTGTTCGACACCGTCGACACCCTCTCTGACACCCTGCGTATCTACGCCGACATGATGCGCGGCATTACCGTGCGCCCGGAGTGCATGGCCGCCGCCGTCAAGCAGGGCTACGCCACCGCCACCGATCTGGCCGACTACCTGGTCAAGAAGGGTTTGCCGTTCCGCGACGCGCACGAAGCCGTGGCCCTGGCCGTGCGTTACGCCGAAGAAAAGCGCAAGGATCTGTCCGAGCTGCAACTGGTTGAGCTGCAAAGCTTCTCCTCGCTGATTGAATCCGATATCGCTGAAGTGCTCACCGCCGATGGCAGCATCGCCGCGCGTGATCACGTGGGCGGCACCGCGCCCAACCAGGTGCGTATCCAGATCGGCAAATGGCGTCAGCGTCTGGGCGTATAAATACGGCCTGCTTGCGCACACCCGACAGGCCGCCGATGCGGCCTGTTTCTTTTTCTGCGGATAACCTGATCACCATGACAACCGATATCCAGTGGCACTGGTTCCAGTTTGCCGACTTCGACCCCGCCACCTTCTACGCCTACCTCAAGCTGCGCCAGGACGTGTTCGTGATCGAACAGACGTGTATTTACCCCGACCTGGATGATCTGGACCAGCCGTCCTGGCACCTTGTCGGCCGGCGCGAGGGCCGCGTAGTGGCTGCCCTGCGCATTGTGCCGCCTGGCCTGAAATACGCTGAACCGTCGATTGGCCGCGTCGTCGTCGCCGCCGAAGCGCGCAAGGGCGGCATGGGCAAATTGCTGGTGGCCGAGGGCTTGCGCCAGTCTGCTGCACTGTGGCCAGGCCAGGGCAACCGCATCGGCGCACAAGCCCACCTGCAAAAGATGTACGGCGCGCTGGGTTTTGTCACCGTCGGCCAGCAATACGACGAAGACGGCATCCCGCATGTGGATATGCTCTGGCAGCAACCGGCTTGACACACGGCGGCGCGGGTTCGACCATGAACCGGTCTTTCCCTGCCCCCACCTCCCGCCATGTCTACCTCCCGCCTTGAACAAGCCCGCCGCCTGCTCGCCGTTGCCCAGACCGGGCTGGCCTATGGCAAAGACAAGTTTGATATCCAGCGTTTTGAAGAGATTGCCGCCATTGCCCACGCGCAAATGGCAGAGTTGATTGGCGATACCACGGCCGAAGACGTCGCCCGCATCTTCATGCCGGAAGCCGGCTACGCCAATCCCAAGCTCGATGTGCGTGCCGCCGTGTTCAGCGACAACAAGATCCTGCTGGTGCGTGAAATGAGCGATGGCTTGTGGACACTGCCCGGCGGCTGGGCCGATGTCGGCGCCTCTCCTGCCCAGTGCGCCGCGCGCGAGGTGCTGGAAGAAGCCGGTTACGTGGTACGTATCACACGCTTTCTCAAGCTCATCGACATGCTTCTGCATCCGCACCCGGTGATGCCGTTTCATATCTGGAAACTGGTGTTTGAGGGCGAGATCACGGCCCAGGCCAGGCCGGATGGCATCGAAACCGATGGTGTCGCATTCTTTGCCGAAGACGCGTTGCCGCCGCTTTCTTTGGGCCGCATTTTGCCGGAACAGATTGCCCGGCTGTTCGCGCTGCACAGAAACGGCCAGGTCGAATTCGACTAGAACCCGCCCAAAGCCGCGCCCACCATGGACACGCCACGTCAATCAGGCAAAAATGGAGCTTTGGCGAAACCTGCGTTCCGACATGCCCACCCTGCTTAGCGTCAACCTGAACAAGATCGCCCTGATCCGCAATTCACGCGGGCGGGATTACCCCTCGGTCGAGCACTTCGCCCGGATTGCCCTGGATAACGGGGCGCGCGGCGTCACCATCCACCCGCGTCCGGATCAACGCCACGCCCGCAACGCCGACGCCCTGGCCCTGGCGGCGCTGGTCAAGCAATACCCAGGCGCGGAACTGAATATTGAAGGCTATCCATCGCGTGAGTTTCTGGATGTGGTGCTGCAATCGCGCCCGGCCCAGTGCACGCTGGTGCCCGATGAGCCGGGCCAGATCACCTCTGATCATGGCTGGAACATTCGCGAGCGGATGGCATTTCTTAAAGGCGTGGTGGCAGAACTGCAAGCGGCCGGGGTACGTGTGAGCCTGTTTGTGGATCCGGACCCGGAACAAGTGGCCCTGGCGCCACAAACCGGAGCAGACCGCGTCGAGTTGTATACCGAGGATTACGCCGTCAAACACAGCGAAGGCACGCATGCCAGCGTGATCGACCAATACGTGAAAGCCGGTGAAGCCGCAGTCAAAGCCGGCCTGGGGTTGAACGCGGGACATGATCTGAACCTCGTCAACCTGGCCGATTTTCTGGCCGCCGTGCGCGGCGTGGAAGAAGTCTCGATTGGCCACGCCTTGACGGTGGAAGCGCTGGAGCAGGGCTATGCCAGCGTAGTGCGCCAGTACGTGGCCATCTGCAAGGCGGCGGGGTAATCCGCCCATGCAGGCCACGGTCAGCCATGTCAGCCAGAGCCCGGCCCATACCTTCAGCAAGCCCAATGCCGATTGCATCCGCTTGTTGGCCGGCCTGGGCGTAGAAGGCGATGCCCACATGGGCGTTACGGTAAAACACCGCTCCCGCGTGGCCGCGGACCCGACCCAGCCCAATCTGCGCCAGGTGCATTTGATCCAGGGCGAACTGCACGACGAACTGGCCAGTGCCGGTTTTACGCTGCAACCGGGCGAGATGGGCGAAAACATCACCACGCGCGGCATTGATCTGTTGTCGCTGCCGCGCGGCGCGCAATTGCAGATCGGCGCCGGGGTGGTGGTGGAAATCACCGGGCTGCGCAACCCCTGCGGTCAGCTGGATCATCACCGCAAAGGGCTGACAGCGGCGGTCCTGAGCCGTGACGCCGAAGGCAACCTGGTCCGCAAAGCCGGTGTGATGGCCATTGTGCTTGCGGGCGGCGAAGTGCGGCCTGGCGACAGCATCTCCGTCTGCCTGCCGCCGTTACCGCACCACAAACTGGAACGCGTCTGAACGGCAAAAAAAACGGGCGCCAATGCGCCCGTTTTGTATGTGTCCTGTGTGCCCGCTCAGTCGGCCAGTGCCGCCAGCACCTCTGCCGTGCTGCGTACATGCGACAATCGCGGAAAGATCACCTGCATGGCGAAGTTGTGGTGTTCTGCGCTGCCACCACTGCATGCGTCTTCGGCCACCACGGCAGCGTAACCATGCTCCCAGGCCGCGCGCAGCGTCGATTCCACGCCGATATTGGTCGAGATCCCTGCCAGCACGATGGTCTTGATGCCACGGCGGCGCAGTTGCAGATCAAGCTCGGTCCCGTAAAACGCGCCCCACTGACGCTTGACGATCTTGATATCCTGTTCGGTAACGTTCAGTTCGGGGGCAAACGTCATCCAGTTTTCCGGCAGCGCTCTGGCCGGCGCAGCCTGATCGACGGGTTGCTTGAGGGCATCGGCAAAATCATCGGCCCAACCCACACGCACCAGTACCACCGGCGCGTTCAGTTCACGAAAGCGTCTGGCCAGTTGCGCACCATGATCCACCACGGTCTGGGCGGTGTGCGGGCCACCCGCGAACGGCAAGATGCCTTGCTGCAAGTCAATCAGCACCAAGGCAGTTGTTGCTGGATCAAGCTTTACCATGTTGTTTCGCTCCGTCTAATATGTGAGGAACTCCTCACAAAACAGAGTATATGAGGATGGACTCACAAAACGCAAGTATGACCGCCAGAAAACCGCAACGCGAACGTGGACGCCTGCGCGTCGCCGCCTTGCTGGAAGCCGCGGACCAGCTCTTTGCCAGCAAAGGCTACGAGGCCACGACCATGACCGAGATCGCCGCGCAGGCAGGCTCTTCCATTGGTTCGTTGTATCAGTTTTTCCCGACCAAGGAACACGTGGCCGACGCAGTGCTGACCGACCATGCGGCCGATTTGTACCAGCGCATGACCGCGCTGACCCAGCAAGCAGAGCAATGGTCGGTGGCTGAAACCGCGCAAAACCTGTTCTCGGCGCTGATCCAGTTCCGCGCGGCCCACCCGGCCTTTGCCGTGCTGGTCGAAGCCCGTGGCGCGCCGCCGGTGAAAGCCATGGGCGTGCGCCAGAAAATGCGCGAGCACGTGCTCAATATCCTGCGCCTGAAAGCGCCAGAGCGCTCAGACGAGGCACTCATGCCCGTGGCCGTGGTGGTCTTGCAGATCATGAAGGCGGCCGTGGCCCTCAACAGCGAAGAAGACCTGCCCACCCGCCGCCCCGCGCTGGATGAAATGCGCGACATGCTGGCGTTCTGGCTGGTCAACCGCTTGTCCGCAGGGCAGCCGTAAGCCCTGGGTGGGGTAATACTCAACATTCTGAGAATTGACCCCGATCAACACCCCTCAACACGACAAACCCCAATATCTTGTGCTGAAACCCGACCAGACAACAAGATATTGAGGTAAGCCGTGCATAGCCAGCCCATCCACGTCCGCAAACGCGACGGCCGCATTGTCCCTTTTGATGCAGAACGCATCACGCGTGCCCTGCTGGCCGCAGCACAATACAGCGGCGAGTTTGATCTTGCGGCGGCGCAAGCGCTGGGAGACAAGGTCACACGGCGCCTTGCCCAGACCGGCTTGACCAGTCCGGGCATTGAAATCATCCAGGATCATGTGGAAGAAGCCCTGCTGGAACAGGGTTATCTGAAGACCGCGCGGGCATACATCACCTGGCGCAGCCAGCACGCCCGCTTGCGCTCTGACACCCGCACCGTGGTCGATGTTGAGGCCAGCATCAATGAATACCTCAACCAGTCAGACTGGCGCATCAACGCCAATGCCAACCAGGGCTGGAGCCTGGGCGGGCTGATCCTCAATACCAGTGGCAAGGTGATCGCCAACTACTGGCTGAATCATGTTTACCCGCCGGAAATCGGCGCCGCCCACCGCTCTGGCGCCCTCCATATTCATGATCTGGACATGCTCTCGGGCTATTGCGCCGGGTGGTCCCTGCGCCGGCTGCTGCATGAAGGTTTCAACGGCGTCCCGGGCAAGGTGGAAGCCAAAGCGCCCCGGCATATGTCGTCGGCCATTGGCCAGATCGTCAATTTCCTGGGCACTTTGCAAAACGAATGGGCCGGCGCACAGGCGTTTTCCTCGTTCGATACCTATATGGCGCCGTTCGTGCGCGTGGATGAGCTGAGCTACACCCAGGTCAAACAGTACATCCAGGAACTGATCTACAACCTGAACGTGCCCAGCCGCTGGGGCACGCAGACGCCGTTTACCAACCTGACTTTCGACTGGACCTGCCCGGCTGATCTGCGCGAACAGATTCCGTACGTGGGCGGTGTGGAAATGCCGTTTACCTACGGCGAGCTGCAAGCAGAAATGGACATGATCAACCGCGCCTACATCGAAGTCATGATGGAAGGCGATGCGCTGGGCCGCGTGTTCACCTTTCCCATTCCCACCTACAACATCACGCCTGACTTCGACTGGGATCACGCCAATACGGCCTTGCTGTTTGAAATGACGGCCAAATACGGCCTGCCGTATTTCCAGAATTTCCTGAACAGTGATCTGGAGCCACACATGGTGCGATCCATGTGCTGCCGGTTGCAGCTGGATCTGCGAGAACTGCTCAAACGCGGCAATGGCTTGTTTGGCTCTGCCGAACAGACCGGCAGCCTGGGTGTGGTCACGCTGAACTGCGCCCGGATCGGCTATGAATTCCGGGGCGATGAGCCAGGCCTGTTTGCCCGTATCGACGAGCTGATGGACCTGGGCAAACAAAGCCTGGAGATCAAACGCAAGCTGATCCAGCGCCTGATCGATGGCGGGCTTTATCCGTACACCAAGCGCTACCTGGGCACCTTGCGCAATCACTTCAGCACGCTGGGCGTGAATGGCGTCAACGAAATGATCCGCAATTTCACCGGCGACGCGGACGACATCACCACTGCCTACGGTTATGACCTGGCCACACGCTTGATGGATCACATCCGCGACACCATGACGCGCTTCCAGGAGGAAACCGGCCATCTGTACAACCTGGAAGCCACGCCGGCCGAAGGCACCACCTATCGCTTTGCCAAAGAAGACAAACGCCGCTACCCGGACATTCTGCAGGCCGGCACCCCGGAGCAGCCGTATTACACCAACTCCACCCAGTTGCCCGTGGGTTTCACCGACGACCCGTTCGAGGCGCTGGAGCGCCAGGATGCGCTTCAACGCAAGTACACCGGTGGCACCGTGCTGCATCTGTACATGAACGAGGCCATCTCGTCGGCCGATGCCTGCCGCACCCTGGTCCGCCGCGCACTCACGCGCTTCAGGCTGCCGTACATCACCGTGTCGCCCACGTTCTCGATCTGCCCCAAGCACGGCTATCTGAGCGGCCATCACGAGTTCTGCCCCAAGTGCGACCAGGAATTGCTGGCCGCGAAACCGGTTTGCTGCAACTAGCAGCGACGCGGCCGGCGATTGCCACGGAATACCGGCCGCGTTCTTTTTCTACCGCTTGCCCCCGCCATCCCCCGGAGAACCTGCATGAACGATCACGCCACCCAAACCGTCATCCACACCGCAACCCGTGCCAGCGTCGCGCTCAAGCAAGAAGAGCGCACACGCTGCGAAGTCTGGACGCGCGTCATGGGTTACCACCGCCCCGTGTCGGCCTTCAATATTGGCAAGCAAGGTGAATTCAAGGAACGCCAGTTCTTCAAGGAACGGCCATGACCGACGAAGCACATGCCCGCACGCCGCCCAAGCTGGGTGGCGTGGTGCCGTTTTCCAGTTGCGACTATCCGGGCCATCTGGCCTGCGTCGTGTTTATCTCTGGCTGCCCCTGGCGTTGCCATTATTGTCATAACCCGCATCTGCAAAGCCGCCGCAAACAAGCCAGCAGTCCCACCTGGGATGACACGCTGGCCTGGCTGCACGGCCGGCGCGGCTTGCTGGATGCCGTAGTGTTCTGCGGCGGCGAACCGCTGGCGGAATACTGGCTGCCCCACATGATGAAACAAGTGCGGGAGCTGGGTTTCCGGGTTGCCCTGCATACCGGCGGCGCGTATCCGGCGCGGCTCAAGCAATGTCTGCCGCTGCTTGACTGGGTCGGGTTCGACGTCAAAGCCCCCTTCGCCAGTTACGAAGCCGTCACCCAGGTTCGGCACAGCGGCAAATCCGCGCGCGAATCACTGCATTTGCTGATCGAGAGCGGCGTGGAATTCGAATGCCGCACCACCATCCACCCCGCCCTGCATGATGAAACCGCCCTGCTGCAACTGGCCGGCACACTCGCCGTGCAAGGCGTAGAGGATTTCGTGCTGCAGCCGTTCCGCGCCTCAGGTTGTGCCAGCCCGTTGTTGCTGCAACAGGCAATCCCACCGGACTGGCCTGGTGACGCCACCCTGGCGCGCTTGCGGCGCGTGCTGCCGCGCACGTCGATCCGTACGCATTAGTGACATCGCTTTTGGTGATTTGTATACACGGCATCATCTCTGCAATGACGCTTTGATCTGAATCAAAATCAAACCAGAGACAAACCCGCAGACTCCCCGCTCTTAACCAGGAATCGCCATCAAGGCGGGAGACTTTCCCATGCTGCAACATGCTTTCAAACCACTGCTGATCAAAGGCAAAGCCTTGCTCCCTGTCGTGCAGGGCGGCATGGGCGTGGGCATCTCTGCGCACAAACTGGCGGGCGCCGTGGCACAACAAGGCGCCGTCGGCACCATCGCCAGCGTAGACCTGCGCCATCACCATGCCGATCTGATGGAACAAAGCAAAACCATCAAGGATCAGGCCGGGCTGGATGCGCTGAACTACGAAGCGCTCACCCGTGAAGTACACCTGGCCAAAACTGCGGCTGGCGGCAACGGCCTGATCGCCGTGAACGTCATGAAGGCCGTGTCCGCCAATACCGATTATGTCCGCTGCGCCTGCGAAGCCGGCACCGACGCCATTGTGATGGGTGCAGGCCTGCCGCTGGACCTGCCCGACGTCACGGCAGACCACCCGGACGTCGCGCTGGTGCCGATTTTGTCCGATAGCCGCGGCATTGGCGTGGTCCTGAAAAAATGGCTGAAGAAAAACCGCTTGCCCGACGCAATTGTCATCGAACACCCCGGCCACGCCGGCGGCCACCTGGGCGCCACCCGTCTGGACGACGTCCACAACGAGAAATTCGGCTTTGACCGCGTGCTGACCGAAACCCTGCAGCTCTTCAAGGAACTGCAACTGGAAAGCCAGCGCATCCCGTTGATCGTGGCCGGCGGGATCAACAGCCATGAGAAGGTGCGCCACTACCTGCAAAACGGCGCCAGCGGCGTGCAACTGGGCACCGCCTTTGCGGTGTCGGCTGAAGGCGACGCGCACCCCAACTTCAAGGACGTCCTCGCCAACGCGCGCGATGAAGACATCGTCGAATTCATGAGCGTCGCCGGCCTGCCAGCCCGCGCCGTACTCACCCCCTGGCTGAAAAACTACATCAACCGCGAAGCCCGGCTGCAATCAAACGCCAAAGCCGATCCGGCCCGCTGCACCCAAGGCCTAAACTGCCTGTCGGTCTGCGGCCTGCGCGACGGGCTCGCCAAAGTCGGGCAGTTCTGCATTGACCTGAAACTGGCCGCTGCCATGCGCGGTGAAGTCAATCGTGGTCTGTTCTTCCGCGGCGCGGACAGCCTGCCATTCGGTAATGCCATCCGCCCGGTGCGCGAGCTGATTGATTATCTGCTGACAGGCCAGCGCCCCGCCGGTTTGACGACCAACCCGGCCTGAGCGTGACGGGCATCACGGCGAATATAAGAAAAATCTGACGAATTACAGAAATTAGCAGTGACGAATTTCGTCACTTCCAGGTACAAAGGCCGGTGTGGGTATCCACACCGGCCTTTGTTTTTGCGCCACACCCGCCGCCATTCGTCGCCGCCTGGCGTGGATGGCCTGACATGGCGCTGTAACGGTTCAGCAGCCGGTTAGCATCAGAAAAGGGGCCCGAAAACGAAGAAGGGCCAGGCTCGAAAGCCTGACCCTTACTGTCTTTGGTGCCGTTGAAGTGAATCGAACACTCGACCTACTGATTACGAATCAGTTGCTCTACCGACTGAGCTACAACGGCGGAGCCAGCATTATAAGCAACTTTGCAATAGATACCAAGCCGGGCACAATGCGCCGGCGGGGCCCATCCCGCTGGCATAGCTTTTGCTCTAACTTTGCTGGCGCGGAGACCCCGCACACCAACAAACAATTTTCGGAGACTGAACATGCAACGCATGCAAAAGGGTTTCACCCTTATCGAACTGATGATCGTTGTTGCGATCATCGGCATTCTGGCCGCTGTGGCCATCCCGGCTTACCAGGACTACACCGTCCGCGCCCGCGTTTCTGAAGGTCTGGGCATGGCCGACGCTGCCAAGGCAATCGTTGCTGAAAACGCCGCTAACGGCGCTTCTTCCCTGAGCCTGGGTTACAGCTGGTCCGGTTCCACCACCAACGTGAACACTGTTTCCATCACTGCTGGCAACGGTAACATCGACGTGACCTACGCTTCCAAGGCTGGTAATGGCGTGATCGAATTTACCCCGACTGACACGGGCAACTCCGGTGTAGCGCTGCAAGCTGGCACTGTTCCGCAAGGCGTGATTCAGTGGGCGTGTAACGGTACCGGTACCACTCTGGCTTCCAAGTATCGTCCGTCGCAGTGCCGCTAATCGGTTAATTTGACCGATTAACTCGGGATGGCGGGCTTTCGTTAAAGCACGCCATCCTACTCAGGCCCACCCACTACAATACTGCGCAACGCAGTAGTTCACTTCCGGGCTCATTACATTCTGACAGGTTTGAACGTGGCAGATGCCTGCCATTGAATTGTCCCGGAGGACAAAATGCGTAAAACTGAACGCGGTTTCACATTGATTGAATTGATGATTGTGGTTGCAATCATCGGCATTCTGGCTGCGGTTGCCATCCCGGCCTATCAGGATTACACCGTGCGCGCCCGGGTTAGCGAAGGCCTTGGGATTGCTGACTATGCCAAAACGCTGGTCGCCGAAAATGCCGCAAATGGCAACGCTTTTAATCTTGGTTTCTCTTTTGGTTCCGGCACTTCCAATGTCTCTGCGATGAACATCAGTTCATCCACCGGTGCCATCACCATTTCGTTTACATCGATTGCTGGTGCCGGCCTATCAGGTGGTGGTAGCACGCTGGTGCTCCAGCCCCTGGATGCAACCAATAGTGGTAGCCTGACTAACGGGGTCGTGCCAAACGGCGCCTTGATCTGGCAATGCAACAGAGCAGCGGGGACCACGCTGGCTCAAAAATACCTCCCCAGTCAGTGCCGCGGTTAAACAGATAATCCCGCTGATTTATCCTTATTTTCGCACTTGCACGTGGTTCTGGATGGTGTGAGGCATACCGGTATTCTTGACTCATGACCATCGAACAGACCGTGAATCTCTCCAAGGCGTCCCCCTCTACGCGTCCAAAGCTGCTGACTGAATGGAAGCAGGCTTTGGACGGGCTGGTTCACCAGAACCCGGCCATTGTTTTTTTCCTGCTGGCATCCGTATGGATGCTTTGCCACCCCTGGTTCGGGTTTTGGCATGACGGGATGCTCTATCTCGGTCAGACACTGCACCGCATTTCTCCCGAGCATTATCCTGGCGACCCTTTCTTCATGTTTGGGTCCCAAGACGATTACACCTTGTTCACCCGCATTTATGCACTGGTGATCAAAGGTATTGGTATTGCCAACGCCGGCCTCTTGCTCACTTTTATCGCCTTGTTTAGCTGGTTCTGCGCATTTTACCTTTGCTGCAGGGCGGTCTTTAAAAGCAGCTACGCCCCGGTTGTTGCAACCATCGCGATTGTCCTGCTCCCACCCAATTACGGCGGCTTTGCCATTTTCCGGTTTGCGGAGAACTTCCTGACCGCCCGCAGCGCGGCAGAACCCGCAGTGCTGTTTGCGCTGTTTTTCATGCTACGCCAGCGCCATATTGCGTCGCTGCTCGTTTTTGCTGTGGCCTGCCTGATGCACCCGCTGGTCGGGTTCTCCGGGTTGACGGTCTGGCTGGTATACGTGTTCATGTATCCGCCGGCAGCATGGACACGTAAGGCCCTGATCGCAACCTGCATCGCCGGTAGCGTAGTAGTCGGTATTCTGGCGCTGAAGCACGACGGCCCTTTTGGCCAGCTTTTCCAGGTTTACACAGGCAGTTGGCTAAACCTTATCCTGGCGTTCAACCTGCATGTCTTCATCAGCAGTTGGCCCTTGAACGACCTGTACCTGATCAGCGGCAGCATGGTGCTGTCTCTTGTCTATATCCGGCACGGCAATAATCCACGCCTCAAACAGCTGGTGTGTGCGATTACGGTTGCGACGCTTGTGTCGCTTGCCATCAGCCTGATTTTTGCTGACTGGCTGAGAGTAATCCTGATCACTTCCATGCAGATCTGGCGCATCCTCTGGATCTGCCAGGCCCTGATTCCATGCCTTGTGGTCACAGATATGCTGCTTGATCGCAAGAACCTTTCACTACCTGCTTTGTGGGCAATGGCACTAGCCACCGCCGGCTTGATCATGCGCGGGAACGATGCCAGCCTGATCCTGGCGCTGCTCGGCCTGGCGCTCGCCTATGTCCAGGTGGTATCAGTGCGTGAATCCGTGCAAAAACTGGTCAGCGTCGCGCTGGTTTTGGTGGTGGCACTGGCGATCATTGGCGATAACCTCAGCCAGTCCATTTTCATCGGCGTCCAGTTTTTTACGACCAACTACCCGTTCCTCTATCCGCATCTGGTTCCTGTAATTTGCGGCAGCGCCATCGTTCTTGCCATTCTGATCTTGCGCAGCAAACCCGTCGCCGTGCTGCTCACCGTCCTGTTTTTTACGTTCTCTACAGTGGTTTGGGATCGCCGCCCCGGCCCTGAAATATTTTTTGAAAATGCAGCCCAGAACAATCCGTTTGAAAAATATATCGGCGTGGATGAAACGGTGTACTGGAATAGTTTCCGACCACTGCCCTGGATGATCTTTAACCGTGCGTCGTATTCGAACGGGATGACAGCCGCGCCCATTTTGTTCAATTACGACTACGGCATGGAGTTCATCTACCGCTTCCATCACATGCAAAGCCTGTATGTAAAGAAAGACGAATGCACACCATTCCGTTTTCAGGAAGGCAACTGCGGCGACCGCCCGGACACCATTAACCCGACCCTGTGCGAGCGCGATGACCGGATCAACTGGATCGTCAGCTATTACAAAAGTGGCTTGCCCGCAGTAGCCCACTGGAAATTCGTGTTACCTGGCCTGCCCGACGGTTTGTATCTTTACAGCTGCAAGCAGTGGTTGAGTTTGCCCAAAGATCTTGTCAAGCGCACCGTCGCTGCAGAAGTTGATGCCGCTGAAAAGGCAGGTACATACAAAGTAACAGACACAGCCGCACGGTTGTCTGGTGCATTTAAATAGCCGTTCCGGGTGACATGATGTCGCCCGGGCCCTGTGTCCACGATGCAAGAAATCGTACGTGTCCTGGCTTTGGCCGACATGAAGCGTGCGAGATCCACAGCTCGTGAGGAAATTCAACACGCAGTGATATTTTCAAGCTGACCTTTTATGAACATGTCCGTTGATGTACCCCCAGTTCTGGGTACTCAAGCGAGTCTTTCGCAGAACCCGGAGCAGTTTCTCCAGGCCAATGCCAAGCCAGTCTTTGTACTGCTGCTGGCGGCCTGGTTTTGCTGTCATCCGTGGTTTGGCTTCTGGCACGACGGCATGTTGTACCTGGGCCAGACGCTGCACCACATCAGTCCCGCCAATTTTGCCCGCGACCCGTTCTTCATGTTCGGCTCGCAAGATAGTTACACGCTGTTTACCGGTGTTTATGCTCTGCTGATCAACGCCATCGGCATGGCCCCGGCGGGTGCGCTGTTGATGGTGCTGGCGCAAACCGCCTGGTTCAGCGCGCTTTATTATTTTTTCCGTGTTGCCACCCAAAGCCATGTCAGCACCGTTGTGGCGTGTCTGGCTGCCACAGTGCTGCCTGCGGGCTATGGCGGTCTCGGTATTTTCAGCTATGCCGAACCCTTCCTGACCGCCCGCAGTGTGACTGAACCCCTGGTGCTGGTGGCGTTGGGCTTGCTGGTGCAAGAGCGCCGGATAGCGAGCTTTGTGGTGCTGCTGCTGGCTGCCCCGCTGCACCCGTTAATTGCTTTCAGCGGACTATCGGTCTGGTTCGTTCATCTGGTGGTTTTTCCGCCCGTTCCCAAAGTCCGCTGGCTGCTGCTTGGTCTGGCGCTGGCCAGCATGTTTGCCGTGACCGCCCTTGCGTTTGCACAGGTAAAGCCCTTCGGGACGCTTTTGCAAACCTACGACGCCAAATGGTGGTCGCTGGTCGAAGCTTTCAATCGTCAGGTCATGATCACCCGCTGGTCCAGGGCAGATCTTGTCCGCCTGGGCAGCGTGCTGACGCTATTTCTGGCTTGCAGCAAGATCACGATGGACCCACGTACGCGCCGCGTCATGACCAGTCTGATGGGCGCAACGGTCGTTTCAATGGCCGTGTCCGTGGTTTTTGGAGACTGGTTGCGCAACGTGTTTGCGTTGTCGATCCAGATCTGGCGCATCCTCTCCCCTTTGCAAGCTTTGATACCTGGACTTGCGGTCGGTTTGCTGATTCGCCAGCGCCGTACCATTCCTGGCAATCTGCAAGCGGCGATCGCGCTTGCAGTGATCTCCCTCTTGATGCAAAGCCAGCCCATCAGCTTTATCTATCTTCTGATCGCAGAAGTACTGATCTACGCGCCAGTGCTCAAGATTGGTCAACCGGTACGGAAATTGCTGCTGGTCTGCCTGACGCTTGCTGTGCTGCTGGCTTTGTTCAACGATGCGCTGCAAGCCAGTGAGTTTATTCTCCGGCAGTTTCCGGATTCACCTTTCCAGTGGGCGTACCCGCATTTGCTGGCCACCGGTGTAGCTGCGCTGGTGTTGGTGCTCGCTATCCGTCTGCAATCGACTTACCTCTTGCTGGGTGTCGCGGCATTGAGCGTAGTCACAGCCGGAGTCATATGGGATCGGCGTTCGGCGCTTGAAGCTTTTTATGAAAACGCACAGGGTCAGAATCCATTCGAGCAGTTTATCGGCCCCAATGACAATGTGTACTGGAATGCCTTCCGCCCGATGCCCTGGCTGGTGTTCAGCCACTCGTCTTATGTCAGCGGTATGGTGGCCGCGCCCATCCTGTTCAACCGTGCCTATGCCGGTGAGTACGCCCAACGTTACACGCTGGTTGAGGCCCACTATATGGCCCGCGATTGTGCCGGCTTCCAGTTCATGGGCGGCCAGTGCGATGACAACGCGCGCACCATCAATGCCGGCTTCTGCGCGATCGACAGCCGCCTGCGCTGGATCGTCTCGGCGTTCCGCAACGAGAGCCTCCCGGTCACGTCGACTTGGCGTTTTAACCCCGGCGGCCATCAAGGCCAGTTTTACCTTTACGACTGCACGCAACTGCGCAAGCTGCCTGCTTATCAGCAATTCATTTCAGATCAGGCCCGGCAATGAACGGCAAACCACAATCCACCTTGCAGCAATTCATCCGTTACATCGGTATCGGCGGGATCGCGTTCGTGTTTGACTTCGCCACACTCACCCTTGTCGTCGGCACCCTGCACGGCAGCGTGCTGGCCGGGGCGACGGCCGGGTTCCTGGTGGGCGCCACAGTCAACTATCTGTTGTGTCTTTACTTCGTTTTTGCCGCCCGGTCGCTCAAGCAACACCGCATGGCTGAATTCTGGATTTTTGTCTTGATCGGCGTGATCGGCCTTGGTATCAATGACGCCATTATCTACGGTTGTCACAAGTGGATGCCGGGCCTGGACTACCGTGCCGGCAAGTTCGTCGCAGCGGCCGTGGTGCTGGTTTTCAATTTCACTTTCCGCAAGATCATCCTGTTCAACAATCGTCGTTCCGACAGCGCCGTCCAGGTGGAAGTCGCGGCACCGTTGCAACAGCTTCCCTGAGTTCTGACCCTTTATACATGACCATGAAACCCGTACTTATTATCGGTGCCGGTCCCGCCGGCCTGACTGCTGCGCTGGAGTTGCTCCGCGCCAACCAGGGCTTCAAACCCATCGTGCTTGAAGCCTCCGGTGATATTGGTGGTATCTCCAAAACCATCAACTACAACGGCAACCGCATGGATATCGGCGGCCATCGTTTTTTCTCCAAATCCGACTGGGTCATGAACTGGTGGCAGGACATCCTGCCGGCCCGGGGCGATGGCGGCGATGCGGTGATCTCTTACCAGAACAAGCAACGCAGCATTGATACGCAAGACGGCACGGACGACGATCGCCACATGCTGTTGCGGCCGCGTTTGTCACGCATCTATTTCTTGCGCAGCTTCTTTGACTATCCGGTCAAGATGAACCTGAACACGGTGCGCAACCTGGGCCCGGTGCGTATTGCACGCATCATGGCCAGCTATTCCAAAGCCCGCCTGAACCCGATCACGCCGGAAAAAAGCCTGGAAGACTTCATCGTCAACCGTTTTGGCCGCGAGCTCTACCTGACATTCTTCAAGGATTACACCGAGAAAGTCTGGGGCGTGCCGTGTAATGAAATCAGCCCGGAATGGGGCGCCCAGCGCATCAAGGGTCTGTCGATTACCGAGGCGCTCAAGCACGCCGCCCGCCAGATCTTCAAAAATGTCGCTGGCGGCGAGCAAAAAGAAGTCAAAACCAGCCTGATCGAACAATTCCTCTACCCGCGTCTTGGCCCGGGCCAGATGTGGGAAGTCGTGGCTGAGAAAGTCCAGCAGATGGGTGGCGAGATTCATTTCCACCACAAAGCCGTGGCCCTGCAACGCGATGGCGACCGCATCACCAGCGTCAGCGCACTGAACACGCAGACCGGTGAAACCGTCCAGTTCCAGGCCGACCACGTGATCTCGACCATGCCCGTGCGCGAACTGGTGGCGGGTATCTCCCCCGCGCTGGGCGGAGAAGCACAACGGGTGGCCGCCGGCCTGCAATACCGCGACTTCATCACCGTGGGCGTGCTGGTCCGCAAGCTGCGCCAAAGCAAGCACTCCTTGCCGGGCACCGCCAACAACCTGCTGCCGGACAACTGGATTTACATCCAGGAACGCGACGTCAAACTGGGCCGTCTGCAGATCTTCAACAACTGGAGCCCGTTCCTCGTCAAGGACGAGCCCAACACGGTCTGGCTGGGTCTGGAGTACTTCTGTTCGGAAGGCGATGAACTCTGGGAAATGCCCAAGGAAAAGTTCTTTGCCTTTGCCCAGGACGAACTGGTAAAGATCGGTCTGATCGACAAATCCGAAGTGCTGGATGGCACCGTGGTGAAGGTCGAAAAAGCCTATCCGGCCTACTTTGGCAGCTACGACGAGTTTGACACGCTGCGCGAGCAGATCGACCGCATCGGCAACCTTTTCCTCGTCGGCCGCAACGGGATGCACCGCTACAACAACCAGGACCACTCCATGCTGACCGCCAGACTGGCCGTGGAATCGATCCTGACCGCCAATCACGACAAAGCCGCGATCTGGGCGGTGAATGTCGATGATGAGTATCACGAAGAAAAGAAGTAACCAGGAAGCACTGATGGATCAAGCCGAAGTGGCCAGCCCTGCCGCATCTCAGGGTCCGTCCCCCGATGCAGCCCGCCAGCCTGGTTTTGCATATGCAAAATCAGGCCGGCTGTTTTGCGTCGTCACCTTGTTGTTGACGCTGCTTGCGATAACTTGCACCCACGCGCTGGCACTGCGCCAGGCCGTGAACCCGTTTGTGTGGCCCATTTTTGCACGGCTCCTCTTCGTTGAAGATGCGTTTACCCTGCAGGCCATGCTGGTTGTGATCGTACTGGGGTTCATCGGGCTCAAGCGAGATGCATCCGTTTGGCTGGATCGCAGTGCAGACTGGATCGGTGAACATCCTGGCTCGTTTGCACTGGGGGTCTCGCTGGTGACGGCCGCCGTCGGCAGGGCTGTCTACATGAATCATCCATTTGCCATGGATGAGTTCACAGTCCTGTACCAGTCACAATTGTTTGCGCACGGCCAGCTCGCAGCCAAATATCCGCCGGGGCTGCTCAACTGGGTGATTCCATACGAATTCCAGAACTACTTTTTGCTGGTGAATTCATCAACAGGTACGGTCGCCTCAGCCTACTGGCCCGGCTTTGCGTTGCTGTTGACGCCCTTTGCGCTACTTGACCTGGGGTGGCTGGCCAACCCGGTCATTGCCGGCCTCATCAGCTGGGTAACCGTGCGTTTTGGTACCGAGATATTCAAATCTGCCCGGGCGGCTGGCCTGACGGCCCTGTTCCTGCTGCTGACACCGGTTTTCTGGGCGGACTCGATCTCGTTCTATTCCATGAACGCGATCTTGCTGTTCAACCTCTTGTTTGCGTGGGGCGTCTGGCGCGGCACCACCGGTTCGATTTTTGCAGCAGGTATGGCAGGCGGCCTTGCGATCTGCATGCACAACCCAGTGCCGCATATCCTGTTTGCCTTGCCGTGGTGGGTCTGGCTGCTGCGAGATCGCGCCTGGCGTAAATTGTTGATACTTGGCGCAGGTTATCTGCCGTTGGGCCTGCTATTGGGCCTGGGTTGGGTGCTGTTCCGGGTGGGACATTTTCCAGCGGCCAATGGCCCGGCGACAGCGCAACAGCATGGCAGCGCACTGGCTACCTATCTGGATAGCCTGAGTGGGGTTGTTCACTTGCCGTCCATCACGGTATTGCTGGCACGCCTTGGCTCTACCATCAAGTTATGGGCATGGGCATGGCCTGGGTTGATCGTGCTGGCCATTGCCGGTCTGCGCCATATGAATCAACCGGTGCGATTGATGGCCTGGTCCTTTGGTGTGACATTTGCAGGCTTCTTCCTTGTTCCGTTTGATCAGGGCCACGGCTGGGGTTATCGCTATGTGCAGTATGCATTCCTGGCGCTACCCCTCCTGGCTGTTGCGTACGTTGAGGCGCGTCCGGTTGTCGAACAAACCAGGTTGAAGTCGGTCGTTGCCGTCTTGTTGCTGGGCAGCTTGTTCATCCAGCTACCCCTGCAGATGTGGCAAATCAACCGCATCATCAGCCTGGATCTGGCGCAGCTGCCCACCGTTGCTCCGGATAGCAAAACCGTCATGTTTATTCGCGATAACGCCGGGTTTTACACGCAGGACCTGGTGCAGAACGATCCCTTCTTGCGCTCCAACCACGTACGGCTGATTTCACATGGTGATGAGGCTGATGCCCGCTTTGTGACGAGCTTGTTCCCCGGAAGCACACTACAACAACGAAATCAGGTCGCCAGTTTATGGATAGTTCCGTCCAAACCCCAGAGAAGCCAGCCGTGAGTACCCAGGCAAGCCCCACTCCGCTCGTGACAGCAGTGATTCCCTGCCTGAACGAAGAGCTGACACTGGCTTTGTGCATACGCAAAGCGCAGGCGGCCTTTGAGAAGCTGGGTATCGTCGGGGAAATCATCGTCGCCGACAATGGCTCAACCGACAAATCGGTACAGATCGCCCAGGACCTGGGCGCAGTAGTCGTTCACCAGACGGTACGCGGCTACGGCGCCGCGCTGGATGCAGGCATCAACGCAGCACGTGGCCGTATTGTCATCATGGGCGATGCAGATGACTCTTATGACTGGTCAGCCATTGGCCCCTTCATCAGCAAGATTGAAGAGGGTTATGACCTGGTAATGGGCAACCGCTTCACCGGCGGAATTGAGCCAGGCGCGATGCCGCCCCTGCACAAGTATCTGGGCAATCCGGTTTTGTCGTTTATTTCCAGAATTGCTTTTCGCATTCCGATTGGCGACTTTCACTGTGGCATGCGGGCATTTACCAAAGCGGCGTACCAGCGGCTTAATCTGCGTACGACAGGCATGGAATACGCCACCGAGATGATTGCCGCCGCTGCACGCATCAAGCTCAGAGTGACAGAGATTCCGTTCCAGCTACACAAAGACAAACGCGATCGTCCTCCGCATTTGCGCTCGTTCCGCGACGGTTGGCGACATCTGCGTTTTATTGTGATGTCCGCACCGGATCATCTGTATTTGTGGCCCGGCGTCAGCGCGCTGATCATCGGGCTGGTGCTTCAGGCCGCGCTGTTCCGCGCCCCGATTTCGCTATTTGGCATTTACTTTGGCATCCACTTTCTGGCCCTGGCCGGGCTGTTGACGCTGGCCGGCTTTAACACGGTATCCATGGGTGTGCTGGCCAAACTGATTCTGCAAAGCCAATACCCGGGCACGGTCTCACCGTTTCTCGATAAATTCACGCACCGTTTCAACCTGGAGCACGCGCTGATTTCTGGCGGCGTGGTATTCGGGATCGGCTTTCTCGCAGATTGCGGCTTTCTGTTTCACTGGCTGACCCAGTACGGCGCGTCAATGTCCGGATCGGTTCACCCAGCGCTGGTCTGTACCAACCTGATCGTGCTGGGTATCAGCATTGTCTTCAATGCGTTTCTGGTTCAACTGGTACTGAAGCGCTAACGTCGTGCGGGTTCACGCTGGCTTGAAACGTCTGCCAGCGTGCCTCTACAAACTGCCTGAAACGCTTGCGAAAATGCGTGGCAGAGAACTGCTCGGCGTGCGCACGACAATCCTGCGGCTGTATATCCAGCGTCTCAAAGCGGGCTACGGCATCACAAATTGCCTGGGGTGTCTGCTCGGCAAACAACACGCCGGTCGGATGAACCATCTGGCCATCACGTACGGTTTCTGCGGTACCGCCCTTGCCATAAGCGATTACTGGCGTGCCGCAGGCTTGCGCCTCTACCGGCGCAATCCCGAAATCTTCCAGCGCGGCAAAAACGAATGCGCGGGCCCCCTGAATCGTCCTGCGCAATTCCTCGGCTGACAAGAACCCGGCCAGGGTGATGTTCGGCGTGGCCAGCGTTTCGATCTGTTTGCGTTCCGGCCCCTCGCCAATCACGATCAGCTTTTTGTCTGGCATGGCCGCAAAGGCGCGCACGATGGTTTGCACATGCTTGTAGTACACCAGCCGCGCAACAGTGACGTAGTAGTCACCCTTTTTCTCAACCATGGAAAACCCGTCAATATCTACCGGTGGGTGGATGACGGTGGCCTCACGCCGGTATGCCTTGGCAATACGACGACGGATAAAGCCGGAGTTGGCGATAAAGTGATCAACGCCATTGGCGGAACGCGCATCCCACAACCTCAGTTTATGCAGCATGTATCGCGCCGCTGCACTGATCAGCCCTTTATCCATACCGGACTGCACCAGATATGTGTTTTGCATATCCCATGCATAGCGCAACGGGGAATGCACGTAACTGATGTGCAGCTGGTCCGGTCCCACGAGCACGCCCTTGGACACTGCATGCGAGCTTGAGATCACGATGTCATAGCCCGAGACATCAAGCTGCTCAATAGCCAGTGGCATCAACCACAGGTAATACCAGAACCGGGTCCGGGCAAGCGGCAGCCGCTGGATAAAACTGGTTTTGACCGGCTTCCCCTGCAAAAACCCACGTTGTTCAGGCGGTACAAAATCAGTCACCGCAAAGACATCAGCCTGCGGATAGCACAACAGGATTTGCTCTACCACCCGTTCTGAACCCGCATATTCAAACAGCCAGTCGCAAATGACGGCGACGCGCAAATTTCCCTCACTCAATTTGAGTGCTCCCTGTCTTGTTGTTCAGGCACGTGCTTTTGCAGCAAGGCCAGCAAGTCTTGTGCACCGTGTTGCCAGCTGTGGAACGCAGCGCATGCCTTTCCTTGTCTGGTCAGTTCTTCCCTGGACTGCGGCTGCGCCATCAGTTGCTCGATTTTCGCGGCGATGTCCTGATCAGAATACGGATCGCAAAATGCTGCAGCGCCGGCATAAATTTCCCGGAATACTGGAATGTCCGATAACAAAACCGGGCAACCACAATTCATCGCTTCCAGTGGCGGCAGCCCTAATCCCTCATAAAAAGAGGGAAAAACAAACAGGGCTGCGTGCTCGTACAGCGTGCGCAATTGTCCGTCACTGACGCGCCCTACCCGCTTGACCCAATCCGGAATCAGTATGCCTTGATCGGCAAACACGCCAGCATTGGTATCACCGGCGATCACAAAATCAAAACCGGAGGAATCAAACAGCGCCAGTGCCCTGACAATGGCACCGAAATTCTTGTTCGGGCTCAGGCTGCTGACCGCCAGCACAAACGGGCGTTGTCCCAGGCCATGCCGGGTCAAAACCGAGTCGTCCGGCGCTGTACGCCGGATATGTTCTCCTCCGGCCCGCAATACGGTGAGTCGCGAACGCGGCGTACCCGTGTAACGGGCCAGATCGTCAGCAGAGGCGCCCGAGATCGTCGCCACCACCTCAGAACGCCGCAAGATGCGTGGCAACAGCAGACGATATGCCAGCCGGAACCACCAGGTATAGGCCTCAGGAACCCGCCATACTGCGGCATCGTAAACAAGCGATAACTGCGTGCGCTTGCCTGCTGGCGCCATATTGGCAAGGTTCAACAAAAACTGCCCGCGCGCCGCCCATGGCAGGATCAGTTGCTCCCAAGCATACCCATCCAGAGGGCCGACCCGTTCTACCGGAACGGGGCAATCCATTTGCAGCGTGGCTCCAGCCGGTACCAGCGCGATCAACTGATATCCTGCGTTCTCTGCCACGGGTTTGAAGCTACTCAGAAGCTCGTAGGCGAAACGCTGGACACCGGTGAGCCGATGCGTCAGGAAACGCCCGTTGATATAGATCGTTGTCCCTGTTTTCATGGGCGTATCGGCGGTCATCACAGATGGGTTAATCATGCAGTTGTCGCGACAGCCCTGGCGTCATGCAAACGATACATGCAGCCCACCAACAACAGCATCAGCAGGGCTTGCGTCGCCACGTTGGACCAGGCTGCCCCGACAACCCCAAGACGCTGCACCAGCGTCCAGGACAGCACAAGGTTAAATCCGGCGGCCCCACAGTAGGCAAAAGCAAAACGCCAGCTACGATCACTGGACAAACCAATAGCCAGCAGCAGCAGCACCGGGAAGTGAAACAGTAACCCACCCAGCAAGACATGCAGGTATTGCATGGCCGGCCTGTAGGATTCGCCGGCAACCAGTGCAAGCAACCATGGAGCGGCGACCATGGTTATCCCCGCCAGCAGCACCGCAGCAGTCATACCCCGAATCACCAGGCGCGTCAGTGTCGCCGGGGAATCAAGCACCTTGCCCTGGCGCAGTCCCACGGTCAGCACGTAAAGAGGCACTGCGGCAAAGTAGATCACCGCTTCATAAATTCTGGCGGCAGCCGAATAATGGCCAATCCGGGCCGGATCCATCCCCAACGCAGTCTGAACCAGAATATCGATGCGGAAATTGGCCATTGCCCCCAGATCGACCAATAAAAAGGGGATGGCCACAAGGCCTGCGGCCAAGCCTGGCTTTGGACGCATCAGGGCGCGGACGTCAGCGTTACGCAGCGCCAGCAGCAACGCGAGCAAGAGCCCCAGCGCGCCAGCAACAAATGCGATGACTACTCGGTGCTGAGCCGGGGCCAGCACCAAGGCCAGCACCGCAAACAACACCGCCAAAGACCGCTGAAGCAGTGACCACAACGCGTCTGACTGGAAACGCCCTTCTCCACGCAAAGTGAAGGAAAAAAACTGGCCCTGAATAAAGCAAAGGAAATACAGCAGCGCTGCCACCAGCCCCGACTGATACCGCGAGCCGGACAAGAGCACGACCAACAGTGCCACACCGGACACCAGCAATGCATTGGCAGAGGCGAAACGAGGCAAATCGCGGGCGGGAAACGTATCGGAAAGCGAGGATGAAGCGGTTTCCCGCAGCAGCAGCTTGTGGTAGCCCCCATCCATCAGGATCGAGACGAGAGAACCCACCGAGAAGCAAAAGCTATAAGCGGCAAAATCGGCCGGACCAATACGTCCGGCGATCCAGAGCGTGAAAAGAAAAGACAGCCCACCGGCAAAGGCGTTCGCGAGAAATTGTGCAGAAACCGCACGCAACATCATGCCGGATTATCCCGGAAGCAGGTTATCGGGCCACTATCATGACCCGAAACCTCTTGAGGTTCAACGCACCCCCGCCGTGCGCTGACGAAACCCGGATTACCGGGATGCGATCCGGGCAAGCACCTCGTCAAGCGACAACGCAGGGAAGTGCTGATGTGCCAGCTTGGCCAGGTCTGCCATAAATGCATCCATGGCCGATGCACTGAAGGCAACCTGAGCCGCTTGCGCCACACCCACCACCATCCCCGCCGCCGCGGTGGCATTGGTCAGGCGGTCGATGATGATGAAGCTGCCGGTGCCGCGGCACAGGGTGTAGGCGTCGAAGGCGACCGGGGCGGTGGTGTCGATGGTGACGAGGGCGATTTCGTTCAGGGCCAGTTTTTCAGCCGGGCTGTGCGCCAGGGTGTTGACGTCGATGCGGTGGCGGATGCTGCGTACGCGGCCGTAGACGCTCTTGCCGGCCAGTTTGAACTGGTATTCCTTGCCGGCTTGCAGCGGGGATTCGTTCATCCATACCACGTGGGCGTCGAACGACTGGCTCACTTGCGGTTCTACGTCGCCAGCGCGGATCAGCATGTCGCCGCGGCTGACGTCGATTTCGTCTTCCAGCGTGAGCGTAATGGCCTGACCGGCGTAGGCGGCGGGCTGGTCGCCTTCAAAGGTGACGATGGCCTTGACCTTGCTGCGTTTGCCGGAAGGCAGCGCCAGCACTTCGTCGCCCGGCTTGACCTGGCCGGCGGCGATGGTGCCGCAAAAGCCACGGAAATCCAGGTTGGGGCGGTTGACGTATTGCACCGGCAGGCGGAACGCGTCCAGACGGGCGTCGCGGGTGATCTCGACCGATTCGAGCAGGTTCATCAGCGTGCCGCCTTCGTACCACGGCGTGCGCTCGCTGCCGCTAACGACGTTGTCGCCGCGCAGGGCGGAGATCGGTACGAAGCGGATATCAGCGATGTCCAGCTGGTTGGCAAAGGTCAGGTATTCGTTGCGGATCTCATTGAAGCGCGCTTCAGAGAAGTCCACGAGGTCCATCTTGTTCACGGCAACCAGCACGTGCTTGATGCCCAGCAGCGACACGATGTAGCTGTGGCGGCGGGTTTGCGTCTGCACGCCGTAACGGGCGTCGATCAGGATGATGGCCAGATCGCAGGTCGAGGCGCCGGTGGCCATGTTGCGGGTGTATTGCTCGTGGCCCGGGCAGTCGGCAATGATGAACTTGCGCTTGTCGGTACTGAAGTAGCGGTAGGCCACATCGATGGTAATGCCTTGCTCGCGCTCGGCTTGCAGGCCATCGACCAGCAATGCCAGGTCGATTTCTTCATCGGTGGTGTTGTACTTTTTGCTGTCTTTGGCGATGGCAGCCAGCTGGTCTTCAAAGATCAGCTTGGAGTCATGCAGCAAGCGGCCGATCAGCGTGGATTTGCCGTCATCGACGTTGCCACAGGTGATAAAGCGCAGCAGGTCCTTGTTCTCGTGCTGTTTGAGGTAGCCAAGGATGTCGCTGGCGATCAGATCAGATTGGTGAGACATACGTTATCCAGTATTTACGCTGCACCGCTAGGCGGTCAGAAACGAGAGCGACTGCGCGGCGCGCGTCGGCAAAAATTCCACCACGCGGTAACGGGCCGCGCCGGCAATGGCAAAGGGGTCGTCCATGGCAATGGCTTCGATGGCATCGCGCGAGCTGGCCCGTGCCAGGATCACGCCGCCCGTGCGCGGCTCTTGCCGGCCTGACAGTAAAAACACGCCGCTGGCGTAGTGTTTTTCCAGAAAGGCAATGTGCGCCGGGATCAGTGCATCGATTTCTTCCATCGAGCCCACGTATTCAAGCAGCAAGACGAAGGTAGCCATGGATTCGTTTCCGGTTCGGGTTAACAAACCAGTTTAGAAGTAGCCTTCCATTTTTTTCTTTTCCATCGAACCAGACGAGTCATGGTCAATCACCCGGCCCTGGCGCTCGCTGGTCTTGGTCAGCAGCATTTCCTGGATGATCTCGGTCAGGTTCTGGGCGTGAGACTCCACCGCGCCGGTCAGCGGGTAGCAGCCCAGCGTTCTGAAGCGCACCCACTTGGTCTCGATGCTGGCTTTCTGTTCCGGCGTGAGGTACTGCAGGATGCGATCGTCATCGATCATCACCAGCGTGCCGTTGAGGTCCACCACCGGGCGCTCTGCCGCGAAGTACAACGGCACGATCTCGATGTTTTCCAGGAAGATGTATTGCCAGATGTCCAGCTCGGTCCAGTTGGAGAGCGGGAACACGCGGATCGATTCACCCTTGTCGATGCGCGAGTTGTAGATGTTCCACAGTTCCGGGCGCTGGTTCTTCGGGTCCCAGCGGTGGTTTTTGTCGCGGAACGAGTACACGCGCTCTTTGGCGCGGGACTTCTCTTCGTCGCGGCGCGCGCCACCAAAGGCGGCGTCAAAACCGTATTTGTCCAGCGCCTGCTTCAGGCCCTGGGTTTTCATCACGTCGGTGTGCTTGGCGCTGCCGGCGGTGAACGGGTTGATGCCGGCTTTCACGCCTTCTTCGTTCACGTAGGTGATCAGGTTCCAGCCTTCTTCACGCTGCTTCTCGCGCAGTTTGTACATTTCCTGGAATTTCCAGGTGGTGTCCACGTGCATGAGCGGGAACGGCGGCTTGCCAGGGAAAAACGCCTTCCGGGCCAGATGCAGCATGACGGCGGAGTCTTTACCGATGGAATAGAGCATCACCGGGTTTTCGAATTCGGCGGCCACTTCACGGATGATGTGGATCGACTCGGCTTCCAGTTGCTTGAGGTGAGTCAGCCTCGCTTCGCTAATGCCTGTCATTGCTGCTTGCTATACCTGAGTGGATTTGCGCCGGGGCGCTGTTCTGGGCACGGGGCGGGCGCAATAAGCCCACGATCGTGCGATAAGCGGCTGAATGTACCGGAACGAGGGGTATCAAGAAAGATTCAATCGTTATAACGATATGGAAATGGGGCTGCAGGGGGCGCGGGTGTTGGGTTTGGGTCTTGGGGGGGGCCGTGTGTCGGGTGGGGTGTCTGGTCTGCCCTGTTGCGGGGGGCCTTTGCTGGCAAGAGTGGCGCCATTGTCCCTATCGCTTCGTCATTCCTGCGGAGGCGGGAATCCGGTTGGGCTGCGGCAGGTGGGCTTTGCTAAGTGGGGCCAGAAACCTTCAACAACTTGTTAGCGCCCTGCGGCGCGTTGTTTTCCATACCGGCGGTGGCCGGAGCACCCTACTTTCTTTGCTTCGCCAAAGAAAGTAGGCAAAGAAAGGCGACCCCAGCCCGGCGGCCCTCCGGGCTGCCCTCAGTCGGTCGGGAGCCTTGGGTCTCCCTCCGCTCCTTCGGCGCTTGGCTTTAACGGGGGAGGAAAGTCAAAAGCAACGACAACCCCGAAACCCCAAAATCCTGAAACCTGAAACCTGAATCTGAACCTGAATTTGAAACCCTCAGGTCACGTGTGGCTTGATGCGCTGACTACTTGCGCGCGTGTGCCCACACAATCAGCGCTACGCCGCCCAGAATCACGGCCATGCCGCCCATGAGTGGCAGGCTGATGGATTCGCCGGCAAACACGGCGCCGAGTAGTACGGCCACGACCGGGTTGACGTAGGCATAACTGGTCGCCAGGGCGGGGCGGGAGTGGTTGATGACGTAGACAAAGGCGCTGTAGGCGACGATGGAGCCGAAGGTGATCAGGTATAGCAGCGCGCCGATGCTGGCGGCGGGCACGTGGGTGGGCAGGTGTTCGCCCAGCGCCTGGCTCATGATGAACAGCACAACGCCACCGCCGAGCATCTGTACCCCGGCCGACATGCCACCCTTGGGCATATCCAGCCGGCGCTGCAAGATGGTGGCAAAAGACCAGGTGGCGGCGGCGATGACGACCAGGATCACCCCGCCCGGGCTGGCCGCGGCGGTGGCGTCCAGGTTAAGCAGCCCGACGCCGATGATCCCAAGGCCCACGCCCAGCCATTCCAGCAGTTTGGGGCGGGTGCCGAACAGCCAGCCAAACACAATGGCAAAGACCGGGCCACTGGCGACCAGCAAGGCAGCCAGGCCGGATGACACGCTTTGTTCGGCCAGGCAGACAAAGCCGTTGCCGATACTCATCATCATGGTCCCGATGATCACGCCGTTGCGCCACTGGCGCGCGCTGGGCCAGGCGGTGCCGCGCAGGCGGAACCAGGCCAGCAACAGGCAGCCGGCGGTGGTCATGCGGATGGCGGCCAGGATCAGCGGCGGGAAACCGGTAAGGCCAATGCGGATGCCCAGATAAGTCGAGCCCCAGACGACGTAGACAATCAGCAGGCAGAACAGCAGGGCGGGGGCGCGGGTTTGTTGCGACATGACACGGTGTACCAGAAAAACCATGCGGCAAGGCTGCCGCATCAGGATCGACATATTGCCGCTTATTGCCACAACGCGCAGGGTACAGCCGGCCTTGAAAAACGCCGCTACAGCCTGAACCTTGATTCCAGACCTGTTGCACGTATCAAGGACCCGGATACCCACTATGACGACCATGACCCCGCACGAAATCGTGCATGAGCTGGATAAACACATCGTCGGCCAGAAAGATGCCAAAAAGGCGGTGGCCATCGCGCTGCGCAACCGCTGGCGCCGCCAGCAAGTGGCCGAGCCGCTGCGCCATGAAATCACGCCCAAGAACATTCTCATGATCGGCCCGACCGGTGTGGGCAAGACTGAAATCGCCCGCCGTCTGGCCAAACTGGCCGATGCGCCCTTCATCAAGGTCGAAGCGACCAAGTTCACTGAAGTCGGTTACGTCGGCAAGGATGTCGACAGCATCATCCGTGATCTGACTGAAATCGCCGTCAAGGGCGCGCGTGACCGTGCCATGGCGCGCAACCGCGTGCGGGCCGAAGATGCCGCCGAAGACCGCGTGCTGGATGTGCTGGTGCCGCGCCCGCCCAAGGGCCCGTTTGCGCACAATCCGGAGCTGGACGATGCCGGCAAGGAAACGCGCCAGAAATTTCGCAAGATGCTGCGTGAAGGCCAGTTGAACGACAAGGAAATCGAGATCGAGATCGCGGCTGCCGCGCCGACCATGGATGTCATGGGCCCGCCGGGGATGGAAGATTTCACCAGCCAGCTGCAGGACATGTTCAAAGGTGCCATGGCCGGCAAGACCAGCACCAAAAAGCTCAAGATCAGCGAGGCCATGAAGCTGCTGGTGGAGGAAGAATCCGCCAAGCTTGTGAACGAGGAAGAAGCCCGCGCCGAGGCGCTCAAGGCGGTAGAGCAGAACGGCATTGTGTTCATCGACGAGATCGACAAGGTGACCAGCCGCGCGGAAGGCTCGGCCGGTGAAGTCAGCCGCCAGGGCGTGCAGCGCGATTTGCTGCCGCTGGTCGAAGGCACCACGGTGAGCACCAAGTACGGCATGATCAAGACTGATCACATCTTGTTCATTGCCTCTGGCGCGTTCCATCTGGCCAAACCGTCTGACCTGATCCCGGAACTGCAAGGGCGTTTCCCGATCCGGGTTGAGCTGTCCAGCCTGTCGGTTGATGATTTCAAACGCATCCTGACCGAAACCGACGCCTGCCTGATGAAGCAGTACGAAGCGCTGCTGGCCACGGAAGGGGTGCAACTGGCGTTCAACGATGCCGCTTTGCACCGCATTGCCGAGATTGCCTGGAGCGTGAACGAGCGCACCGAGAATATCGGCGCGCGGCGTTTGTCGACGGTGATGGAAAAGCTGCTGGAAGACCTGTCATTTGACGCGAAGTCCGGCGCAGTCCAGATCGACGCCGAAGCGGTGAACGCCAAACTGGGCAAGCTGGTGGGCGACGAGAACCTGTCGCGCTATATGCTGTGAGGTGTGAGGTGTCCGGAGCTTGAGCCCCGGCGTCCACAGTCCACCCTGCAAGATGACTCGCAATAAAAAAGGCGCCTTCACGGCGCCTTTTTTATTTAGCGGGACACAATCAGTTTGAGCCCCAGTGCAACAAAGATCGTCCCGGCGATGCGGTCCAGCCACAAGCCGGCGCGCGGGCGGCGGTTCAGCCACTGCCCCACGGCGCCAGAAAAATACCCCAGCAAGCCAAACAGCACGGCCGCCTGCGCGGTAAACACCAGACCCAGTTGCAGGGTTTGCAGCGCCACGCCGCCATGGCTGGCGATCACAAACTGCGGCAGGAACGCCAGGAAAAACAGCACCACTTTGGGGTTGATGGCATTGGCGAACAAACCTTTGCCAAACAGGCGCCAGGCCGAATCCTTGAGCGCGTTCTCCTGCGCCACCTGCGCCCCGCCCCGGCTTCTTAACGCTTGAACACCCAGCCAGACCAGATACAGGCCGCCCGCCACTTTAAGCGCGGTAAAGGCGATCGGGCTGGCGGCAATCAGCGCGCTGATCCCCAGCGTCGCCAGCATGGTATGGCTGATACAACCCAGCGCGCAGCCAAGGCCAAAGGCCATGCCGTTCTTGCGGCCGCGAGAGATGCCAATCCCCAGCACCATCAGGTTATCCGGGCCAGGCGAGACGGTGATGAGCATGGCGGCGGCCAGAAAGCCGAGAAATTGTTGCGGTTCAAGCCACATGGCGGGCCTCTGTGTCAGGTGGAAAATCTGCGCTGTATTTTACGTGGCCGTTTTGCCAGTGCCAAACCTTGCGCCAACGCGCCCTCTTGTCAGGCAGGATATGCATCTGCGCTGCCCGTAGCCCTCACTTACAGGCATAATTCGCATTTTTGCCAGCGCAGGGATGCCTTTCATGACCGGACTGACGAGCACCAACCTCAAGAGCCTGAAGAAGATTTACTCGGGCAAAGTGCGTGATCTGTATGAGATTGATGATCAACGCATGTTGATGATCGCCACCGACCGTCTCTCTGCGTTTGACGTCATCCTCAATGAACCGATCCCGGAGAAAGGCAAGATCCTGACTGCGATCTCCAATTTCTGGTTCGACAAATTCACCGGCCTCGTCCCCAGCCACTTTACCGGCGACAAGCCCGAAGACGTGGTCAGCGCGGAAGACCTGCCGCAAGTACAAGGCCGCGCCGTGGTGTGCAAGCGCCTCAAGCCGGTGCCGGTTGAGGCCGTGGTGCGCGGTTATATCGTCGGCGGCGGCTGGAAAGACTACAAAGCCACCGGCAAGGTCAGCGGCATTCAGTTGCCGGCCGGCCTGATCGAAGCCGACAAGCTGCCTGAACCCATCTTCACGCCGTCGACCAAAGCGGCTGTGGGTGACCATGACGAGCCGATCTCGTTTGAAGAAGTAGAACAACTGATCGGCGCCGATCTGGCCGCGCAAGTACGCGATACCGCCATCAAGCTGTACAAGACGGCGTCTGAATTTGCCGCGACGCGCGGCATCATCATTGCCGATACCAAGTTCGAGTTCGGTCTGGATGAAAACGGCACGCTGACACTGATGGACGAAGCGCTGACGCCGGATTCCAGCCGTTTCTGGCCGGCCGACCAGTACGCGCCGGGCAGCAACCCGCCCAGCTATGACAAGCAATTTGTGCGTGACTGGCTGGAATCGGTCGGCTGGAACAAGACCCCGCCGGCTCCGACGCTGCCGCAAGACGTGGCAGACCG
Source organism: Silvimonas iriomotensis (assembly GCF_014645535.1). Taxonomy (NCBI): domain Bacteria; kingdom Pseudomonadati; phylum Pseudomonadota; class Betaproteobacteria; order Neisseriales; family Chitinibacteraceae; genus Silvimonas; species Silvimonas iriomotensis. The sequence continues at coordinate 147,029 of NZ_BMLX01000007.1, forward strand.
TACCGCCGCCAAATACCGCGAAGCGCTGGACAAGCTCACCGGCCAGTAAGCTGCTGAGCACTCCGACAAAACAAAGGGCCCACACGGGCCCTTTGTTTTTGCGCAATCTGCCGTGATGTATAAGCTGAGGTAGATCAGATTCAGTAATTGCTTATATTTAAGCCGGATAAATCACTGTAAAAAGATGCGCGATTTAAGGTAACTTTTACCAGAACGTGATGCCGCGTCATGCGCTACGCATAAATACCAACCGCGCACACTACAGAACGAGTAAGTTAGCGCCAACAAGATAAGAGAAGGTACATCGCCCATGTATCGCGGAGAACGGTTCAACGGCTACAGCCATCTGGCTGGTGCCATTTTGTCGACGGTGGGCCTGGTGCTGCTGATTGTGTACTCCAGCATGCACAGCGACGCCTGGAAAGTAGTCAGCACCGCCGTTTACGGCGTTACGCTGGTGCTGCTGTATACCATCTCGACGCTTTATCACAGCCTGCGCGGCAAGGCCAAAGCGGTATTCCAGAAGCTGGATTACTGCGCCATTTACCTGTTGATTGCCGGCAGCTACACCCCGTTTGCCCTCGTCACCCTGCGCGGCCCGTGGGGCTGGACACTGTTCGGCGTGAACTGGGCGCTGGCGGTCATCGGTATTGTCCAGGAAATGCTGATCGGCAAACGCACGCGCCTTTTTTCCATGCTGATTTACGTGGCCATGGGCTGGATGGTGGTGTTCGCGCTCAAACCACTGATGGCCGCACTGCCGACAGTGGGTTTTTACTGGCTGGCTGCAGGCGGGATCATCTACACCGTGGGGATCATCTTCTTTTTGTTTGATGAGAAGGTGAAACACTTCCACGGGATCTGGCACTTGTTTGTACTGGCCGGGAGCTTGTGCCAGTTCGTGAGTATTTTCGGGTATGTGGGGTGAGGTTCATTCCGACTGCCGCAGATATAAAAAAGCCACCTGCTTCAGGTGGCTTTTTTGTTGGATGCTTGTTCAACGACAGTGGTGCATGTGGCATTGCCGCTGGATTCCCGCCTTCGCGGGAATGACGATGTTACGAGAGCGGACAAACCCTTCATGCGAACACACAGCCTGGCATCACGCCAGAAACCCCATCCCGTACTTGCCCAGCAACACCGCCGTCTCATGCAACGGCAAGCCCATCACCCCGGTAAAACTCCCCTCCAGCCGCGACACAAACAGCCCGCCGCGTCCCTGAATACCGTATGAGCCAGCCTTGTCCATGGGCTCGCCGCTGGCCACGTAGTCGGCAATCTGCGCGTCGGTCAGCTGCGCAAAGTGCACCACGCTGGTAGAAAGCACCACCTCAACGCCGCCGGCATGACGCAAACCCAGGCTGGTCAGCACTTCATGGCTGGAGCCAGACAACAGCCGCAGCATCTGCGTGGCGTCCACCGCGTTCTCCGGCTTGCCCAGAATGGCATCGCCCAGCACCACCGTGGTATCTGCCGCCAGCACCGGCCGCACCGGCAGGCTTTGCGCAATCATGGCCTGCCAGCCGCTTTCAGCCTTGGCATGCGCCAGGCGCAATACGTAATCACGCGCCTTTTCACCCGGCAACGGGGTTTCATCAACCGGCGCGGCAATGCGCTCGAAGGTCACGCCGGTTTGCGCCAGCAACTCTTTGCGGCGCGGGCTGCCAGAGGCCAGGTAAAGGTCGATTTGATCTTTTTGCGTTGTCATTTCAAAACTCATTCGCGGTGATAGGGGTGATTGTGCAGGATGGAATACGCACGATAGAGCTGCTCGGCCAGCAGCACGCGCACCATGCCGTGCGGCAGGGTCATGGCGGACAGTTGCAGTAACTGGTCGGCGCGCTGTTTCACGGAGGGGTCCAGCCCGTCCGTGCCGCCGATGATGAACACGGCATCACGGCCATCGGTGTGCCAGTTCTTCATGTTCTCGGCCAGCTTCATGGTGGTCCAGTTGGCGCCGCGCTCGTCCAGCGCAAACACGCGTGCGCCTTGCGGGATGGCGGCCAGAATGCGCTCGGCTTCTTCTGCCATGACTTGCTGTGGCGTGCGCCCGCCAGAACGCTTGTCGGGCTTGAGTTCAACCAGACTGATGGCAAATTCGCGCGGCATGCGTTTGACGTATTCGCCAAAGCCGTCTTCGATCCAGCCGGGCATTTTGTGCCCGACGGCAATGATGATGAGTTTCATGGTGTTTCAAGGTATAAACGTTGGGTCGAACTTTACCCGCATGCATAGAAACCCGAAATGCCCGCTGTCGCCTCTACCCTCTCCTGCCCTGATTTCAATGCGCTGTCCGTGCTGTACACGCATGATGATTTCCTGCTGGTCTACAAACCGCCTGGGCTGGGTTTTCATCGGGAGGGCGATGAAGCCGGCGTGCTGGATCTTTTGCGGGAGCAGCATGAGGGCGCGCTGTTTCCGCTGCATCGGCTTGACCGCATTACCTCCGGCTTGTTGCTGGTCGCGCGCAGCAGCGAGGCCGCGCGGGACTTTGGCGAGATGTTTGCCAGCCGGACGCTGGAGAAATTCTATCTGGCCCTGTCTGCACGCAAACCGGCCAGGAAACAGGGGACGATTGCCGGCGGCATGCAAAGCGGCCGCGGCGGCAACTGGTTGCTCACGCGGGAAACCGATAACCTCGCCGTCACCCAGTTTTTCAGTTACGGCCTGGGAAACGGCCTGCGCGGTTTTCTGCTGCGCCCGCGTACCGGGCGCACGCATCAGTTGCGCGTCGCGCTTAAAAGCGTGGGCGCGCCCATCCTGGGTGATACGCGGTATGGCGCAGAGGCTGCCGATCGCGGCTATCTGCATGCCTGCGCCCTGCGTTTTTCGTGGGACGCGCAAACTTGGTCTTTCCTGCTGCTGCCGGGCAGTGGCGCGCACTGGCCGTCGCCATGGCCGGAGCAAGCCGCAGCAGACTTGCAGGCGCCATGGGATTTACCCTGGCCTGCGGTACGCGACACACCGCACAAGTCAGCATAAAGTCAGATTTTCCGCTGACCGGTTTCAGTTAACGGGTCAGCGGTGTCAGCAGGCATAAGGTTAAACGCTAATATGATGGCCGTTGAGACATGTTTCCTGGCTCATCACCGCAGGGTCTTGCACGCCCCCGCAAGTTCCCCTGCAGTAGCAACCGCTGTACGCGCCCATCTTCCGGCCTCCTTGTGGGGGGCCGGTTTTTTTTGGCCGCGACTCAGTAAAACTGCATGCCCGCATAGGGCCGGACGCGACAGGACGCCAGCCTGCTGGCCAGATCGCCCACATGCAGTTCCAGCCGGTGGCCATCCGGGTCCAGGAAGTAGAACGAGTCGCCTTCGCTGCGATTGTCTTTCCAGCTTGGCGCACCGGATGCTGCCAGCCGCGCGCACAGCGGGGCGAAGTCTGCCGGCGTCACGCTGAACGCAAGATGGGTGTAGTCCGTCGTGGTCCGGTGGGCGGCCCGGTCGGCATCCAGCGACAGGCATAGCCACTGGCCACCCACGGTCAGATACGCACCGCCGTCCCATTGTGCGTGCAGGCGTGCGCCAAGGCCCTCCACATAAAACCGCAGCGCCCGCGCGACATCTGTCACCGCCAGGGTGAGATGATTGATCCCGCTGACTTGCGGGGCGGCAGCGGGCTGCATCGCCGCTGCCAGCGCGGTTTCACCCCGGGCATGCAGCGCTTGTACCACGCCGTCCTGATCCGCCTGTGGCCGGTTTTGCGAGAGCTTGAACTTGCCTTCCCACTGCGTGACATCCAGTTCAAAGGCGACGATGTATTCCGACAGTTTGCTCACGTACTCCGCCGGCATCACCTGGGCGGCAATGCCGGCGGGCTCGTAAAACCCCGTCAGCGCGGTCAGGGTAGCGGCAGGATCATCGACCAGGCGGATGGTGCCGGTGGCATGCACGGCCTGATAGTTCCAGGTCGGCACGGCCGGGCCCTTTGCGTACCACGACGGCGATATGTAGCCATGAGGACCGTGGAAGATCGCCAGCACCGGCGCGCCTTCTGCCCAGTGCTGCCAGTGCGGGTTGGCCCGCGCCACGTGGCCGCACAGGTGATCGCCCGCTGCATCACACCGCAACAGCAACGGCACGTGGCTGGCAAACGGCACGCCATCGATCACGCTGATCAGCGTGGCAAAGCTGTGGTCGCGCACAAAGTCGTGCAGGGTTTGCGGGTCAGTGACACCAAAGTGATTGGGCGTGTACATGGGCGCTCGGCGTGAGGGCAAAATACCAATGTTGGCATGGCCGGTGGGCAGACCGACAGCGACAGTCTGCGGTCATGACAAGCGGGTCAGTTGCCGAGGTGCTTGCCGGCTTCACGCACCGACAACGCCGAAAACCGCTGCCCGTGCTCCGCCAGGAAGGCGCGGATCACGTCCGGTGCCGTCCAGGCGTATTCGCGCAGCGCCCAGCCAATGCCTTTACGGATAAAGAAATCCGGATGCGCAGCATTGCGCAGGCAGGCATCAAACAAGCGCGGCACGTCTGTGCCGGTTTTCCAGCCCAGCTGGTAAATGATGGCGGTCCGGCGCAACCAGAGATGCTCGTGCTCGACGAGGGCGTCCAGCTGCGGCACCAGTTGCCTGTGGCGTGCCACCAGCCGGCCGATGCTGTGGCTGGCCAGTGTATCGACGGTATCCCACCAGGATTTTTGCGTAACCAGCGTCAGCAGCACCGGCAAGGCAGCCGGCGTGAGCGTCTGTTCTGCGCGTTCCAGTAAATCACAGGCGGCATACTGGTATTCGCGCTCGGGCTGCTGCCAGAGCAGTTGCACCAGCGCCAGGATATCGGCCTCGGCCAGCGTGGCTTTGGCGGTTTTTTCCAGCGGGCGGGTCAGCAGGCGGCGTTGCGGCGTGGCAATGCCCAGATAAACAAAATGGCCGCGCATATAGGCGGCCATTTTGTCTGCGCGGAGCGGGTCTGCGGCGGGGGCCAGGGTGGCGGCATACTGCGCCAGCCAGCCCGGCAGATCACTCACAGGGTGTCCTTGATCGCCATGGCCTGCTCCAGCGCGGCATCGGCATTGTCGGCCAGCACGTTGAAGTGGCCCATCTTGCGGCCAATACGCGCTTCTTTCTTGCCGTACAGATGCAGCTTGGTATTGGGCGCGGTCATCAGCACTTCCCAATGCGGTTCAGCATTGTTTTCGCCCCAGGTGTCGCCCAGCAGGTTCACCATCACGGCCGGACGCAGCAGATCCGGGCGGCCGGGGTACAGGCCGCACATGGCGCGCACTTGCTGTTCAAACTGGCTGGTGAGCGTGGCATCAAGCGTGTAATGGCCGGAGTTATGCGGACGCGGCGCCATCTCGTTGATGACCAGTTGCTCGCCTTCCAGCACAAAAAACTCCACCGCCAGCACGCCGACGTAGTCCAGCTTCTCGACCAGTTGCAGCGCCATGGCGCGGGCGCGCTCCAGCAACGCATCACCAATCCGCGCCGGGATGATGGAGACATCCAGGATACCGTTCACGTGCTGGTTTTCTGCCACCGGGAAGCACACCGCCTCACCGGCACGGGTCCGTGTCACGATGGCAGAGACTTCCGCCATCAGCGGCAGCATTTTTTCCAGCACACAGGCCTGATGCTTCATGTTGGACAGCGCCAGGCGAGCTTCATCAGCCGTGTTGACGCGGACCTGGCCCTTGCCGTCGTAGCCCATGCGGGCGGTTTTCAGAATGCCCGGCAGATAAGCGCTGAGATCGCCGGCCAGATCGCCAGAGTTACGCACCGGCAGGAACGGAGCAGTATCCAGGCCGGCGTTACGGATAAAGGTTTTTTCGGCAATGCGGTCTTGCGCAATGGCCACGGCATCGCCAGACGGGCTGACCACCAGCCCTTGCTGGGCCAGCCAGCGCATGCTGTCGGCATTGACGTTTTCGAATTCAGTCGTCACCGCCGCACAGGTGGCAGCCAGTTGTGCCAGTGCTTGCGGATCAGTGTAGGGTTTGGCAATGTGGACGTCGGCAAAGTCTGCCGCGGGCGATTGCGGATCGGGGTCGAGCACGGTCACGCGGTAACCCATGGTCTTGGCGGCCGTGGCAAACATGCGACCAAGCTGGCCACCACCCAGAATGCCCAACATGGCGGGTGGAAGAATCGGCTTGTTGGCCATCTTTTTCAGTCCTTTTCTCGTTTTGCTTTGAGAATTTGCAACTGCGCAAACCCCCATAAGGCCAGTCCGTAGATAAAACCGGCCGTCAAACCCAATGGAAACGTGTGTAATAACCCTGAAACAGGGTCAGCGCTAATACCATTTAGCGCACGCACCAGATACAACAGCACACTACCAGGCACACCAAGACAAACCACACCGCGCCAGAGCACGCACCACCACCAGCCACCGTCAATGATGCGCTGGTAGCGGTCCAGCTCGTCCTGGTTGCCGTCCTGACTCATACCTCAGGCAGCGTCATATCCAGCACGGTTTGTTCTTGCTTTGCGCGGAACGCAGCCAGTTTTTCAGCCAGTTCCGGGCTTTGTGCGGCCAGCATGGCCACGGCAAACAGGCCCGCGTTGGCGGCGCCCGCTTCACCGATGGCGAAGGTGGCAACCGGTACGCCCTTGGGCATCTGCACAATCGACAACAGTGAGTCTTCGCCGCGCAAATACTTGGATGGCACGGGCACGCCCAGCACAGGCACGGTGGTCTTGGCCGCAATCATGCCAGGCAGATGGGCAGCGCCGCCGGCCCCGGCAATGATGCATTGCAGGCCGCGCTCACGGGCGGTTTGGGCATATTCGAACATCAGATCCGGCGTACGGTGCGCCGAGACCACTTTGCATTCAAAATCAACGCCAAATGCTTTGAGCTGTTCAACGGCCAGGCGCATTACGTCCCAGTCGCTGTTACTGCCCATGACTACTCCAACTTGCGCCATGCGGATTCACTCTCGGGAAAAACACCAAATCTTACCGAAGAAAGGGGGGACGCTGCCAATTGCCATTGGTCAGTGTGCGATTCCTGGATGCTGAAACGGGCGGGAGTAAGGGCAAAACCGGCTTATGCCGATTTTGTTGTTTCTGTCAATAATTAGATCATGATAATTGACCGGCGGTGGGCCGAGGACGAGGATTCGTGTTGCGCGGCGTGTTACCACGTCGCGCGGTTTCGTTTCCATCCTCTGTTTACAACGCCGCCCAATGAGGTCGGCGTTTTTTTTGCCTGCAGCGCCTGCAGCAACCCGGCCGGTGATGTGGCCATCAACCTGCCGGGGCCAGTATCGGCGCGGTTCTCAGTGCAGTTTGAGTGGCGGCTGCGCAATGCGGCGCAACTTGTCACCCACATACAAAAGCCCGGCCATCACCCAGCCGTGCAATGCCGCCTGGTGCATCCGGTACAGCGAAGAATAGATCAGTTTCGCGCTCATGCCTTCTACATAGTAGTCACGCTTGGGGCCGACCACCGCCGCGAGCGAACCCACAGCCGTGTGCTTGCCCAGAGAAACCATGATGCCTTGCGGCTTGAAGCGGAACGATGCCACTTCACGCCCGGCAAAGTAGTTCTCCAGCATCTGGGCCAGCCAGCGCGCCTGCTGGTGTGCCACCTGCGCCGTGGCCGGCAGCGGCGGGCCACCTTCGCCATCGGTCGAGAACGCGCAATCACCCATGGCAAAGATGTGCTTGTCGGTCACGGTCTGCAGCACGGAGGTGACTTCGATCTGGCCATTGCGGTTGGTTTGCAGGCCCAGGGTCGACAACCACGGCGCGGCCTTCACGCCGGCAGCCCACACAATGATGTCTGATTCAATATTGCGGCCATCGGCCAGTACCACCTGGGTGGGCTGGACTTCCTGCACCTTGCTGCTGGTCAGCACGGCGATATTGCGGGCCTTGAGCTCTTCTGTCGCGTAGACCGACAGCGACTCCGGCGCACCCGACAAGATCCGCGGTGCGGCTTCAATAATGCTGATGCGCAACTGGTCTGGCGACAAGCGCGAGCCGTAATTGTGGGCTTCAGTAATGGCGTGATGGATTTCCGCCGCCAGTTCAACCCCGGTCGGGCCAGCGCCAATGATGGAAATACGCAGTTCACGCAGCGGATCGTTGGTGGTGCCGACAATAAACGACTGGGCCAGCAGGCGCTTGCGCAGACGATCGGCCTCGACGGGCGTATTGAGCTGCATGGCGTTTTCTTGCACGCCCGGCGTACCAAAGTCATTGCAGACCGCGCCCACGGCCAGCACCAGTGTGTCGTAATGAATCGTGCGCGGGCCGCACAACTCGGTGCCGTCTTCGTCATACACGGCATCCATGCTGATCGTACGTGCTTCGCGATCCAGACCATTCATGAAGCCGAATTCAAACTCGTAACCATGACGATGGGCATGCGCAAAGTAGTTCACTTCATCTTCGCCGGTGTTGAGCGCGCCGGTCGCCACTTCATGCAGCAGCGGTTTCCAGATGTGCGTGGGCGAACCGTCAACCAGAATCACGCGCGCCTGACCCGTGCGACCCAGGTTATGACCCAGCCGTGCGGCCAGTTCCAGCCCGCCGGCACCCCCACCGACAATGACAATCTGATGCACCCCTTGTGGTGCTGTGCTGTTCTTCATGGTTACCCCGTGGATATCAATGTTTTGTTTTATCAATCGCCTGAATCTGTTTTGGCACGGCCACGTCGCAGTCTCATGACTGGACGCAACTCGACCCGGATAACCGCAGAATGCCTGCCAAACACCTTGTTTGAAAACAAAATAATCACGTAGTGAACAGTCGCCTGATTACAAGTTTGCACTCCGCACCAAACCCGTATAAAGGAGCCACCGTGATGGTTTACGCATTCAGAATCAGCCTGTTGATCCTCTCGCTGACCTTCAGTCTATATAGTGCGCCAGCGCTCGCCTGGGGAGCCCAGGGGCACCGGATCACCGGCCTGGTGGCCAATGCGCTGCTGACCCCGCAAAGCCGCGCCGCGTTAAGGCAGTTGCTGGGCACAGACAACGTGGCTGACGAAGCCAGCTGGCTGGACCAGAACCGGCCACTGCTGGCGTCACGCCTGCCGGGCTCTACCCAATGGCATTACGACAATATTCCGCTGTGCACGACCGCAAGCCACGACAGCTATTGTTCTGGCGGGCGCTGCGCCACCGCGGCGCTGGACCGGTTCATGGCGGTCCTGCAAGACCCACAGGCCAGTCAGGACGACAAACGCCTGGCCGTGCGGGTGATCATTCATGTCGCGGGCGACCTGGCCCAGCCGCTGCATGCGTCTGACAATCACGACCGCGGCGGTAATGACGTGCGCGTTACCTTTGCCGGGCAACAGGGCACATTGCATACGCTGTGGGATACCACGCTCGTCAAACGAGCCGTGCGCGGGCAGAGCGAAGCGGCATTTGCGACGGGTTTGCTGACAGATTTCGGGCCGCAACTGGCCGACTGGGCGCAAGGCACGCCAGACCAATGGGCCCGTGAAGCCAATGCCGTTTCCCGCGCGCTGGTTTATGGCGATCTGCCCGGCGCACTGACCTGCCCCGCCACGACAGCGGGCAGCCATCTTGATATTCCGCTGTCTTATGCAGACGAAACCGCGGCCATTCTGCGCCGGCAACTGATCATGGGCGGAGTGCATATTGCAGCGTTGCTCAACCGGGCTTTTGCTGACTTTCAAGGTCAGCCGCCGGCATCAGAAAACGCTGACCCGGGCAAGTAATCCGTGTCTGATTGTTTCAGAATCGGGCTGCAAACCGCATCAAACAAGGGTTTTGCCTTTGGTCGAAAACCTTTTTTTACTATCGACACCCGATAAAAAAATGTGTATGGTGCGCTCTGCAGTTTTCGATTCAGCATGACCACGGTTTACCCTGCTGTGCCCTCGTAGGCGTTTTGCCAGAGTTTCCCGGTACGTTTCCTGATCGTATGCACCACCGGAGCGTATTGCTCCACTTTCAAAATCTGTTTCAAAGGAACGTAGCATGTCTACTACTACCGGTACCGTAAAATGGTTTAACGACACCAAGGGCTTCGGCTTCATCACTCCGGACAACGGCGGCGCCGATCTGTTCGCTCACTTTTCCGAAATCACCGGTCAAGGCTTCAAGACCCTGAAGGAAAATCAGCGCGTTGAGTTTGAAGTAAAGCAAGGCCCGAAGGGTCTGCAAGCCGGCGCTATCCGCGCCATCTAATTCACGCCGCGCTTTGAGCGCGCTGAATCAGAATAAAAAAACCGCAGCCCTGCTGCGGTTTTTTTACGTCCGGCGCTCGGGCCGGATCAGTGTTTCAGCCTGGGCAAGCCCACCGGCAGGCGCATGCCCACCCCCAGCCGGTTCCAGGCGTTCATCAGCGCCACGACAAAAGTCAGCTCCACAATCTGCTGCTCGGTAAAGTGGGCACTCAAGGGTTCAAAGTCGGTGTCGGGCGCGCCGGTTTGTTCCAGCCGGGTCAGCGATTCTGCCCACGCCAGCGCGGCACGTTCTTGCTCGCTGTAAAACGTGTTTTCGCGCCAGGTAATCAGGCTATTGAGGCGACGCGGGTCTTCGCCGCTTTCCACCAGGCTTTTCCAGTGCAGGTCTACGCAATAAGCGCAGCCGTTGATTTGCGAGACACGCAAGAACATCAGTTCAATGAATTTGCGATCCAGCGATGAGTTTTCCAGCACGGCATTGACCTGGGCCAGGGCGGCATAGGCCTTGGGGGCAAGATCACGGGAAGGCAGACGCGGCGAAGTCATGATGGGCTCCTTGTGAGTGAGGGCGGCGCCGTCAGCACACAGTTCCCGACGGCTTCACAATACAAGACGCGTATCCGGCCCGATCTGTGACACGGCCGGATCAATCAGCGCCAGTTTGTCCGGATTGCGCATCACATGAATGGTGCGGATACGCTCGCCGTCATGGGTAATTTCCATCACGCAATCGAGCTTGCCTTCGTTGTAGCGCAACAGCCCCAACTGGCCATTGACCCAGGCCAGGGCGTAATGCACGGTTTGCCCGTCATACAGGCGCGCCAGACATTTGTAGAACAACCCCAGCCGCCCGGCCCCTTGCAGCGGGCGCAATGTGGCCATGACCTTGCCACCGCCATCACTGCTATAGATAGCGTTTTCATCGAGCAAGGCCATCAGTGCAGATTCATCGCCCCGGGCCGAGGCATGCGCAAAGCGTTGCAGCAAATCCAGATGCGCTTGCGGCGTGACCTCAAACCGCGGCGATTGATCCTGCAACCGTGCTTTGGCCCGATGCACCAGTTGCCGCACGGCCGCCTGGGTCTTGCCCAGCATGCCGGATATCTCGGCGTAGTCCAGATCAAAGCTCTCGCGCAGCAAGAAGGCAGCACGCTCCCACGGGGTCAGTTTTTCCAGCAAGGCCAGGAAGGCCAGCGACAACTCCCCCACGTGCTCAAGCTGTTGCAAGGGGTCTGGCGCGGCTTCCACCAGCGGCTCGGGTAACCACTGGCCGATGTAGTCCGCACGCTCGCGCCGTGCCTCACGCAGGCGGTCGATCGCCAGCCGGGTCACCACGGTGGTCAGCCAGGCCTCCGGAATCTGGATCTGGCTGCGATCCGCTTCATGCCAGCGCAGCCAGGCATCTTGCAGGATGTCTTCCGCATCGGCGCGCATGCCGGTCATGCGATAGGCCACCGCAAACAGGCGCGGTCGCAGGGCGGTGAAAGAGGTAGCAGGAGCGTTCATGGATAGCGCAACGGGTTGGTCACTATATATAGCTCTGACGGAGCAGCAGTGCATTTTGTGACAGCGCAGGCGATCAGGACCACATTTTGCGCCCACCGGATGTAGTTCACATGTCAAAAACAAGAAGTAAAACTACAAAATTATTAAATCATTTAGAAACACGTGTAACATTCATCGGGTATATTTCACCTTTCACACCCGTAAAACCTAGAATTTACGTAGAAATACATGCCCTGACCGGGCAAAATCGTGTAGTTGCCTTGTGTACATTCCGTAAATATTTCCTACGTAGTATAACTACGAACCGTGTATACTGACGTCATCAAAATTCAACTGAACACGGAGTACACATCATGGCAATCAGCATCCCTTTCTTTGGCAAGACCGTTGAACTGCAACGTAACGCCCGCGTGAACCGTTCCGCCACCGTGAGCAAGCCCGAAGCCGTTGACGGCATCGTGATGTTCCAGAAGGGCAACAAGGCGAAAGTGTGCTGGGGTCCGGGCAACCAGACCGTTGAATCGGTCCGCGATCTGACCCTGATCGTCGAATAAGCCAACAAGGCAACCCAGAACACAAAAAGCCCCGCAATGCGGGGCTTTTTCTTTTGGCGGCTCAGGCGGCGCGCGCTTAATCGTCCGGCGCGTCGGTCAGATTAGGAAACAGCACTTCCAGAAAGCCAAAGCGTGTCATGTCGCGGATGCGCTGTGGGTAAAGAATGCCCCACAGGTGATCGCACTCATGCTGCACCACGCGGGCATGAAAGCCCTCAGCCACACGATCAATCGGATGGCCGTGCTGATCAAAACCCTGATACCGGATCTTCGTATGCCGCGGCACTTCGCCACGCAGGCCCGGCACCGACAGGCAGCCTTCCCAGCCGGATTCTTCCTCGTCGCTCAGCGGGGTAATCACCGGGTTGATCAAGATGGTCTGCGGCACCGGCTGGGCGTCCGGGTAACGCGGGCTGGATTCAAAGCCGAAGATCACCACCTGCAGGTTGACCCCGATCTGCGGCGCGGCAATGCCCACGCCGTTGTAGGCATGCATGGTATCGAACAGGTCGTCGATCAGCGTTTTGAGTTCAGGTGTATCAAACGCGGTGACGGTGGCCGATCGTTCCTGCAGGCTCGGTGTACCCATTTTCAATACCGTACGTACAGTCATAAGCTGAGTCCTGGCCGCGTGGCCGTCTTTATCGTTGAATAAACGTTGATCAAGGGTGAGGCTGTCTGCAAAAGTGCGCGCCCGCTACAATCAACATATTCCCAAAACAATAGCGCACTGTCATGCCCCAGTCCGTCCGTTATGCAGAACAATGGGTGACACCCGCACATGCACTGGTGCGGCGATGTCGTGAGGGCGTCCTGGCTACCCAGTCGCAACAATGGGCCGGCTTCCCGTACGCCTCTTACCTGCCGTATGTGTGTGACGAAACCGGCAGCCCCTTGTTTGTGATCAGCACGCTGGCCGAACATACCCGGAACCTGCAGACAGACGCGCAATGCAGTTTTGTCGTCTTTGACAGCAGCGACGCGGCCGCCGCCGCAGAACGCGTCACGCTGATCGGCACGGCGGCGCCGGTTGACCCCTCGCCCTTGCTCGTGGCCCGGATAGAACGGTATCAGCCTGAAGCGCTGCAGTTTCTGGCACTGGGCGATTTTGCGGTCTGGCGCCTTGAAGTGCGCGCCTTGCGTTACATTGCGGGTTTTGGGCGCATGGGCTGGAGTGACGCCGGACAGTGGGCCGAGGCCGCGCAATTGTCACTGGAACAAGAAGCGCAATGGCTGGATCAGATCAACATGCCCGGTGATCTGCGACTCATCGGCATTGATTTTGATGGCGTGGATGTCCTCCGGAATGGCAAGCTCATCCGTTATGGCTTCGATACACCCCCGATGGGCACTGACGCCTTGCGCGCAGCAGTGGGCCGGGTGCTGCATGAAACATGACCCGGATATGGCCTCTTGCCCCATGCGGCAGGCCCGGACCATCAGCACTGAATAGTCTGAATAGACTGAACACACAAACAAACCGGAAAGTAGCTGCGGAGTAATCAATGACCCAACGCATTCTGTTCGTTGAGGACGATCTGGAACTGGCCGATCTGATCGGCGGTTTCCTGAAAAGCTTCGAATTTGAAGTTGAACACCTGGCCGATGGCAATCACGTGATCGAGAACGTACGCGCCAACCCGCCTACGCTGATCCTGCTGGACCTCATGCTGCCGGGCAAGGACGGCATGACGCTGTGCCGCGAGCTGCGCGAGTTCTATACCGGCCCGATCGTGATCCTGACCTCGCTCAACAGCGACATGAACCAGATTCTGGGTTTCGAGATCGGCGCGTCGGACTACGTAGTCAAAACCACGCCGCCGTCGGTGCTGGTGGCCCGGATCAAGGCGCACCTGCGCCAATCCACCGGCGCGGTCACACCGACCATCAGCGCGGCCAAAGATCAGCGTACCACCACCAATTTCGGCCACCTGGTCATCGACAGCCGCAACCGCACCGCCACTTACCGCAACGAGCCGCTGCATTTGTCGACCGGCGACTTTGACCTGTTGTGGGAACTGGCCAGCCACGCCGGCGAAATCCTTTCACGCGATCATTTGCTCAAGCGCTTGCGCGGGATTGAATATGACGGGCTGGACCGCAGCGTGGACGTCGCCATCAGCCGCCTGCGCAAGAAACTGGCAGACGATCCGATCGAGCCGCGCAAGATCAAGACGATCCGCCACAAGGGGTATCTGTTCGCGACCGATATCTGGTGGCAGGAATAATGCGTGAGGAGTGAGGGGACGGGTGTGCAGTGCCACTGCTGACCACCGCAACACGCACGCGAATCCCGCTCTTTTACACCTTGACCTCTCACCTCACTGCCTACTTCAACATGCGCAAGCCTTCACGAATTTTCCGCACCCTTTACCGCCGCACCGCGGTGATGGTGCGCCGCTCCCGGCGAGCCTTGCCGGACGGCTTTGCCATGCGGCAGCTGTTCCTGCGGTTTTACCTCACGGTGGTGCTGTGTTTCCTGGCCTCCGCACTGATCATTGGCAGCCTGTACAAGCACATGATCGAGCGGATCAACCAGCATTACCTGACCGACATTTTCCAGACCACCATCAGCATTGTGGAAGACGAACTGGGCGACTTGCCGCAGTCGATCTGGCATAGCGAAATCAGCCGCATGCGGGGCAAGTTGCCGGTGCCGGTCGAGATTGAACAGCTGGATGCCTACACGCTCAGCCCGCCCAACCGCAAGGCCCTGGCGGATGGCGACATCATTTTGCTGGAAGATGAAGATATCTATCTGCACCGCATTCCGGACACGCAACTGATTGTGGTGCTGGGGCCGGTGCCGTATCTGAACCGGCTGGACAATATTTCCTGGCCAGACATTCTGGGCTTGCTGTTAATGTGCGCCGCGTTGGGGATTCCCACCTGGCTGTGGATGCGGCCGTTCTACCGCGACTTGCGCACCATGGTCCGCCAGAGCCGCAAGATGGGCAGTGGCGATTTTCAGGTGCGCGCCGAATTGTCAGAGAACTCGCCGTTGTCCTCGCTGGGCTCCACCTTCAACCGCATGGCGCACGACGTGCAAGAGCTGACTGCCAGCCGCCAGCAAATGATTGATGCGATCTCTCACGATTTGCGCACACCACTGGCGCGCATGCGCTACCGGCTGGAAGCGCTCAAGGCCGGCGCACCGGCCGAAGCCCAGACCAGTGGCATGGAGCGGGATCTGGAACAGATCGACCAGCTGGTCGAAGAATGGCTGACGTTGCGCAAGCTGGAACGCTCGCAGATGCAGCTGGAAATCCAGCCAGTAGAAATGATGCCGTGGCTGGAAAGACAACTGGCCGAGCTGTCGGTGGGCGGCACCGTGATTCCGCTGGAAAACACTACCGGCCTGAAAGCGCCGCTCATGAACGCGGACAGTTATTACCTCTCACGCGTGCTGTCCAACCTGATCAGCAATGCCAAGCGTTATGGCGGCGGCAAGATCCAGGTGGTGCTGTCATGGTCTGACGGTGTCGCACGCTTGATGGTCGATGACAACGGCCCGGGGATTCCCGAATCCGAGCGTGAACGGCTGATGCAACCGTTCGAACGCCTGGAAAGCAGCCGCAACCGCAGCACGGGTGGTTATGGCCTGGGGCTGGCCATTGTGGCCATGGTGATGCATGGCCACGGCGGCAATTTGCGCATCGAAACCTCCCCGATGGGCGGTGCCCGCGCATTGTTGTACTGGCCAAGCTCCTTGAAGGACGCCAATCGGCTGTAATACCACGGGCTATTGGCCGCAATGGCACATAGCCCGTTAACCCTTGAATACCAAGAGCTTACCGTACATCAGCACGCCCTGATGCGGTGCGGTAAATAACAAAAAAGATGGTTAACGCACCACCGAAGTACATTCAGTTACAACACGCAACCATCCCCGCACTGACCTTGTTCAGGCAATTCCGAATAATCCACTCCAACACGACAAGAACGTGTCCCGCATCTCTTAAAAACGTTGGAGAATTACCATGAACAAGTTGGTCGCTACGCTCGTTGCAGCGATGTTCGCCGGCGCCGCCGCTTTCGGCGTTGCTGCTGACGCCCCGGCTTCCACCGTGAAGTCGGTGAAGGTTGAGAAGCACGCTCACAAGAAGGCTTCTGCCGCTTCCGCAGCGCAGAAGGCTCAAGCGAAGAAGCACAAGGCTTCCGCTGCTTCCGCCGCACAAAAAGCTCAAGCCAAGAAGCACAAGGCATCCGCCGCTTCCGCCGCTCAAAAGGCCCAAGCCAAGAAAGTGAAGGCTTCCGCTGCTTCCGCTGCACAAAAGGCTCAAGCCAAGAAGGCTAAGGCTTCCGCTGCTTCGGCCGCACAAAAGGCTCAAGCCAAGAAGCACAAGGCATCCGCCGCTTCCGCCGCTCAAAAGGCCCAAGCCAAGAAAGTGAAGGCTTCCGCTGCTTCCGCTGCACAAAAGGCTCAAGCCAAGAAGCACAAGGCATCCGCCGCTTCCGCCGCTCAAAAGGCCCAAGCCAAGAAAGTGAAGGCTTCCGCTGCTTCCGCTGCACAAAAGGCTCAAGCCAAGAAGGCTAAGGCTTCCGCTGCTTCGGCCGCTCAAAAGGCCCAAGCCAAGAAGCACAAGGCTTCCGCCGCTTCCGCCGCACAAAAGGCTCAAGCCAAGAAGCACAAGGCATCCGCCGCTTCCGCAGCTCAAAAGGCCCAAGCCAAGAAAGTGAAGGCTTCCGCTGCTTCCGCTGCCCAGAAGGCTCAAGCCAAGAAGGCTAAGGCTTCTGCTGCTTCCGCTGCAGAAAAGGCTCAAGCCAAGAAGCACAAGGCTTCCGCTGCTTCCGCTGCACAAAAGGCTCAAGCCAAGAAGGCTAAGGCTTCGGCTGCTTCGGCTGCTCAAAAGGCTCAAGCCAAGAAGCACAAGGCTTCTGCTGCTTCCGCCGCTCAAAAGGCCCAAGCCAAGAAGCACAAGGCTTCCGCTGCTTCGGCTGCTCAAAAGGCTCAAGCCAAGAAGGCTAAGGCTTCCGCTGCTTCGGCTGCTCAAAAGGCCCAAGCCAAGAAGCACAAGGCTTCCGCTGCTTCGGCTGCTCAGAAGGCTCAAGCCAAGAAGGCTAAGGCTTCTGCTGCTTCCGCTGCTCAAAAGGCCCAAGCCAAGAAGCACAAGGCATCCGCTGCCTCTGCTGCTCAAAAGGCTCAAGCCAAGAAGCACAAGAAGGCTTCCGCTGCTTCCGCTGCCTAATCAACAGCAAAGCACTGCCAACAAAAACGGGGACTTCGGTCCCCGTTTTTGTTTTATCGTGTCAATCATGCATGCAGACGGGAACCATCATCCCGATGCCCGCGTCCACGTCTCTTCCTGACTTTGCCGATATCGCACATGAAACGGTTTTTCTTCGCACTGGCCTTTATGCTGTCCTGTCTGCAAACCGCGCACGCTGAACCCAGCGAAGCCGCGCAGCGCAAGATCATGTTTTTCGGTCATGACGACCGGATTATCGTTCGCACCCCGTTTGCCCCGACCTACGCCGCCATCGGGGTCATGCGCACCCAGCATCAGTATGACTGCACCGCCACGCTGATCAGCCCGGACACCGCGGTCACCGCTGCGCATTGCTTCTGGATGGCCAGCAAGAACATGGACCAGGGCGAATGGTTCATGACCGCGTACGACAACGGCCAGTACACCGCCAAATACCGCGTCGTCAGCCAGATATTCAACCCGCAATTCAAGGCCGGGCTGGATCGGCGCAAAGACGGTGTGTACATCACCAAAAAGGCCCGCCAGTACGATATCGCCATCATCCGTGTGAAACTGGTAGAAGGCGAAGCCCCCAAACCCATGCGCATGTTCAGCGGCAACCGCAGCCGGTTGCAGCAAGTGCTGGCCAAAGCGCGCAATGTGGTTAACCAGGCCGGTTACCCGGAAGACCAGGACGACATCATGGCGGCGCATCTGCGGTGCAAGATCACAGCCTTGAGCCCTGACAACACCGTCTTTCACCGCTGCGACACGCTGGAAGGCGACTCTGGCTCGCCCATCTGGGTGGATACACCGGAAGGACCGCTGCTCGTCGCCGTGCAAAGCTCCGCCCCGCCGTATGAAGCGCGTGATGACGTCGACAATATTGGTGTGACCACGCTGCAGTTGCCGGAATTGCCCGCGCGTTAAGAACGCGCTCTTCGCTCCGGGAAATGGGGTTGTTTTTGAAGTTGCAGTTGCTTTTGACTTTCCTCCCCCATTAAAGCCAAGCGCCGAAGGAGCGGAGGGAGACCTTAGGCTCCCGACCGACTGAGGGCAGCCCGGAGGGCCGCCAGGCTGGGGTCGCGTTTCTTTGGACACTTTCTTTGGCGAGGCAAAGAAAGTGTCGTGCTCCGGGCACCCCCGGTATGCAATGCCTTTACTCGCGCCGCAGGTGCTAACAGCGGTTCAGGTTTCAGGTGGATTGTCGCTATCCCCGCTGCACCAGCCATTCGTAGCGCCGACCGCTTTGTGGGGGTACCCACCAAGGGGCAACTCCGAATCCACCCTAGAGCCCGCACCGCAAAGGCCATCTACGATGGCCGACTGGATTGCGGCTTCCGCCGGAATGACGAGGTAGTGGAGCAAAAGTAGCCCCTCATCCTCGCAAACATTGCAGCCGGATTCCCGCCCGCGCAGGAATGACAAGCCCATAAGGCAGCGGGAGGCGCCCAGCCCCTCCCCACCTCCCCCACGACATCTGCATCCCGATTCGCTACAATGGCATGCTATTTCTTTGATTTTCAGGCAGAAGATGGACATTCAGGCATACATGCAGGAAGTGGGTCGCAAGGCACGCCTCGCCAGCCGGGCGATGGCCAAGGCCGAGACTCGCGCCAAAGATGCCGCGCTGCTGGCCATTGCCGCAGGGATTGAAACCAACGCCAACGCCCTGCTGGCCGCCAATGCGCGCGATATGGAACAAGCCCGTGCCGACGGCCTTGAGCCAGCGCTGCTGGATCGTCTGCAACTGACTGAAAAGACCATTGCCACCATGGCTGAAGGCCTGCGCCAGATTGCGTCGCTGCGCGACCCGATCGGTGAAATGGGCGATTTCAAATTCCGCCCCACCGGCATTCAGGTCGGCAAAATGCGCGTACCGCTGGGCGTGGTCGGCATCATTTATGAAGCCCGCCCCAACGTAACGGCCGATGCCGCCGGCCTGTGCATCAAATCCGGCAATGCCACCATCTTGCGTGGCGGCCGCGAGGCGTTTCATTGCAACCAGGCGATTGCCCAACTGGTAAAGGCCGGTCTGTCCGAAGCCGGCTTGCCGGAAGCCGCCGTACAGATTATCGAAACCCCGGACCGCGCCGCCGTGGGCGAACTCATTACCATGACCGAGTTCGTGGATGTGATCGTGCCGCGCGGGGGTAAAGGGTTGATCGAGCGCATTGCCAAAGACGCGCGCGTGCCGGTCATCAAGCATCTGGATGGCATCTGCCACGTTTACGTTGATGACGAGGCGGATACCGACAAAGCCATCCGCATTGCCGACAACGCCAAGACGCATCGTTATGCGCCGTGCAACACCATGGAAACGTTGCTGGTCCACGCCAGCGCTGCGCAGCGCGTGCTGTTGCCGCTGGCAGAGATTTACCGCAGCAAGGGGGTCGAGTTGCGCGGTTGCGCCGCCACGCGTGACCTCCTGCCCGACGCCATTGCCGCCACGGAAGAAGACTGGCGCACTGAATACCTGGCCCCCATCCTGTCGATCCGCATCGTGCCTGATCTGGATACCGCGATGGACCACATCAACACCTACGGCTCGCACCACACCGATGCGATCGTGACCGAGAACTACACCAAGGCCCGCCGCTTCCTGCGTGAAGTGGATTCGGCGTCGGTCATGGTCAATGCCTCGACCCGGTTTGCCGATGGTTTCGAGTACGGTCTGGGTGCCGAGATCGGCATTTCCACCGACAAGATCCACGCGCGTGGCCCGGTCGGGCTGGAAGGCCTGACCAGCGAGAAATGGATCGTGCTCGGTAACGGGGAAGTCCGGGTTTGAGCAACGCCGATCTAGCTGTGCCGTCGCAGACGCTGGGCGTTTTCGGCGGCACCTTCGATCCTGTTCACAACGGCCACCTGATTCTGGCCCGGGCCTTGCGCGATACCTTTGCGCTGCCCGAGGTGCGGCTGATCCCTACCGGCCTGCCGCCCCACCGGCCCGCGCCGCCGGTATCGCCGCAGCAGCGTTTTGAGTGGGTGCAAGCGGCCATTGCCGGCGAGCCCGGTCTGACAGCCGACGACCGGGAGGTGCGCCGCGACGGCTACTGTTATACGGTAGATACGCTGGCCGAGCTGCAACAGGAGCACCCTGATGCGTTGCTGGTCTGGCTGGTGGGTGGCGATTCGTTTCACCACCTGGCCACCTGGCAGCGCTGGCGTGATCTGCTCGAATGCGGGCACATGGTGATTGCGGCGCGTCCGGGCTACGATTGGACTACACTTTCTGAAGAACTCGCGCGGGAACTCAAACACCGCGCAGTCCCCGCGCAACCCGATGCGCTGGGCCAAGGCAGGATCAGCATCCTGCCAACACCGCTCATGCCGTTCTCGTCAACCGAACTGCGCGACAAACTCGCGCACGGGGAAGACGTCAGCGGCCTGACTCCGGTCGCACAAGCCATTGGGCGATCCGGGCTTTACCTAACTTGAAGCGGCTCGTGCCGCCGGACGCGATGCTGGAAACACCAGCCCCAACGCACCGTCGGCCACCGCAGGATATGGATGCATGAACGAACACATACAGCAGATGCGCGATGTCGCGGTAGCGGCACTGGAAGACATCAAGGGCAAGGAAATCCTGGTCCTGGATACCACGCAGCTCACCGATCTTTTTGATTGCATGATCGTCGCCACCGGCGAATCCAACCGCCAGGTCCGCGCTCTGGCTAACAACGTCAGTGTTGAACTCAAGGCCAAGGGTTTTGAGATTGTCAGCACTGAAGGCGAAGACTCCGGCGAGTGGGTGCTGGTCGATGCCGGCTCGGTGGTCGTGCACGTCATGCTGCCCGCCGTGCGTGATTACTACGATCTCGAACAACTGTGGGGCGGCCAGAAGCCGACCTTCAACCCGCTGGGCAAAAGCTGGTCCGCGGTGTGAGATGAGTAAAACAAAAGACCGGCCTGTGCCGGTCTTTTGACTTTCAGGGGTGCCGCTCTGGCAGCCCCTTGCCTTGTTGCAGCCTTTGTATCACAAGCGAAAGCGTGACAAGGTGCTGTTCAGGTTGCTGGCCACCTGGTGCATCTCTTGCGCTTCTGCCGCAGCATCCCGCGATGCCGACTCGTTCTGCACAATCATCTGCGTCACGCGCTCCACGTTGGCCGCAATGTCGTTACTGGCCTGGCTTTGCTCGCGCAGCGCCACGGTGATCTCCTGACTGACACGCAGCACCTCGCCCGAGGCCTCTTCAATGCGGCGGATGGCCGCGCCAGCCTGATTGGCCAGTTCCACGCCTTGCGCCACGCGCGCCTGTGCCGCGCCGATATTGCGGGTGGTTTCAGCCGCACTTTCCTGAACGGCAGAGATAGTCTGGCTGATTTCGGTCGTCGACTGCGCGGTGCGCTCGGCCAGTTTGCGTACTTCATCGGCCACCACGGCAAAGCCGCGGCCTTGTTCACCGGCGCGGGCCGCTTCAATGGCGGCGTTCAGTGCCAGCAAGTTGGTCTGGTCCGCCACTTCACGGATCACCTTGACCACGCTGGCGATCGCCACGGTTTTCTCTACTGTCGTGGCAATCACGCGTGCGGTTTCATCCACCTGTTCGGCAATCCCCTGGATTTCTGTCACCGTGCGCGCAATCACCTGTTCGCCTTCGCGGCTCAGGTTGGCGCTTTCTCTGGTGTGATCAAGCGAGGTTTGCGAGCTGGACGAAATATGGCTCACGCTCACCGTCAGTTCTTCCAGCGCCGCCGCCATGGTGGTGGTGGCGTCAGATTGCCGCGCCGAACCCTCGGCAATCTGCTTTGAGGTGACATTAAACCGGCCGGCGATCTCGTTCACGCCACGGGCTTCTGCCTGGATTTCTTCGATCATGGCGCGCAAGGCATCACGCATGCGCCCGATCGCCACCATCATGCTGTCGCGCGATGCATTGCCCAACGGCAGCGGAAACGCCAGATCACCGTCGGCAATGGCTTGCGCGGCACGCACGGCGTCGGCGGGCTCGCCACCCAGCGGCTTGAGCACCAGATGGCGCAGCAGTGCCAGCAGCACAATCAGCAGCAACACGGCCACGACCACAGCACTGATGCCGATCACCAGCGCGCGCTGACGGGCAATCTGGTTGACCTCAGACTCTGGCCACATGGCCACGGCCTTGAACTTCCAGTCGTCAAACGGTTGTTCGACATGGGCCCAGCCGGCCGGCGCGTTATCCAGCAGGCTTTGCGCGGTGCTGTCATCCACGCTGCCGGAATGAAAGCGCACTTTGCCTTTGTCATCGACCACCGCCACAAAGCCGCTTTGCAGCAGATGAATGCGGCCGACCGTGGCTTGCATCGGCGAAAGATCAACCTTGTAGCCGACGTACCAGATGCCGATCACATTGTTGCCGGCATCGCGGATTGGCTCATAACCGGTGATATACGGGTTGCCCAGGATATCCACCTGGCCGTAGAACGGCTGGCCCTGGCGAATGGCGGCAATGGCGCGGCCCTTGGGGTCGAGCACGGTGCCAATGGCGCGGTTGCCGTCTTTCTTGACGTTGGTGGACACGCGCACAAAGTCATCACCGGCGCGGGAGAACAACGTCGCGGTGCCGCCCATGATGTCGAGCACGCCATCAACAAGTTCAAAATGATTGGCTTGCGAGGCGGTGCCCAGCAGCAAATCAGGCGGGTTTTTGTCTTTCACCGCCACCGCCGGGCCGCTGGCCGGCTGGCCCAGCGCCAGACCGCGTGCCTTGAGCAGCTTCATGGCGGCATCAACCCGCGCTTTCATCTGGTCGTTGGTCAGCTTGAGCTGATCGACCGCGTTATCCAGCGCTTGTTGGGCAAGTTGATCGGTCTCGTCGTGGACCCGGTTGCTTTCGTTCAAAGCAAACAGCATGGCCCCACCGAGAATCACGGGCAGGAGGATGACAGCGATCGCCGCCGCAACGCGTCCCTGCAAAGTGTGCAGCATGACATTTTTCCTTGTTATATCAGCATTTTCTGTTCGGGCCGAATTATGCCAAATGAATGCTGATTACGAGTCAGCACCGTCCGTCACTCCGACTAACGGTAACTCTGTCTGCATGTTGCCGGTCAGCACGTCAACCACCCAATCCACGAACACCCTCACCCGGGCAGAGAGACGCCGGTTTTGAGCATAGACCACAGAAACCGGCAATGGCGCCGCACGATATCGGGGCAGGACTTCCACCAGTTGCCCGCTGGCCAGCAAGGGCACAATGCCATTGCGCGGCGCCTGCACCAGACCAAGGCCGGCCAGGCAGCAGGCCATATACGCCTCTGAACTGGTGACCGAAATCCGGCTTTGCATGCGGATCAGCCGGGTTTCGCCGTTGTGGGTGTATTCCCAGTCCAGATCACGCCCCAGCCGGCTGGAATGAAAATTCACCGCCAGATGGTGTTCCAGATCAGCCAGCGTTTGCGGCACGCCGTACTGCGCCAGGTAAGCGGGTGAGGCACAGTTGACCTGCGCCATGGCCCCCACCCGCCGCGCCATCAGGGTCGAGTCTGGCAGTTCACCCACCCGCACCGCGCAATCCACGCCCTCGCCCACCAGATCCACAAAGCGGTCATTGGCGCCAAACCGCAACTGGATTTCCGGATAGCGTTCAAAAAACCTCGGCAAGCGTGGAATGATTTCCAGTCGCGCCATGCGTTCGGGCAAATCCACCTGTACCACACCGCTGGGGCTGCGCGCCGCGCCGGTAAACAGGTTGTCGGTCTCTTCCAGCTCCGCCACCAGGCGGGTGCAGCGTTCCTGGTACAGCAACCCTTCCTGCGTCAGGCTGACCCGCCGCGTGGTGCGCTGGAACAATTGCGCGCCAAGGCGTTTTTCCAGGTGCTGGATGGCATTGCTGACCGTGGCGCGTGGCAGATGCAGTACATCTGCCGCCTTGCTGAAACTGCTGAACTCGGCCACTTTGAGAAAGACTTGCATGGCTTCGATGCGATCCATTTCCGGCTCCGGGCATCACAATCTGATTGTTGGTCTTGTTCGTATAATAAATCCATCCGCCGCGGCTTTATCCGGAATATCCAGTCAATAACAATGCAAGGCATCACGCCAGCGCGCGATTTATTCAATTACTGGAGTCTGAAGATGCAACAGCGACAACTTGGAAAAACCGGCCCGCTCACCGCCGCCCTGGGCCTGGGCTGCATGGGTATGTCCGGCATGTACGGCCCGGTCGATGAAGAAGAAGGCATTGCCACCATTCATGCCGCCATGGACGCCGGGATCGTCCTGCTTGATACCGGGGATTTTTACGGCATGGGCCATAACGAGATGCTGATCGGCCGCGCCCTCAAAGGCAAAAACCGCGATCAGGTACAGATCAGCGTCAAGTTTGGCGCCCTGCGTGATCCGGCCAATGGCTGGGGCGGTTATGACGCCCGCCCGGCTGCCGTGCGCAATTTTGTGGCCTATACGCTCAAGCGCCTTGGCGTGGATTACATCGACATCTATCGCCCTGCCCGGCTGGACCCGAATGTGCCGATTGAAGACACCATGGGCGCCATCAGCCGGCTGATCGAAGAAGGCTACGTGCGCCACGCCGGTTTGTCTGAAGTGGGCGCCGACACCATCCGCCGCGCCGCCGCCGTCACGCCGGTCTCTGACTTGCAGATTGAGTACTCGCTGATTTCACGCTCGCTGGAAGCCGAAATCCTGCCCGCCTGCCGTGAGCTGGGCATCGGCATTACCGCCTATGGCGTGTTGTCGCGCGGCTTGATCAGCGGCCACTGGTCTGCCGATCGCGCCATGGGCAAAGGGGATTTTCGCAGCTCTGCCCCGCGTTTCAGCGGCGACAATCTCACCCACAACCTGGCGCTGGTCGACACCCTGCGCAGCATTGCCCAGGACAAAGGCGTCACCGTGGCCCAGCTGGCGATTGCCTGGGTGATGTCGCGCGGTGAGGATATCGTGCCGTTGATTGGCGCCCGTTCCCGCACGCGGCTGGCGGAATCGCTCGGTGCGGTGGAAATCAAACTGAGCGAGGCCGAACTGGCGCGTATCGAACAAGCCGTTCCGGCGGATGCGGCGGCTGGCGAGCGCTATCAACCCGCGCAAATGGCCCATATGGATAGCGAAAAGCGCGGGCACGCTTGATGCGCCCGGGCGCGCGCCTTAGTCATCTGACTGGCTGAACAGGCGCGCCACGTCTTGCCGGTGCTGCTGCACGCCTTGCTGATGGGCGTGCAGCAAGCGGCCGGGGAATTCCGGTTGTTCTTCTACCTGGCGATAGCGCCCCAGCCGCAGCCAGGTCATCAGGCTGGCTTCGCCCAGATGCAGCACGCCGCCAATCACCACGCCAATCAACACTTCTGCGGTGCGGTACACGGCAGTCAGCAGCGGCGATTCAGCGCTGGTGGTGGTTAGCAGTACCAGCGGGCAGGTCCATAGACAGACCCGGATCGCCGGCCGGCCCATGGCGATGATGGCGCAGATGCCCACAGCCACGGCCAGTTGCACCGGCACGGCAATCTGCCAGGTATTGCCGGCCAGGTTGGCCACCAGCGCCACCAGCGCGCCCAGCAGCGTCCCCAGAATGCGCCCGCGAATCGACGTGCGCGTGGCGTGGATGTTTTCTTGCGAAACAATCAGCGCCGACATCGACGCCCACACCGGATGCGGCGACTGCAACAACACGGCCGCATACCAGGACAACGTGGCCGAGGCCGCACAGCGCACGACAAAATTAGCGCGGTCTACATAGTGATGCAGGTGTTCACGGTCGATCTGCAACATGGCAAGGCGCAACATTCCACTCGGGCTGACTTCATCAGCGTAGACCGTTTCAGGCCCAGACGCCCTCGGCCAGTTTCGCGGCATATTCACGCACATCTTGCGGCCAGGCGCTGATCAAGGCCTCAAACCGCGCCTGGTCCGGCGCAAACAAAGCGCGCGAGACTTCTTCAAAACCAGGCAGATTGCCGGCCAGCGCAGAGATAAAGCGATAGCACACCTCTTGCGCATGACGGCGGCGGTCTGGCGCGGCGCTGGCGTGGCGCGCGGCCTCCACCAGCTTGCGCAGTACCACGGACGCGCCGCCAGGCTGGCTGTTCAACCATTCCCAATGTCGCGGCAGCAGCGTGACCTCCCGCGCGACGACGCCCAGTTTGGGCCGGCCGCGCCCACGTGGGGCATCGAGTTCTTCTGTGGCGTCTGGCGTGGCAGTCACTTCAACAATACGCGCGGCGATTTCTGCCGCCGTGCCGCGCAAATCCAGTTCGACCGGGCGGGCGGTGGCGTCATCAAACACCAGCAAGGGCTCTGTGGCGTTGTCAGCGCCACTTTGCTTGATGGCGACGGCCACATCACGCAGCAGGCCAGAGGCAATGCGGCGATGCCCGGCAAACGCCGTGCAGTGAATGGGATGGGTCATGGTCGTTCTCCTGGCCAGTCAGCGGTGAATGCACCAAATTTACCCGGATATAAATACCGCGTCAATATCATCCGGGTAAAATACCGTTCTTCAGCCGGTGGCGATGGTCTGGTTACTTTTCTTGCAATTAATAACCATTCGGTTATCATTTGGTCATGGATACCGCAACCGACACGCTTTTCCGGGCTTTGGCAGACCCCACCCGCCGCGCCGTGTACGAACGGCTTTGCCGCCAGGGCGAGCAAAACGTCCGGGCGCTGACGGATCAGGCTGGCGTGTCACAACCGGCGGTATCAAAGCATCTGGCCATCCTCAAAGAGGCCGGCCTTGTGACAGAACGGCGCGCAGGCCGCCAGACGCATTACAGCGCGCAACCGGCCGCACTGAACCCGCTGATGGACTGGCTGCGTTACTACAGCGCGTTCTGGCCCGATCGTTTTGATCGTCTTGATGACCTTTTGCAAAGGATGGACCAATGAACATGCCCAGTACCGATCAAGCCCTGCGCGCTGTCGTGGTTGAACGCAGTTTTGCCCACCCGCAGGAAAAAGTCTGGCGCGCGCTCACGCAAGGGCCGCTGCTGGAAGAATGGCTGATGAGCAATGACTTTGAACCCGTCGTGGGGCACCGTTTTACTTTCCGCATGCCGGCCATGCCCGGCTGGAACGGCATCACCGACTGTGAAGTGCTGACGGTGGATGCCCCGCGGCAACTGGCCTACACCTGGTGTGCATCGGGCGAAGAAGCGGCCACCGGCATCAGCACGGTCGTGACCTTTACGCTGACGCCGACCCCCGAAGGCGTCTTGCTGCGCATGGAGCAAAGCGGCTTCAAGCCGCACGAAGACCGCAATCTGCAAGGCGCCAACTGGGGCTGGCAGTCTTTCTTCACCAGACTGGAAGGCGTGCTGGCCAAAGCGGCCTGATCTTGCACCTGCCAGAAAAACAGCCGGGGCAATCTGCGCCGGCTGTTTTTGTTTTCGGGTCATCGCTCAGGCATGGAACGCCTGCCTGGGTGAACGCCCGGCCAGCGAAACCGCGACAAACCCCAGCGCCACCAGCAGCAACACACCCACCATGGCCTGATCACCCCAGCGTTGCATGGCCACACCGGTCAGCGCCGGGCCGGCACTGCTGCTGATATTCCAGGTCAGCGCAATCAGCCCGGCCGATCGCAACAAGGCCGCGCCCGTGAAGTAATCCCCGCTGGCTACAATCGCCAGTGTGTAGATAGCGCCGGCGACGCCACCCAGCACAAACAACCATGGCCACCAGACAAAACCCGCATGGATTACCCAGGGCAAACCGGCCAGCAGCAGGCACAACAGGACTCCGCACAGTTTGTGCACGCGCGCGCGGCCGTAATGATCGGCCAGCCAGCCAGCGGCAAACTGCAAGGTGGCGTCGCCCGCCATGACGACCGACGCCGACAACAAGGCTGTCTGGCGATCAAAACCGTGATGCAAGGCAAACAGCGGCAAGAAACTGAGTGTCACGGCATCAAACAGCGCAAAGAACGCCGTGCCGGCCACAATGACCGGCGCAAACCGCAAAATGGCCAGCCACGATGCGTGCTGATCCTGCGCGCCAGCCGGGGTTTCATCGGCATCATGCGTACCGGCATCGGCCGCCACAATGCCGGGGATCCCGATCAGGAACAGCAGCCCGGCAATCAAAAAATTGCGATCCGGCATGGCATCCAGCCAGGTGGTCAACCCAGGCCCGAGCATCTGGCACAGGCTGAAACTGGTGGAATAGATTGCCACCACCCGCCCGCGCGACGCATCGGGCGGCAAGGCGTTGATCCAGGACTCGCCCAGCACGAACAACGGCGCCATGGCAAAGCCAAACATAAACCGCAACACGGCCCAGCAAACCAGATTGCTGGTGAACTGCAAGGGCATGACAGAAGCCAGCGCCAGCACCATGCAGCCCAGCATCACCCCGCGCCGGCCCAGCCGCTGCGTCAGGCCCGGCGCCAGAAAGGTGCCGATCACGCCGCCCAACGCGCCCGCTGCCGCCATCCAGCCAACGACTTCCGGGCCGTAGCCAAGCCGGACCAGTGTGAGCGCGGTTAGCGGCAAAGTGGCGCCCAGGCCGATACCGACCACGGCCACGCTAAATGTCACTGCCACAAAGTTGCGCCAGACTTGCCGCTCAAGCATGAATGCTCCCGTCATCGAGGTAGGGGCGATTCTAGCTGCAGACCAGGTCTGCGGTCTGCCTGGCTGTTCTACACTGAGCACATTGCCCTTTTGACCGGTTCAAGGAGCCAACATGACCATCCACGTGACATGGCAGGCGGCCAGCCAGGCCACCATTACCCAGTTGAGCAATGGCAGTGCGCAGTGGACTGCCGACATGGGCGCGGCCAGCGGTGGCGCCCCCGGCGCGCCAGACCCGCATGAACTGCTGGATTCCGCGCTGGGCGCGTGCACCTCGCTGACCTTGCAGCTGTACGCACGACGACGCAGTTATCCGCTGGAAAGCATCCGGGTAGAAATCACGCATGAAGAGGAAGGCGGCGTGTATCACATGAAACGCCATATCACGCTGGGCGGCCCGCTGGATGACGCCGCGCGGGCGGATCTGTTGCGCGTGGCGGAGAAATGCCCGGTGCACAAAACCCTGAGCGGGCAGTTCGAGATCAAGACCGATCTGGTGGTCTGATCAGGCCCGGCACACACACAAAAGCGGCATGGATCACCATGCCGCTTTTTTCATGCCCGACCAGATACCACGCGCTACACGCGCTGTGCCACTGGCGCGGCAGATTCATCATTCGCCGCCGCCTGACCGGCGCTGACGAGATCGGCATGGCGCGTTTCCCGCATCGACAACACGGCCAGGAAACTCAGCAAGGCCGCCACCGACACGTAGCCGCCCACCCAGGACAGCCCGCCCTTCTCGACCAGAATCTGCGCAATGAACGGTGCAATCGACGCCCCGATAATGCCGCCGACGTTATAAGCAATTGACGCCCCGGTGTAACGCACGCGCGTGGGGAAGATCTCTGGCAACAGCGCACCCATGGGCCCGAAAGTGAAGCCCATCAGAAAGAGTTCGATCACCAGGAACAAGCCCACGCTGGCCGTGGTGCCACCACCCAGCAGCGGCGCCATGGCGAAGCCAGACAACATGGCCAGCGCGGTGCCCAGCAACAGCACCGGGCGGCGGCCCCATTTATCGCTGGCCCAGGCCGACAGCGGCGTACCCAGCGCCATGAACAGCACGGCAAAACACAGCATGGCCAGGAATTCAGGCTTGGTGAAATGCAGTTTGCTCACGCCATAAGACAGCGAAAACACGGTGGAGATATAAAACAGCGCATAACACACCACCATGGAAAACGCGCCTTGCAGCACCGGCACGATATGGCCGGACAGCGTTTCGAATAACGGCACGCGGGCGCGTTCGTTACGCTGCAACGCCTGGGCAAAGATCGGGGTCTCGTGCAGTTTCAGGCGCACATACAAACCCACCATCACCAGCGCGGCACTGAAAATGAACGGCACGCGCCAGCCCCAGCTTTTGAACTGATCGTCCGACAACAGCACCGCCAGACCAAAGAACAAACCGTTGGCAAACAGGAAACCAATCGACGGCCCCATTTGTGGAAACATGCCAAACCAGGCGCGTTTGCCGGCGGGCGCGTTCTCGGTGGCCAGCAATGCCGCGCCACCCCACTCACCGCCCAGACCAATACCCTGGCCAAAGCGCAGCACGCACAGGATGACCGGCGCGGCCACGCCAATGCTCTCGTAACTGGGCAAGAACCCGATCAGCGTGGTAGAGACCCCCATCACCAGCAAAGACGCCACCAGCGTGGATTTGCGGCCGATGCGATCGCCAAAGTGGCCAAACAGCGCCGAGCCCACCGGGCGTGCCAGAAAGGCGATCCCGAAGGTGACAAAGGCATTGAGCGATTGCGCAGTCGCCGATTCTTTGGGGAAAAACGTCGGGCCGATGATCAGCGCGGCCGCGGTGGCAAAGATATAGAAATCAAAAAATTCGATGGCGGTGCCAATAAAACTGGCCACCGCAACGCGCGCCGTAGAATTGGCCGGCGGCTGGGCTGCATGAGTCGTCATGGATTTGCTCTCTGTATTTTTGACCAGAACCATGACGAGGAAATGCCCGGTGCTTGTGACGGCCGCATTCCTTCCCCATGCCTGGCGGTATGTGTGAAGAGCAAACGGGCGGACGACACGGCGGCGATGGGCGCAGATGACTCAGGCAGGCAGCGGATGGGCAGCGGGCCCGGTCTCGAACCGGATTGCGTTTGCGGCTGGATAAGCTGCGACTGATGATAAGTACCGCAAAAAAAACCTGCAATACCGGGAACCTGTGTTGCCACTGATCAGTCATTTCGCATGCTGGTCACAAAATTGTCAAAATTCACGTTTGCTTGCAACGGGATCACGGCTATGGTCGATCGTTTTTCCCGCCGTTCGCCTGCCGTACAGAACGACTGATTACATGAAATTGCTTAGTCCCGCCGCCATTGCGGATATTGGTTTCCGCAAACTGCAGCCGTCTTTGCCGGCATGGGTCGCGCCTGCCTGGAAGAAATTCAGCCCCGTCGCCCCGTTTGCACTGCTGATTGTCGGCCGTTTGCTGGTGGACACCGTGTGGGACGCCCCGCGCGTGCTGTTTCAGGTCTTGTTGTTCCTGTTTTTCTTTGCCTTTCTAGAGCGCTGGTCGGCCGTGGCCGCCACCATCGGCCTTGAAGGGGCCTTGCTCAATGGCAGCTGGATCAAGGAAGACGCCACCGGCGAGCCGCTGCTCACCCGCGACCTGTTTGAAGTCTCGCAAGGCGCCGCGCTGACGGGATACGCCGACTGGCATCTGGTGGCCTACGTGACCATGACCGTGCTGGCCATCGGCTACGGCCTGTACCGCCATCCGCGCTTTGTGTCCTGGCGCCTGCTGCCCGCGCTGATCCTGCCAGCCATGTTCTACGTGCGCATGGATAACCCGGCGCGGCTGGATGACTACCTGACCCTGCCGCTGACCAACGCGCTGCGCACCGAATACCTCTCGTACAATTTCCGCGAAAACGCCCGTACCAACGGTGTGCTGGGCCATCTGTACCTGAACGCAGAAACTGTCCCCCCGCCCAGACACGGCCCGCACAATTTCTACGCCGCGGCCCCGCTGCGCCAGTTTGATGCCACAGACCCGGATGTCTTTGTCATCCTGTGCGAATCGTGTTTCACCACTGAAGACAGCCGCTTCCCCACCGCTGTATTGCGGCTGCGCGATGAAAACGGGTTCGCGCTCACCCACATGGTCAGCCCGGTCTATGGTGGCGGCACGGCCGAGGCCGAGTTTGAAGTACTCACGGGCTTATCCAGCAAGGTGTTCCCGGGCGTGGATTACCAGACCTTCGCCAACCAGTACCGCGACGACGCGCACACCATCGTCAGCCACTTCCGCAAGGAGGGGTACCACACCTACGGCCTGCACGACTATTACTCGACCTTCTGGAAGCGCAACATCATCTACCCGAAGTTCGGCTTTGATGAGACGCACTTTGTCGATGAAATGAACTGGGACGAAGAAGGCTGGCCAGACGACACGCTGTTGTTCGACAAGGTGCTGACGCTCTACAACCAGAGCCCCAAAAAACAAAAAACCATGATGTTCATGGCCACCGTCATGACCCACGGCAAATACGTGGGCGCCAACGACGACAACGGCGAAGCCGACTACCGCAAGCGTCTGGATAAATCCATCGCTGACATGCAGCGCTTTGTCATCGCCCTGCAAAAAGCCGCCGCCAAACGCAAACGGCCAGTCATGGTCGTCGTCTTTGGCGACCACAAACCCGGCCTGACCGCCGTGTTCAACCACGACGGCGTGCTTGGCGGCAACCAGTTCTCTACCGTCGGCGCCCGCAACGAAGACTTCCGCTTCGTCCCGCGCATGTCGCCAGAACAAATGGGCGAACGCGGCAGCATTCCGGTACTGGTCAAATACACCGGCAAGCAAAAGAACCTGGCCAGCGAAGTGGCCGGCAACATGACCGACAAACCGCTCTTGTGCATGTCTGCCCAACTGGCCCAGACCACCGACAACCAGGGCCGCTTCTTCGGCACCCTGGCGCGGGTGTGTGATGACATGAAGGGCTACCCGTATGGTGAACACGGCTGGGAAGCCACCTTCCCGACGGCGTTGTATGCGGAGCGGTTGTTCTGAGGCGCAAGGTGTTGCCCAAACAAAAAAGGATGCCCGATGGCATCCTTTTTTGTTTCACCCCGCGCGTAGCGTGGATACGGCGCAAGGCACACATCCACCCCGCACCACTGAGCCGCGGTCCTCACACTCACGTTACATGTGGGTCAGTTGTGATAACGAACCGTGCCGGTGAATGACCAGGGATGAAAAGGGGTGCGCCAGGCGCTCCTTTTTTGTCAGGCATTCAACGCGATTGCCGCAGGCCAGAAAAGCAACAGCGGCGGCTGATTTGCTGCAACGCGGCCGGGAGAGGCGCAGCATGACGTTGTCTTCTCTCCGCGCGAAGCGCGTGTCCCAACCCCTTTATGCCCGCCTTGAATGACTCCGCTTTCTCGCATGACCCTGGCTCTTTCCCCTCCCTGATTGAAACCCCGGACGCGCTGACTATCCAGTACGGCTCAGGGATTAACCTGTTTCGTGGCGCCTGCTGCCTGGTCGCACTGGGCTTGTTCGGCCTGCAATTAAACGGGCTCATCAACCTGCATGATTCGTGGCATGGATTCTTGTGGACTGGAGGTGCCAGCCTGGCTGCATTTGCGCTGTTGCTGGATATATTTTTGGTCCAGCTGTTCATGCGTGGCGGCTTTCAGATGGTCCGTTTTGGCCGCGATGGATCAATCACTACGGGGCTGGAATCCCGGCGAATGACTCACGCACCGGTTGTGCGGCGAACCAACAGCTCTTCCCGCAACAAAGAACTCTGGGGGATCGAGTTGCGCTTTCGGGGCGGGGCCGTCAATTTACCGCATTGCGATAAACAAAAGGATCGGGACAAGGTCGCTGATGCGCTTGAGCATTGGCTTGCAGCGCATTTTCCCGGCGCGCCTGTGATCGATGAGGCCCGCCGCTATGACAGCTGGTTCACCTACCTGTTGATGCTGGCTTTGACGATTGCATTGGTGGTGGGTGGTCAGATGCTGACGCCGCTTTTTTTTGATCACACGACCCTTGATCCGACCGCCCCGGCCGCGCCGATCACGTTGCTGGTCATGCTTGCGGCATGGGCAATCCCTTTTTATGCCTGGCGCGTGCGGACCAGGACCGGCCCGGATATCGACCTGCACCTCTCAACCCGTTTGCGGTGTGCGATCCTGGTCACGCTGTTTTGCGCGGGGGGCGCGCTCAGCCTGGGTTTGGCGGCACCCATGCAGCTGATTGCCACCCACGCAACCCCGGGCCAAGTCATCATCTGGCAAGCGCGACCAGAAACTGTACGCACAAAAGACTGCGCCGCCCTGCTGACTCTGACCAATCCACGGACCAATCAGCAATTGCAGCATTGCAACCGCGGCGGCCTGGTTACAACCGGAACGGGCTACTATCAGGCAGCCAGCAGAATCAACCGGTACGGCACAATCAACCAGTGGCTGGGACAGGTACACGCTGATGCGGTAACGCCAGGCACTACCGCACCTCGTCATCCTGGCGGCCAAACCGCACCATAAACCGCGTGTCCTGCGGATACGGGAAGAAGTCTTCCACAATCCCGCGCTGGATACGCGCCTTGGTTTGCTGCCAGAAGTCCGGCGTTAGCAGGTCGGCGTGGTATTTCATGAACGCCGCGCGCATGTCGGCGCGGGTGAGCAGGAAGGTGCCGAACTCTTCCGGATAGACCTCGTTTTTGTGGCCGGTGTACCAGGCCTCGCCAGAGAGTTCGTATTCCGGCGCCAGCGGCGGCGGAATACGGCGGAAATCGCAGTCGGTCATGTACTCGATTTCGTCGTAGTCGTAGAACACCACACGGCCGGCACGGGTGATGCCGAAGTTCTTGAACAGCATGTCGCCGGGGAAGATATTGGCAATGGCCAGTTCGCGCAGGGCGTTGCCGTAATCGCGGATCACGTCTTCCACGATCTGGCCGGTGCTTTGGTCCAGCAAGATGTTCAGCGGCATCATGCGACGCTCAATGTACAAATGGCGGATGACCACCGTATCGCCGTCTTCCTCGTACATGGAAGGCGCCAGCGTGGCCAGCTCCTGCAACAGTTCCGGGTCGCAGCGGTCACGCGGCAGGGCGACGTTGGAGAACTCCCAGGAGTCGGCCATGCGGCCCACCCGGTCGTGCTGTTTCACCATCTGGTATTTGGCGCGCACCAGTTTGCGATCCACCTCTTTGGGCGGCGGGATCACGTCTTTGATCACCTTGAACACAAAGGGGAAAGACGGCAGCGTGAACACGATCATCACCATGCCCTTGATACCGGGCGCAATGGTAAAGCGGTCGCTGGAATGGCGCAGGTGGTGGAACAACTCGCGGTAAAACATGGTTTTACCTTGCTTGCCCAGGCCCAGCATGGTGTACAACTCGGCGCGCGAACAGTCTGGCAGCACCTGGTGCAAAAAGTGCACGGTGGCCGATGGCACTTCCATATCAACCAGGAAATACGCGCGCGACAGGCTGAACAGGTGGCGGATATGCAGGTGGTTGAACAGCGCCGCATCCACGTATAACTGGCCCGCATCGCTGCGGTACAGCGGCAGCGCAAAAGGCAATACCAGATCGCCGTTGATCACGCGGCCGATGATATATGCCGTCTTGCCGCGATAAAACGGCGAGGCCATGACCTGGATTTGCGAATTGAACGAGAGCTTGGGCCAGTGCCCCATGTGGGCATGCGCGGCGCGCAAGATGTAGCGCACATCGCGCTTGAGGTCTTCAAACGGCAGGCTGAAGTCAAAATCCGTGAGGATGCGTTCGACCGTGTCTTCCAGCCAGCTGCGTGAGGGGTAGTAGGTGCGGTAGACCTGCGGCTCCCACGCTTCGATGTATTCGGTAGAAACGGCCGGCCGGTAGAAGATGAAATCGTTGTGGAAATACGTGCGGTGCAAAATGCGGCAGCACACGGAATTGAAAAACGTCTCGGCCAGTTCAGGCTGCTTGTGGTTGGCCAGCAGGCCAATGTACTGCGTCTTGGCCCGCGCCCAGACTTCATCGGGCAGGCTGTCCGGATTGAACTCTTTCAGAATGCGCTCGACTGCTTCATCCACACGCATATCGTAAAAGGCGATCCGCCGTTTCACCGTCTCACGCTGGGCGCTGGTATCGCCGGCCTCAAAGTAGCCCTTGGCGCTCTGGCTGCATTCGCGGAACAAGCGGTAGTGGCAATCAAAGCCATCCAGAATGGCACGCGCCAGGCTCAGGGCCTCACCATTGCCATATGCCGTGCTGACTGCCTGTTCCTGATGTCCCATACATCCTCCGACGCAGCGTTCAATCCAGTGTAGAGCGGTAACCGACCGACATTGAAATTAACGTGCTGCACTGCGTCAGACGATGGGGGCAAACCCGCAAAGGGGTGTTTGAAGCGAGCCCGGTTCAGGGCTGGCCTTGCCACATCAAAGTAAAGGAACTCCACGGAGCTGCGGGCTGGTTGACGGTCCAGACACTGTTGACGGTCTGCGCCTGGAATACCGGTTTTCCATACTTGTCCGTGTGGGCTTTATGCCACGGCAAGTCCTGGCGAGTCTGTGCCTGAACACGTTCCCACTGATCGCCAGGATAAAACATGCGGTAGTTGACCAGCCCATGCACTCCGAAGGCAAACACCACAAACTGTACGCGCCCGCCAAAGGCAGTTTTGACGTGCATCTCGCACAGGCGGGTAATCCCGGCAGCCAGATTGGCTTTGTCGTTGCCGGCGTCGTAGCAATCCGGGGTGAAGCCTTTATCCTGCAACCGCTGGATCACGTTACTTTCTGTTGCAGAGGCGGCAAAACCGGTCACGGAAAAGGCCCAGTCTGGCGCCTTGGCGCCCTCGACCAGATCAGTTCCGATTTCCTGGTCGGGCGGCGGTGGTGGAAGAGGTGCCAGTTCATGTGCAACAAACGCAATCAGCAGCGCCGCCGCGATCGCCCCCAGCATGCCTATCTTCTGGGCCCGCCACATGGGCCGGAGATTGTTGGCGGGGTTCGTCAGTTCAGCGCGGTGGTACTTCCCCAGAAGACGCCCGCCCCACATGCTAAGACCGAAAGCAAGAAGCCCGAAGAATGCAAAAAGCACGATCGGCAGCCGCCCCATACCCCCAAATAACCATGACAGGTAAAGCCCCAGCAGCAGCAGAGCGATGCCCAGGATGCAGCCACCTGTAGCAGTGCTCCGGTAGCTTTTGTCTGCGGCCTTTTTGCCTTCACGCTTGTTCAGCGCAATCTCGATGGAGCGCTCCGTCACCCAGCCCCCAAGCGCCCCCATGAACAGACTGGTACAGAGCGGAAAAACCCAGTGTGACCAGTCTGCCGCCTCGTCTGCGGGCTCGCCCCTCATGGACAGGTGATGGCAGAAGCCCAGGCCGAAGATGAACCAGGCGAGCGCCACCAGCCAGAATCGCCGGCGATCTGGCTTGAGCAAAGCGTCTGCCTTGCCCGCCACCGCCAGCATGTTCCAAAGCATGATTGCTGCACCAATCAAGATCCCGACCGATGCGAAATAGGCATCGCCTCCATCCAGCGGCACAGGCTTTTGATTTTTAACCGGGATCAAGAGGTAATCGTGACTTAAGCCATACCAGGCAACGCCTCCCAGCAAGAGCGTGTAGAAGCCGTAAGACAACGTTTTGGTGTTCATGGGAAGGGGGAGATGGCCAGAGATAATCAGCACATGCTAATTCTTGCGCACGGCAAAACCCACATCACACACGCCGTCTGTTGGTTTTATGTCAGCAAATATCGGCCAGAATTACACGCCTCCTTCAATCAACATGGCTGACCTTTCTGCCATTGCCAAAGCGGCCACACGCATGGCCCGTTGCCACCCTGTGCGCACGGGCAAAGATGCCAGCCCGGCAAAGGTAGCAAGTACGTGTCTTGAGGGGCGTTTTCAGGTAAAATCTTTCCCTATTTGAACCCACTTTTGCGGACCTGTAGCCATGCCCTTGTTGCAAGCCGAACGTGATGCCCTGCTGAAGCCGCTCGCCACCGTGACCGGTATCGTCGAGCGCCGCCATACGCTGCCGATCCTCTCTAACGTGTTGATCCGCAAACAGGGCGATTCCCTGGCATTTACCGGCACCGATCTGGAAATCCAGATCGCCAGTGAGCAAAGCGAAGGGTTCTCGGGCGAAGACTTCGCCATTACCGTTTCGGCCAAAAAGCTGTCTGACATCCTGCGCGCCATTCCGGACCGCGCCGTGGTCACGTTTGAAGACAACGAAGGCCGCCTGACGCTCAAAGCCGGCAAGAGCCGTTTCCAGTTGCAGACCCTGCCAGCCGGTGATTTCCCGACCCTGGCCGTGGACAACAACCTGCGCGCCACCATCCGCATGCCGCAAGGCCAGCTCAAGGCCCTGCTGGGCCGCGTGCAATTTGCCATGGCGCATCAGGACATCCGTTACTACCTCAACGGTTTGTTCTTTGTGACCGATGGCAATCTGTTGAAGCTGGTCGCCACCGATGGCCACCGCCTCTCGTTTGCCTCGGCCGAGCTGGATGCCAGCTTCGACAAGAACGAAGTGATCCTGCCGCGCAAGACGATTCTGGAGCTGTACAAGCTGCTGGCTGAATCCGATGACGAAGTCACCATCGACATCGCCAGCAACCAGGTGCGTTTTGCCTTTGGCAATATCGTGATCCACACCAAGGTGGTTGACGGCAAGTTCCCGGACTATCAGCGCGTTATTCCGCAAAATAACGACAAGTTCCTGAAAATTGAACGTCAGACCCTGTTGTCTGCCCTGCAACGCGCGGCCATTCTTTCCAACGAGAAATTCCGTGGCGTGCGTCTGGTGCTGACCGACAACACCATCCGCATCCTGTGTAACAACAACGAACAGGAAGAAGCGCAGGAAGAAGTCGAGATCGACTACACCGGCGCACCGCTGGATATCGGTTTCAATATCCAGTATCTGCTGGATGTGCTGACCAACCTCCAGGTCGAAACGCTTGATTTCGTGTTTGGTGATGTGACCTCCAGCGTGCTGGTGAACATCCCCGACAACGAGCATTTCAAGTACATCGTCATGCCGATGCGAATTTAAGTATTAATCGCTGAAATCACCGTCAGGCTGGGGCTTCCCGGCCTTTCGTCTTTTCTTGCAGTCCAGGAACAAGCATTCTCATGAGTGAAAACATCGACCCGCAAAACCCGCAGAACCCCGCCGGCAACCAGGAATACGGTGCCGACAGCATCAAGATCCTGAAAGGTCTGGAAGCGGTACGCAAACGTCCGGGCATGTACATCGGCGACACCGGCGACGGTACCGGCCTGCACCACATGGTGTTTGAAGTTCTGGACAACGCAATTGATGAAGCGCTGGCCGGCCATTGCGACACCATCCGCGTGATCATCCATGCCGATAACTCCATCAGCGTGGAAGACAACGGCCGCGGTATCCCCACCGCAGTGAAAGAAGACGACGAATTCAAGCGTTCTGCCGCTGAAATCGTCATGACCGAACTGCACGCCGGCGGCAAGTTTGACCAGAACAGCTACAAGGTTTCTGGCGGCCTGCACGGCGTGGGTGTCTCGGTGGTGAATGCGCTGTCTGACTGGCTGCGTCTGACCATTCGCCGCGAAGGCCATGTACACAGCATGGAATTCCGTCAGGGTGTCGCGGTAGCGCCGCTCAAAATTGTGGGCGACTCTGACAAGCGCGGTACCGAAGTTCACTTCATGGCGTCGATCGAGACCTTTGGCCTGATCGAATTCCACTACGAAATCCTCGCCAAGCGGATTCGTGAACTGTCGTTCCTGAACAATGGCGTCGGCATTACGCTGATCGACCGTCGCTCTGGCAAGGAAGAAAACTTTGCCTACGCTGGCGGCGTGCGCGGCTTTGTGGAATACATGAACCGCGCCAAGACCGTACTGCACCCCCACGTGTTCCACGCGCTGGGTGAACGCGAAGGCATGTCGGTAGAAGTCTCCATGCAGTGGAACGACTCCTACCAGGAAACCGTGCAGTGCTTTACCAACAACATTCCGCAACGTGACGGCGGCACGCACTTGTCCGCCTTGCGCGCGGCGCTGACCCGCACGCTGAACAACTACATCGACCAGAACGAAATCGCCAAAAAAGCCAAGGTGGAAACCAGCGGCGACGATATGCGTGAAGGCCTGACCTGCGTGCTGAGCGTGAAGCTGCCTGACCCCAAGTTCAGCAGCCAGACCAAAGACAAGCTGGTTTCCAGCGAAATCAGCCCCATCGTGCAAGAAGTGGTTGGCCAGGCGCTGGCAGAGTTCCTGCTGGAAAACCCGAACGACGCCAAGATCATTTCTGGCAAGATCGTGGAAGCCGCCCGCGCCCGTGAAGCCGCGCGCAAGGCCCGCGACCTGACCCGCCGTAAAGGCGTGCTGGACGGCATCGGCCTGCCCGGCAAACTGGCAGACTGCCAGGAACGCGACCCGGCGCTGTCTGAAATCTACCTGGTCGAGGGTGACTCCGCCGGCGGCTCTGCCAAGCAAGGCCGCGACCGCAAGTTCCAGGCCATTTTGCCGCTCAAGGGCAAGATCCTGAACGTGGAACGCGCGCGTTTCGACAAGATGCTCTCCAGCCAGGAAGTGGGCACGCTGATCACCGCACTGGGTTGCGGCATTGGCAAAGACGACTTCAACATCGAAAAACTGCGCTACCACCGCATCATCATCATGACCGATGCGGACGTGGACGGCTCGCACATCCGTACCCTGCTGCTGACCTTCTTCTACCGTCAGCTGCCAGAACTGGTTGAGCGCGGCTACATCTACATTGCCCAGCCGCCGCTGTACCGCGCCGCCCGTGGCAAGAGCGAAGCCTATCTGAAAGACGACCAGGAACTGGACCAGTACCTGCTCAAGCTGGCCATTAACGGCGCAGAAATCATCCCCGGCGACGGCCTGCCCGCCATTGCCCAGGAACAACTGGAAACGCTGTCCCGCCAGTACCTGGTGACCTCTGCCGTGATCGCCCGCTGCAGCCGCTTTATCGACCCGCTGATCCTCAACGCCCTGCTCTACAGCGGCCCGATGGATCTATCCAGCCATGCCACCGCAGAAGATTCTGCAGAACGCCTGACCCGCCAGCTCAACCACCCGGCCTTCATCATCAAGGCCACCCAGGTTGAAGAAGCAGGCAGCGTACTGAAGATTGAACGTCACCTGCACGGCGTGGTGACGGTGCAGTACATCGACGAAGACTTTGTGCTGTCTGGCGACTACGCCCAGCTGAAAAAGACCGGCGAGTTGCTCTCTGGCCTGATCACCACCGGCGCCAAAGTACGCCGTGGCGACAACGAAGTAGGCATCACCAACTTCAAGGAAGGCCTGGACTGGCTGCTCAACGACGTCCGCCGCAACGTCACCATCCAGCGCTATAAAGGCCTGGGCGAAATGAACCCCGAGCAGCTGTGGGAAACCACCATGGACATCACCGTCCGCCGGCTGTTGAAGGTCAGCGTAGAAGACGCCATCGCCGCCGATGAAGTCTTCACCACGCTGATGGGCGATCAGGTAGAACCCCGCCGCCACTTCATTGAACAAAATGCGCTAGTGGCGCGGAATATTGATATTTGATGTGTCGGGTGACATAGAAAGTGAAAACTGTGCCAAGCAAATGAAAAATTCACGACACAGATAATGAAAAAATATAGAAAGCCCACAAACATCTTTTTTGTTGTGGGCTTTTTATTGCGCTGAAAAATTTTAAAAAGAAGTATCAGATTTTCTTCTAGCAAAGTAATTTCGTTGAGGAAACAATACGTGAGTCACTCTTCCTTTTTAAATCCCACAACGGTCATCAGCGGAAGCCCATTAGCATTAAAGGATCTATTACAACAGCCACATTGCGTACCTCCTTACCAGCGTGACTTCGTTTGGAAAAAGGCGACAGTAGAAGAACTGTGGGTAGATTTAATCGATCACTACAAACGCTTTGCGGCCAATGATCAAATTAAAACCCCTTCGGGCTATTTCCTCGGCGCAATGGTTGTTGTAAAAGAGCCAGAAAGCAATGGACCATATGAATTGACCGACGGGCAACAACGTATGACTGCCCTGACGTGCATGATGTCCGTATTGCTAGATTTAGTAAACCAACACCTAAGTGGCGAGGAACGAGAGGGTTACGCACACCAAATAAAGTCGCTAATAGGCAGCTTTAATGGTGGATGGACTACCAATCTTTCATTCTCAGATGAGACCGTTACCGAATTTTTCGCGCAGAGCTGCTTACTGAAGAGTACGAAAGATGAGAAGAATGTTTTTTGGAGCGGTGTAGAGACCAAAAAGACTTTAGACGGAAATAAAAAAACATCGCCGCTCGTTAAAATTAAAGAAGCAATTGAATGCTCTTATGAACAAGCCGAGAAATTTCTTTCCTCATCGTCCGATCCGGCAAGAAAAGTGTTGCGGTTGAAAAGTTTTATTTCGCTCACACTCGAAACTGTAATTGTTCTAAGGATTACTGCACTATCCCATGCTAATGCCTACGCTATATTTGAATCATTAAACAGCAGGGGATTAGATCTTAGCCATGGTGACCTAATAAAAAATGAGCTGCTTAAGAAAGCCGAAGCTAGACGAGATGACGTACTTGCCAATTGGAATGAGTTGAAAGAAACGTTAGAATTTGACGATGATTTAAGACTAACGGATTTTCTTCATTACTCTTATCTCTCCCGGCATGGAAAAGTAAAAGCAGCCGAATTGTTTAAGAAAGTAAAAGAACGGCTCGAAGACTCTCCCAAGGCAATGCAATACTCTGCAGAACTAC
Source organism: Silvimonas iriomotensis (assembly GCF_014645535.1). Lineage (NCBI taxonomy): Bacteria > Pseudomonadati > Pseudomonadota > Betaproteobacteria > Neisseriales > Chitinibacteraceae > Silvimonas > Silvimonas iriomotensis. The sequence continues at coordinate 189,659 of NZ_BMLX01000007.1, forward strand.
TGGAAGATGCAGGAGCACTGAGGGCGATGCTGCGTAGCCACCCTATGGAGTGGACTGACAAAACGAGATATATGCTAAGTGATATATCCAACGTGTTAGGGGTTAAGTTAAGCTACCCATATCTGATTGCGGTCTATAGGAACTTTTCCGATAATATCCATTTAATAGAACGGCATGTTCAATTGGCTATGAATTTCTCCTTCAGGTTCATGAAGGTGATTGACGGAGATGTTTCTATTCTAGCAAATACGATGCAAAAAGCTTCGGAATTGGCATCTCAGGAAAACAGCCTTCAAAAAATTTCCAATCTCTTTAGTGAACATGCTTCCGATGCGTTATTTAAAGAGTCATTTGAAAAAATTAGCCTTACCTCTTCAAAGATCGGTTACTTTTCCATATATTGGATTGAAACCTATCTACTTAACGGGTCTGTTCCTTTAAAACACGGGGTTGACCAACATTTAGAACATATAATGCCCAAATCCCCATCTCAAAAGGATTGGCCAATAGCAAAGCACAACAAGGATGGTGAGTCCGTGCTGTTCAAAGACCGACTTTGGAAAGTAGGAAATTTGTTGGCACTACCTGCAGGAATTAATGCATCTATAAAAAACAAAGCCATAGAACATAAAATAAAAAAATACCAAGACTGCGATTTAAATTTACCAAAAAGTATTTCAAATTATATTTCTGATTCCGATACCGAATGGACATTTGAGCATATTGAAACAAGGCAAAAAGATCTGGCTGAAATCGCGATTCACGCGTGGAGTTTAAACACTTAATCGTCAGCGATCTAAAGCGTCATGAAAATTCATTGGGTTTTTAAATCATTTTTTTTCATGACGCTTAGCAGCTCCGGAAATTTGTGGTTTGCCCGCTAGTTTCAATGAAAGAATAAAACATTCCAGATTTAACACTTCTATTATGGAGTGACGTGACAATGCGGCTCAGTGAGTATTGTAGATTTAAACCGGTCACCAATGGCGAACGGCTATTCCAATTTCTTATCTTAAACGTAATTGGCAAAGAGCGCGCTTCAAGTTTAGACAATGTATCGCTCATCCAAATCGGAGGTCGCACGGATGACTTTGCCGATTATTATGCAGGCATATTCGCGTCGAACCTAATGATGCGCTGTATAAAAAAAGCTAAATGGATCGACCGCACAGATCCGCTCCATGCTGACAACAACGCGCTTGAAAGACATAAAAGAGAGTTGGTCAACTATTTTTTGACTTCATTGGAAATACCAAAAAACTCCCTGGGTGGTAATTTAGAACAATTAGCGAATTATGTGATAGACGCATATAGATCATCAAAGAAAGATATCACCCATACTGTAAGAAAGCAGTTTAAACGAAGGCCTGATAATTGTTATATCTGTGGTGTCTCGATTGATGACTCCTCTCAAGCGGATCAAAACTACGAACTCGAGCACATTTGGCCTCAAAGTTATGGTGGCGATAGTATTGAGGGTAATCTCCTACCTTCATGTAGCCACTGCAACAAAGAAAAAAGCCATATGCTTTTATGGCAAAACTCCGATGTCAGTTCATTTGTTATGATGCCACAGGCCGAACCCCATGAACTTCGATCGATACACAAGTCGGTGCGAATAGCACGGCATAGGAGGTTGATATTTGAGTACGCCTGCTCAAATAAATTAACGCTGAAAGAAGCAGCTGTTGCTATAGGTAGCGTAGAACTCGCCAGCCCAAAATATATTGACAAATACGATTCAATTGATTTTTACAATATCAAATTTTTTTAAGGAGGGTATTTATGAACTATAATTGTTTCAAATTTAAACAGAGAAATTCTCCTGATGCGCCGTATTTATGCATGTTTGAAGCACCAGTTTCTGACGTCATTGCATGGAGTACAATTCCACGTCTTACACCAGACAACCAAGATGGTATCCAAAGAGCCCGAAAAGATTCAAAAGTCAAAGCGATAAAAAACTTCTTTACTAACGACTCTAGAAACACGATCCCGACCGCTGTCGTTATAACGATGTCAGAAGGTTCTTATAGCATTTCAGAGAACGCCGGGCAAAAAATATTAACCATCAATCCGCAGAACAAAGAAGGAATTTTTGTGGTCGATGGGCAGCATCGCATTTACGGCTTGCATGCATACGATGAAAACTCAAGAATTCCGGTGGTCGCGATCCTTAACGCCAATAGCGAAGAAAGAGCATTTCAATTCATCGTCATTAACAACAAAGTTTCAAAGGTTCCGGCCGACCACATTAGAGCACTGACTCTGAAATATACCGGAAATCCCGATGAAGCAGATTTGGCTCAGCGGCTAAAGATGGCTAAACTGTCATTGAGTCAAACTTTGAACTATGTTGGCTTCGCTAATGATTTACCGGACAGCCCATTTTATGGACTCGTCTCAATGCCACACGTTGCCGAGGACAACAGAAGGGTTGTCCCAGCAGCAATTGAAGCGTCAATCGCTTATATACAATCCAAAAATATTAGAGAACTCTCAGGGGATGATTCTGCCTACGATTTCTTCATCACTATTTGGAGTACAATTAAGGACACTTGGCCCAATACTTTTGCACAATCTGCAAAGCTTCTAAGCAAGGTCGGCCTTGTTTCTATGACTCAATTTATTACGGATACCATTAATACGATTTCCAGTTATCCGGGGAGCAGCGTAGACATTGCTGATTCGGAATCTCTTTGCATAGCAATTAAAAAAATACTCACTACGCAATCAGAAGATTTTTGGATGTGGGACTGGGACTTGGCCATATCAGACACTAGAAGTGTTAGAGAAGCCATTCAGAATGCACTTGAAAACATACATCAAAATAATAGATACAAAGAAAATTGGTTCAATCAAATTGATTTTATCACGCCTCCAAATTAAGTAAAAAAGGGCAAGAATAAATCTTGCCCTTTAAAACTGACAATAGAATTGCGTCACGCAAGTCCAGAAAATAAATCTTCATCGCTTTTACTGGCCATGTAGGATAGACCGCGATGAATATGTGCAGCCAAGACTTGACGGAGTGACTCCTCCCCAAGCTCTTGGGCATCTTCGACTGCTCTGACAATTATTAGATTCCAATACAACACCTCTTGACCACTGGTAAACACCCTCCAATCGAGTTCAATTCCTCCATTGAAATTGATACTTTCTTTTGGTGGGACTGTTGGATTCGCCAGTGATATGCAAAGCGCATGGCGACAAAGAGTGTTGTAGTGTTCGATACCAGTTCTACGCTTCAAGTTAGCCAATTGATTCTTAGCAGCTGCGGAAAGTCGGATACGATCAATCATGATATGGCTTCGGCTAAGATTTGAGGCTGATGAAGGGCCGCGGAGCTGCTTCGGCTAGCATCATCAAAAATTAGCTCGTATTCTCGGTTTAAGTGGCGTTGTAGAGTTTGGTAGACTGAGCCCTCTACCTCTTCATCCGTAGAAAGCACCAGCACTTGGTGCGAGATCTTTGCAAAGAAGTTGTTAATCAGCGCCTCTCGATGCTTGCGATCCAGTCGCGCTAACGGCGTATCCACTACCACAGGGAATCGCCCTTTGCGCTCGCTAATCAGCGCGCTTAGTACAGCAATAGCTAGAATCTGGCGCTCCCCAGCAGAGAGACGCTCCATAGGCAGCACGTGACCTCTGACATCCTCAATCGCGACCGCGTAACTGGTTGGGTCTACGACTACCTTGGATACCAGATTGCGCTTGCGTAATAGCCTCTTGAATTCTGTAGTGATCATGTCCGCAAGCCATTGTGCCTTCGAGGCGAGAAGGCGTTCACGAAAGATAGCTAAGGCTTTCTTGGCGCGCGCGGAGGCATCCAGTGCTTTCAATTCCAGAGCATTATCTTTGAGTTCGGCGCGCATTCGCTGAAGCGAGGCATTCCAGCGGTTTTCGAGGTGCGTTTGCATAGCCCGTGCTTCGGACAGCTCCGTTGTGAGCCCTTGGAGTTCTCTTTCCGCATCCGCTACTGCCTTAGTGTGATGTTGCATGCCGTCAAAAATATCGGACAACTGCTCTTTCGCGGGAATCTGCGCAGCTGACAATTGCGTCTGTTCGAGCATCTTTGCTGCATTCTCAACTTCTGCAGTGGCCTTTTTGAGCTGATGTGCTGCTTGCTCAAGACGAGGCTCAATTTCAAGCGGGTCGGCCCCAAGCAACAAAATGGGCTCTGGGCCTTGGGGCACGGCAAAACGCTTCAGGTCCTGGCGAAGAAGGGACGCGACCGTATCTTTTGCTTGAGGCGTCTGAATAGCCAGCAATTGCAATATGCGTTCGTCGCGTTTTGCAAACTCACCAGCCAACAAATTTGCATGCCTAGCTTGCTTCTCCTGCTGCATTTGCGCCCTGTAGCGTTCCCAAAGCGGCTTTATCCATTGCAGCGGCAAGAAAGGGTCTTCCAACGCATGCACCAACCCATTATGGGCGATCTCATGCTGCTGCTTTGCAATCTTTGCTTGCTCATTAAGTTGTGCTGCTTGCTGATAGGCGGTAAGCCCGTTGCGTTGCGCAGCTACCGAGAAGGCTTCAAGTCTGCGCTGAGCAGCATCAAGCTCACTATGGGCCTGCCCTTGGCGCTGTATCAATATATCGATGCGATCGTTGACCTCTTTAAGTTGGCGGTCAAAATCGTCTGCATCTGCACGAGCCTTATCAAGGCTATTTGCGGTATCTTTTTTACTCGCCGCCCGCCTCTCCAATGCTTTGAGATCGTTCGCCAAGGTATCAATACCACCCAAACCCAGGAAGACCTCGGTAGCCCTGCGCAACAAATGAGGCAGCCGCTCCGGGTTGGCGAGTGATTCGATTTTCTCACCATCAAACAGGAACAGTTGCACCAACTCCACAGGCAAAATCGAGTTGATGAATTCGTCCCACATCTCGGTGTATTCAAGATCACGCATGCCATTGCTAAAAACAGCAAACTGCTCTTTCGGGCTGCTTTTATGGGGCTCCCATTCGCGGTGCACAAGCAATGTTTGCTTGTAAGCGCCAATCTCAATTGACAGTGTCAAATCGACAACTGCGTTGCTGACGGCGTCTTTACGCTGCAGACCGGCAATCAGCTGATCATACTCGGAGCGCCGTGCCGGGTTGATGGCTTTGTAGCCGTACAAGCCAATTTGCAAAGCGGTGAGGAGCGTTGTTTTACCACTGCCATTCAGAGCCTTGATTAGAATGACTGGGCGATCTCCTTTCACATCAAGATCAATTGTTTGCCGTTCGCGAAACGGCCCCAAATTTTCTATCGCAATTTGGGTAATGGTTAACTTAGCCATACGGTTATTGTTCTTCTTGGGCGGTTACGTCAACGAGATCATCAGAGAGATCCTCAGCAACGGACTGCGCGGTTTCCAGTGCAAAGGCAAGCGCTTCGTCTTCGGTACGGAAAGCATTTGCTTTAAGCACACTTTCTAGATTATCCAAGTGTTTGGAGCGCTTTTGCGATTGCATCGACTGAAATTGCACTGCCAGCAGCGAGCGGGTAAGCCGGTACAAGCGGTCAGCCGCCTGCGGATCCAACTCTGCGGCTATATCTTTCAGCATTTGCAGATCGTCTGACTCTAGGGGAACCGGCTCCAACAACTTGCCAGGATATACCTGGCCAAAGACCTTTTCGTATATCTTGGGCACCAAATCTTCGATTTCGCCCTTCTCTTCAACCCATATCCTGCGAATTTCGTCGATTTCGTCCAGTCCAATCAGCTCAATCCGTCCATAACCCACGGCCTTAGCAGACTGCACCGCTTTCTGCGTGCGCAGTAACTCCTCCAGCAATCTGGCTCGTTGTTCTTGCAGGTATGGCCCATGGATAAGTTCTTGCGATTGATCCATCGCTTTGACCCGACCATTCAACCGGACAAAATCTCGGACCTCTCGATCCTTGGTAGTCAGATTCTTATTCCGGAAGTCCAGAATTGGTTGCATCCAGGCCTTCTGCTCATCATTCTGGATCATGGCTTGCATGGACTTGTCTTGCGAAACCATAGTGCAGACATAGCACCCGAAGCGACTATCGCCACAGCTGGGCGTGGAGGTATCAACAACGATTGGGCATTCCGCGTCTGCAGTGGCACCACGGTAAATGTTGAAGAGCTCCTGATTGTCCACGCCCCAAGGGTTGGGCTCGGTAATGATGTATTCCCAGACATCGTCACTAGTCCAGGTTTCAACCGGTAAATACACCCAGACACGTGAAAGTTTGGGGTCTTTGTTGCGGCTCAACCGCGCTCGCGAACTTCCACTATATTGATCCATGACTTTGTCACGCGCCTGGCTCTCACCGCGGCGTTGGCCCAACACGAGAATCGCTTCGTTGTTGGCCTCTGAAAGTTCTTGAATAAACTTGGTCGAAGCACTGATCTTCAGCCGATCGGTACACCACCGAAAGCGGTTGCGCGGTGCGGGATAGCCTTTGCCAATCAAACTAACCCAGAAGCGGTTCTCCAACGCTGGAGTAAGGCGATGCGCCTTGATGGGCAACCCTTGGCCCTCCGCCGCACGGCGAATGCACTCGAGCGAATTCTCAACCCAAGCTGCAATCACCGGGTTCTCAACCAAGGTATCAGTGCTGATTACATGAACGTCTTTAACGCGTTGCTCAGCTGGCAAAGCGGCTATGGCGTTCCATACCAGTTGCAGCGAGGCGGTCGAATCTTTGCCGCCGCTATACCCAATAATCCAGGGAATGGTATCTGCGGTGTAGATCGACTGGATCTCTTGAATGATGACATCAACAGGAGTTGTCACTTGGAGTCCTCTTTCAATTGCGCGGAAAAACCATGTGCGGCACTAAAAGCCTGTTCCACATCAAGCTCTTCCGGTGTTAATGGCAAACCAAGTACACGCTTGATTTCATTGCAGGTGAGGGTTACGTTCTGGCTTGATTTAGACATGCGTCCACCAATCATGGCCCGGCCCTCCCATGTGGGCGCATTTTTGCGGGACCAGTCAATATCTCGAAGTTTGCCTAACATTTTTGGCAGGTCCGGACGACTGGACTGATACAGGAATTTGCCGACCCGCCCCAGTGCCTGCAAAACAATAGCGTGGGAGTGGATGAAATCTTGCCTGACTTCACCGGCAGTCATCCTGGACTCGCGAACATAGATCCACTCAGGGAACTGGGCACCCACGATCTCCCAGAACTCTTGGCATTTTTTAGAAGCCGCAGTGAAATCTTCAAGTTCCTTTTCCGGAAGCATTTCCAGGATCGCAAAATGAAGTGCGCTCAGCGTAAAAAGCTTGCGCGAGCGTTCCGAAAGGGATGAGCGTTCGGTTTCAATCAAGTTGTGAAATACTTTAGAAGTGAGGCTCAGGTGCTTGGCGACATTTGCAGCCGCACTACGATGGTCGTATAACACGCCCAATGAAGATGACGGCTTGACAGCATGTCTGTTCAAATCGGCGAACATCTGCTGACAGCGTTCAAGACCATGATCCAGGAAGAACACGACAGCTATCGTCTCGTCACCCAACTCTGGCGCAGCCTGTAATGCCTGCTCGACTGCAGCGCGGCGATGTTGTCCATCGTTCACGATAAACTTGGCATGCATATCGACCGTCAGCGTACCCATCCGGAAATTGGTAACGTTGTCGCTACCAACAGGCGCGAATGAAACAGCCCCATCTATGGACGCGGTGATGGCAGAAAAGATATAGCTTTGAGGGTTGTTGACAATGTAGCGACTAATATCCGGGACTCGGGCTTTGTTCAGTGTGCGCTGGGCGCGCAACTCAGGCATCAGCTCTTCATTGTCGAAAATGAAGATCTTTGAGAGCAAGCGCAGCGGACACATCGAGACGTAGTACTCACGTCCAGCTTGTACCCCGCGAATCGCCGGAAAAACGTAGGAAAAATTGTCCGCCATGGTGGCCCCAACTTTACCATGTTTGTGTTATCACAAACATACATACGTTTGTCAGATAAAACATCCTACGCGTAAAATCCGACGCGGTTTCCAGCCCTCCAGCCCCCCAATAAAACCGGCAAACGTGAGCATGAAATGAACGACTCCCCAAGAAAGCTCGAACTGCTGAAGCATCAGCTATCGTCGAAGCTTGAGGCTCAAAAGTGGGATTATCGCAGGCAAGAACTCGCGTTTCTCGAAGCGGGACAACACCTTAGGGCCTTGAATCAGATCATGTGGCAAGTACCGAGCATGACAATCGCCCTAACAGGTGGGCTCTGGTATGGCACGACACAGGTTGACAGTGCAGTACCCAAGATCCTTTTGCTGCTCTTCGCATTCATAGTGGACATTGCCACGATCTTCGTTCTTTCCCGGTTACGCGACATTATTGAGAAGCAGATCCAGATCCAGAATAGTTTTACTGCGCCTGCCTCTACGTATGTTGTCCAGGTTTCACCACAAAAAAAGGAACGCGATCGCATCGTTGTAAAGTGCTGGGCTGTTGATTTGCACCCAAACCTGACCCACTTGATGCAGTAATTTGCACCGAAAACTGACCCACGTAGAACACTGTCCCGCGAGGTAACGAGCGGGAGTACTGGAGTGATCGACGTGGCTATGTTGA
>NZ_BMLX01000008.1 GCF_014645535.1 Silvimonas iriomotensis
AGCACGTTTCCACCGGAAAAGGAGAAAAAAGCCCCCAGGCAGCCCCAACCCACCCCCTGAAAAGGGTCCATCAGGTGGGTCAGAATTCGATGCAAAAGGTGGGTCAGGATTCAGTGCAAATCAACAGTCCGTGCTCATGCCGTAATCACTGGAGAGCCACCAGGGCACTCGCAATCGACAATCAAATGGCTCCCATGCCCTGTTATCTGCAGCAACGTGATTGAAGTGCACGTCCACAAACACCCTGTCGCAACATTTTGCGCTACGCGAGACGTTCGTACGGGTCCTCAAGATCGCTCCGCCATGGGTCGATACTGACCTAGTTCACAAGAGCTGCGATCCACGTGCCATGCCGGTTGAACCATTTATCGAAGAGACGATGAAACTCCTCGAGGGAGCAACTACCGAGGTCGTGATGGAAGCTGCTCAGGCTGCTTTTTTTTTGTTCGGACTGACTACAGCCGCCAGCGTCACCGGAACCGATGCTGTAAAGACACCAGTAATGTCCGGAATCAGTCAACAGGTCCACCGGAATCTGCACCCATCCGCGCCGTCCAGTATTTTCCATTTTGTTAAAGAGCAAAGGCGACTTACTGTTCAAGTGATGTGACATCGACCAGGTGTTGCAGTGGTTCAGCGAGCTCGGGCTTTTGTAAGCGGATAAAGCGCGCCACAGCCTCATTTTCCAGCAACTTGGCCACATAACCGCGCGCCAACACCAGATTGAGTACATCCTCCGCATAGCCCTGCTCAATCAGCTTGTACTGCCCCTGCAGATTGGCCATCTCGCGCTCCATTTTCTGAATTTCCCCAGCCGTCAGTCCGGCCAGCTTTTTGGGTTTTTGGCCATCAACGAGTTGACCAACCGGTGTCGCCGCCAGCAACGCTTCCGCATAGGTGACCTTGAGGCTGTTGGCCGACACCATGAGTTCGACGCATTCAACCTGGCGAGTCTCTTTCATTTTGCGCAATACGCGTACTATCTCTGCAGAGAATTGCCGCTCATTCAGCAACTCAGCCGCTTCGGGACAAATGCCATGGAGCAGCCGGACCTTTTTCTCGATTTGTGTGATGTCAACATTCAGGGCCCTGGCCAGCCTTTCTTCAGACACGCCCTGCTGCACCGCATGGAGCAACATCTTGTGTTCCGCTATCGTCGGCAAGCGGTTGATTTTGGTGTTGCAGGTGTAGCTCTCATCATCCGTCGAGACCAGGCATAGTACCTCCGCGTGACCAAGTTCCCGCAATGCTGCCAGTCTGACATGCCCATCAAGTACGACATGCCTGCCATCCGGCTGCGCCGCCGAAATCGACAGGGGCTCAATCAGCCCGACTTCCACTATCGAGCTTCGGATTTGCAGATACTTCACTGAGGTCAACAAGCCTGCCGGCACCGCCTTCGATGGGAGCAAATCATCCAGGCGAACGATATAGGGCTTCGGAATGAACGCCAGCAACGTGCCACTCACGCGGCGCTCCCGGCCGGCCAGACGCGGTCGGCCAGATAGGAAGGCAAGGTGTCCAGGTGCTCCGCCCGCAGCAGGTTGATAAAATTCTCGTCGGCAAACAACTGACGCAACGCACTCACCACGAACAGGAGGCGCTGCTGGGTAAGCTCTGCCTTTCGGACGACCAGCTTCTGCCGAGCCACTTCGCGCTCGTAGGTACGAACAAGACCCGATGCCGATACATCCGTCTTTTTGCGCTGGGTGTTCTTGCCCATGCAGCGCCCCAAAGACTGTCTGCGCTGAATGACCTTGCGGGTTTCCGTCAGTTGCTTGCCCCGCAGCCGACCTGACTCGTAGGCCTCCTGCATCGCGGCCTGCAAGGCGGTGTCATCATCGCCGGCTCCCACGATTTCCAGCGCGGTGTTCAAGGGCACCTTGCCTGTTTCCACGGCGATAAGCAGGCGCTCCTCACCCTGGGTCAGCAAATTCAGAATGCCACCCACGTAAGTTGGGTTCAGTCCGGTCTTGGTGGCGATGTCGTTCGCGCTATAACCCAGTGTATTCAAGCGTTTGATGCCAGACAGAACCTCCAGCGGACGATATTGCCGGCGGGCAATGTTCTCAGCCAGGCTGATGATGAAGGCATCCTCGTTATCCACCTCCACCACCAGGGCGGGTATCTCGGTTTCACCCAATGAGCGGAATGCTTTCAATCGCCCTTCACCGCACAGCAGCAGGTAGCGCTCGCTCCCATCCTCGCCACGTCGAGGTGCCACCGTGACCGGCTTTTTGAGGCCCACCTTCTGGAAATTGCCGACGATGTCGGCGAATACACGCTTGTTGCGGTCCCGTGTGTTGAGCACGTCGATGAGGTCGAGCGGGATATTCCGCAATGTACGCTGTTGCAGTTTGTCCATCATGCAGCCCTCCGCAAGCGTTGCCGTGCTGCCATCCCGTAAAGGTAATCAAGCGTGTCAAACCGATAGCAGTCGAGCTCAGCAGCGTTCAGCTCAGCCAGGCTGAACTTGCTCTCCCCAAAATCGAGTCGGGGTAACAGAAAATAGTCGAGCGCCGATTCGTTGCTGCTTGCCAGCCGGACCGCAACCGTGATGTCGGGGCACAGGCTGGTATCCAGTCTGACTTTCCAGCGGCGAGCACCGGACTCCATAACCAGGCAGCGGCTGAGCACAAGAGACGCCGTGAATTCACCATTCACTTCCAGCAGGTCTGTCGCCGGGTCTCGATACACGGAACCGCCTATGGCACGGATGGCGGCTTCGGTCTCCGCCACGATGGCGGGGTGCATCATCCGCAGGAGGCGGTTGACCTCCAGGAAGCGATAGTCGCGGTCCGGTGTAAATCCCACCTTTTGATAGGCGCGAATCAGGCTACCGAAGCGATGGGCATAAGCCGCCGCCGACGGCATGCCTTCAGTCTCATCAATTATCAAACCGGAAAGTAAACCGCGGCTCTGATACAACTGGCGCAATCGCTCCAGCAGGTCCTCGTCGCTATAGCGCCGCAATCTCGCGCGCATGATGCCCTGGGCGGTGAAAAACAATTCCGGCGATACAACCGGCTCGAAAGCACCCTCTTTGCGCACCCACAATTCGGCCGGATTGATAACACGGGTTTTCTTCAGCTTAAAGGACACGCGGTTGTACACATTATTGCCAATGTACTTTTCGTTGGTCAGCACCTCATTCACGGTTGAGCGCGACCATTCCCGCCCCAGGTCTGTGCCAATACCTTCGGCGTTCAGCCGGCCGGCAATCTGCAACTCGGACAGGTTGTCGTCAATGAACCAATGGTAAATGCGCAAAACGGTCGCCACTTCAGCTTCCGGCCCTGGAACCAGAATGACACGGTCGGTCTGCAGACTTTTGTGTTCGCCACGAGCCAGCATACCTTTCATGAGGCCACGCTGGTCGATGAGGGCACGGCGCAGACCAAAACCCGCCGGACCACCCTGGCGATAACCCAGTTCAATCAGGCGACACTGACCAGCAAATACCTTGGCCGACAGCTCACGGCTGTATTCACCAGCCATCGCTCGCTTGACGCCCTTAACGATAGTGGAGACTGGGGAGCCGTCGTTCTCAAACTGTTCGGCCACGTAGACAACGAGAATGCCTTGGCGGCGACAGATGTACTCGTAGTAGGCGCTCTCATCGGAATCCTGGAAGCGCCCCCAGCGGCTGACGTCGTACACCAGAATCATCTGGAAATCCGCTGTACCCGCCTCCACGTCCCGAATCAATCGCTGTAAGGCTTCCCGCCCGGCAATACGCAGACCACTTTTGCCCTCGTCGGCATAGGTCCGAACAATATGGATGTGATTGCGAAGGGCGTACTCCCGAATCCGGTCGGCCTGATTTTCAGTGGAATACTGCTGGTGCTCAGTCGACATGCGCACATATTCAGCCGCTCGCAGCTGTGGCACTTCGTCTGATTCACCATCGGGTTGTGCTGGGACACGCATGCAAAGCCCCTCCTTACCCTGCAGGCGCCAACCTGAACTCCCTACAGGGCAGCCTGCTAACCGTTTGTCATTCGCGGAACGTTAGCAAGTAACCACGCATCCGAAAATCACGGCTTCATTTTGCAATTCGTCATAAGAAAGCCCTCCGGACCAGACAGGACGCGAATTTCGACTATCCACGCGGCTTCTTTTGCAATTACCCCGCCGTCGACGGGAATCAGCCGGTAGAGCCCACTGGGCAAGGCATTCAGCAAGCACGAGGTATCCTTTGCAATACGCGCATGATTGCGCTCTCGCTGCTGGTGCCGGTTCCGTTCTGTATATTCGAGATGGGCGGCGCGGTACTGTTTCCAGTAGCCAGGGTGCTTGGCAGACCAGTCTTTGAAATACTGCGCATCGACTGTTCGGCTGAGACTGCTGGCAGCGCGCCGAGCCGCCTGAGCGTGGCGGCGGCGTGCACGCTGACACGCTGGGTCCGAGCAATATTGCTGCTGGTTTTTGGATTGTGGACAAGGGGTAAAGGGCTGTCCGCAGGCCCTACAATGCTTTGCCATCATCACGAGCTCCGCAGGAAGGAGCTGGCCATTAAATTCGCATCGAAGATGGCGGTACAATGTGAACTGTCGGAAGAAGAAGGTGGCATGCTGTCAATGAAGGAAATCGCCTCGCTCGAACAGCAGTACGCCGTGCAACGCAAGCTCGGCCGGTGCCTGCTTCGACTTCAGCAATATGAAATGCTCCTGAAGGTGCTGGTTACGCATAGCGAAATTGAAGGGCCCAATGCCCAACTGGAAGCGCTTCGCGACAAGAAAGCGTTCAGCGTCCAGAAAATGACCATGGGTGCCTTGGTGGGCATGCTGACCGAAAGCTATCTGTCCCCCGAACAGGAAACAGAAGGACCCGATAAACCGGTGCCTGGTAGTGGTGGACCTTGGACAAAAATGCGTTTTCAAGCAGGGCTAAGCCCCGAGCAGTCCGAGTCCGCAGGGGAAGCACTCGACGAGTTGGTTAAGCTGCGCAATGAACTGGTCCATCACTTTCTCCAGCTTTTCGACGTATGGAAAGCCGATGGTTGTGTTGCTGCAGAGGCATACCTGGATAACAGCTACGAAACCATTGATGGCCATTTCATCACGCTGCGCGGGTGGGCCCAGTCCATGGAGCAAACTCGGGCCATGCTGGCATCATTCACGGCGACAAGCGCATTCGAAAACATCCTGGTACATGGAATCATGCCGGATGGGTCAGTGATTTGGCCAATGAGTGGCGCCGTGTCGTGTCTGCGTGAAGCAGAAAGCAAATTCGCCATAGACGGCTGGGTCAAACTCAATACCGCCACAGCGTGGATACGCGACGAGTATGCCGAGCAGCAGCCACAAAGATAAGCGAACAGCGTTGACCTCCGCTTCCCCCGTTTCCAGGCGAGGTGGCGGAACCGGACAGGGCTGGAAAAACCGGGCTTAGGAACCGGCAGACCCGAAGGTCTCCCTGCCCGGCCCACCGTAGATACAGGTATGCCGAGCGACCGATGAACACAGAAAAGCCACATCAGCTGTGATTGCGAACCATCGGCCTAAGCGTCGGGGTTTCCAGACCCGATCACGCTCTATCCAGAACGCGACGCCGCCATACTGCCTGGCGCCTTGGTCAGGCCCCATCGGGCACTTCTGATTCAGGGCTTTGTTTGACGCAAACACAGGCGGGTATTGGATCACAGCCGGGCGGGCTTACCCAAAGTAAATATGACGGCCGATTTCAGCGCAGCGGTGCCGGCCCCGCTGACCTGGCGAGCGGCTACCCCTGCTGCTTGTGCAGCACGTTCAACAGATAGCGGCAGCGCCCGATCGGGTTGGCCAGGTAGCTCACTGGTTTATCCAGCGCAAAATCCAGCTGGTCGCCCACCGTGAGTTCAAAGCGTTCTTCGCCGTAGATGACGTCCAGATTGCCTTCCAGCATCCACAGTCTTTGGCGGTGGGGTTTGGTGTGCCAGTGCGGGTAGTCGATGCGGGTGCCGGCGGGCAGGTCGATCTCTACCAGTTCTGTGCCGCTGGCTTCGTCCAGTTGGGCCACCTGGCGGCGCAGGTAGCCGGTGGAGGGGTCTTGCCAGATTTCTTGTTCGTCGCGGCGGCGCAGGGGCGAGCGGTGGTGTGGTTCGTCTTCAGCCAGCAGGCGGGTGAGCGGCACGCCAAGGCCCGACGCCAGCCGCCCCAGTACGGCGGCGGTGGGGCTGCTCTCCATGCGTTCTATTTTAGAGATCATGGCCTTGCTGACGTCTGAACGCTCTGCCAGTTGCGAGAGGCTGAGTTGCTGCGCGGTGCGCAATGAGGCGATGCGTTCAGCGATAAGGCGATCAATGCTCATGAGAAGGCCGCTCTTGCAATATCCACTATATTAGACGTATCGTATCTCATATTGAACGAACGGGAATAGTCATGCAGATAGTAGATTGCACAGAAGAACGCCACGCCGGCGCGATTCTGGATATTTTCAACGAGGCCATCGCCAATTCGACCGCGCTGTATGACTACAAACCGCGTGAGTTGTCGTCGATGGTGACCTGGTTTGAAACCAAGCGCCGCAATGGTTTTCCGGTGATCGGGGTTGAGGACGAGCACGGCACGCTGCTGGGTTTTGCCAGTTACGGCACTTTCCGCGCGTGGGCGGCGTTCAAGTACAGCGTGGAGCACTCGATCTACATTCACCATGAACATCGCGGCAAGGGCCTGGGCGAATTGCTGCTGACCCGCTTGATTGAAGAGGCCACCCGGCGCGATGTGCATATCCTGGTGGGCGGTATTGACCTGAGCAATACCGGCAGCATTGCCCTGCATGAAAAACTGGGTTTCGAGGCATCTGGCGTGATCAAACAGGCCGGATACAAGTTCGGGCGCTGGCTGGATCTGGCGTTCTACCAGAAGATTCTGGTGACGCCGCTGGAGCCGAACGAGGACTGAACGCGCTTGCGGCCGCATGCTCCACCAGCATGGGCCCATTAGCGCGTCATGTTGCGGCCCTGGACCCGGCCGCAATCTAGCCCCTGTCTGTTTTTCTGCAGCGCCCTGGCCAGACCGGGGCCGCTTGCTGCCCCGCCGCCCTTCATAACCTCTTGAAAATCAAATGACTTCTATTTTAATGATAGAGGTCGTCCTGCACCTGGCGCCTTGCGCTCTCTCCTGACGGTCACCCAATGCTTCAGAAGGGGTATGGCAATCATGGAATATCAAAGTGATGAAAATGCGTCGCCCGGTGAGTTGGAAAGACTGGCCAGAGAAGAAAAGCGGCACGAGGAACTTGTTTTCTACAAGCGAAGGTTTTACTTCAGGGTCATCAATTTATTAAGGATGCTTTTTGTTGCCGGTTTTATATTGGCATTGATCCATGAGGGCCTTTATTTCTTTCTGGAAAACAAAAAGATTGAAGTAAACCAATCTTTGGCCGCAAAAGATCAAACTGATGGGCGTCCTCCCGTGGTGATCACCCCTTGGGCACCACCCACCGGGCCGGTTACATCCCAATCACAAGGTTCTGATTTTTCGGGCCCCGACCCGGGGCCTGGGCCAGGTCCGGAACCGGGACGGATCGATTTCGCGGCGTTCTCCGGCATTGTTTCTACCTTGCTCGACACCCTGAAAGTGCCCAAAGAAGAAGCAACCAAGACCATTGATGAACTAAGAAAAGAAGCAATTTCCGGCGGAAGGGAAATTACGGTAGAGGCGGCCAAAAAGATTCTGGACAAGATTTTTGACGACAAGAAAGAAACCCCAGACAAACCAGGCACTGTGCCCGTCTGGTCGGCCGGCAGTACTTCTTTTCAGATTATCCAGAATTGCAGCAAAGCAGACGCATTACCGCCGGTTATTTATCCGCCCAAAACACCAGTCCCCCATCAACACAAGCGCACCTGCACCTGCCAGGTGAACAGCCAGACGGCGCCCCCGAAACCCGTGGCGATACCAGCTTCGCCAGTGGCGCAGTGAACGCTGGCACCTGCACCCGGTGAAACCAGGTCTGAGGGGCGTTTTCCGGGTGTCCAGAGCCTGAGGATGGCCGGTTCTGGATCAGGGCTGTCGCTTTCTACCCACATGCCATCTTGCTTTGCTGCATTCGTAATGATCCTGGCATGCGCTGGGGCTAGAATATCAGTCCATTATCAAATACTTACGATCAGCCCAAGCCATGTCTGAACCCGTGTTCAACACGCCTGTTTTTATCCAGGAAATGAATGAAACGAGCGTGGATATTGTTGATGCGCCGTTCTTTTACAACAACGCCGGCCAGCCTGCGTACATGCGGCGGGATCAGTTGCCGTCCAGCGCGACAATCCTGACCGCGGCCGGGTCTGACCCGGCGTTGGCGCTGGGCAATGAGTATGCGGTGCCTGAGATCATCGGGGTGAAGCAGACGCCGCCGTGGGGGGTGGAGACGCAACTGGGGCTGGCGGGGCAAGAGATTGAGTACCCGCCCATGTGGGCCACGCGTGAGGTTGCGGCGGCGTTTGGCATTACGCTGGTCGAGCCTGGGCAAGCGGTAGAGATCACCAGCCCGGTGAAAATCCTGCAGCAGATCGAGTATGAATACGGCGTGTTTGCCGGGCACTGGTCGCCATACCAGAACACGGGCATGAATCTGTTGAGCGTGGTGTGTACTGATCTGGAACACCATGATTTCCCGCATGTATTTGCCAGTACAGACCCGCAGTTTCCTCTGGTGATCTCGGTGGGGCGTTACTGGCCGGCGCAGAAAAAAATCCGCGTGGCCGATCTGTGGGTGCCGCGCGGCAGTGCGTTGTATATCCCGCCGATGCCGGCACTGCCGGGCGCCGAATGTATTGATCTGCACAACAACCGCAATTCCGCCCGCGCCTGTTGGGGTGATATCCACCAGAACACGCTGGTGACCCACACGCTGTTGCAGAACAAGGGTGGCTTTTTTTACTGGTTCTGGAACGCCAAACCCACCGTGCACAGCCATCTGTCTCACCGTTGATCGCGCTCATTGACCACACCACAAGAACGGCCCAAGCCGCTTATTGCTCAGGGAAAACACCATATGTCAGACCTTCATGATCTTCAAAGCGACAGCGCGGTTTACAAGACCTTGCTGGAATCCACCCAGGCCATCCCCTGGAAAATTGACTGGGCGAGCATGAAGTTTGCCTATATCGGTCCGCAGATCGAGCCCTTGCTGGGCTGGAGCCAGGAAAGCTGGGTATCGGCCGAGGACTGGGCCATGCGCATTCACCCGGATGACCGTGATTACGTGGTCAACTTTTGTATCTCGCAATCCAAGCTGGGGGTCGATCACGAGGCCGACTACCGCGCGCTGACCAAAGACAACGGTTATGTGTGGATTCGCGATGTGGTGCATGTGGTGCGCGGTGAAAACGGCGAGGCAGAGTCTTTGATCGGTTTCATGTTCGATATCAGCGAGCGCAAGAAAACCGAAGAAAAACTGATCAGCCTGCAGCGCGAACTGGAAGCGCTGTCGTTCAAGGATGGCCTGACCGGCATTGCCAACCGCCGCCGGTTTGATGCCAGCCTGGAAGTGGAATGGGGCAATGCCCAGCGCGGCAACCAGCCGCTAAGCCTGATCGTGCTTGATATCGACTTCTTCAAGCAGTTCAACGATGTATACGGCCATATTGTCGGGGATAAATGCCTGACCAACGTGGCGCAAACCCTGGCGCTGGCCATTGCCGGCCCGCGGGACATAGCGGCGCGGTTTGGTGGCGAGGAGTTTGTGATTCTGCTGCCTGAAACCGACGCCCATGGCGCGCGTGAAGTGGCCGAACGTTGTGAGCGGCTGATCGAGAAACTGAAGATCGTGCATGAGAAATCCGGCGGCAGCGGTTTTGTGACGGTCAGCATGGGCGTGGGCACGATCACCCCGGCAGAAGGTCAGTCTGCAACAGACTTTGTGCAGGCCGTCGACAAGCTGCTGTACGCGGCCAAGCAAAACGGCCGTAACCGGATTGAGGCAGCCAGCCTGTAACCCGCCAGCGCGCGCAAGGCGTGGCAGGTGCGTTGCTGGTACCTGCCACGCGTTGACATTGGCATAGTCCGCCATCAGGATATGAAAACGTTTGCATGATCAAGGCCCTGTGTCTGTTCGAGCGGGCCTGAATCAGCGGCAATACACACTGGTTTTTGCCTGGTATTACACATAACAGCGCCAGGCAAATGCGGGGCACAGCAAGATCGGTCGGGTCACGATCAGGCGGGTTTCGCGCGGTGAGGTTGTCGCGCAGACGGTTGAATATTCTTCCAAGGATGGAGACTTGTCATGAGAAACACCCTGTTTCCGCGCCGGCTTGCTGCCAGCGCGGCGCTTGCGCTATTGCCTGCAGCCGTGTTCGCTGCATACCCGGCCTGGCAAGCCGATACGTACTACGCCGCCGGCACGGTGGTGCTGTACAACGGGCATGATTACAAAGCCGTAGTCAGCCAGACCGATTACAGCGGCACCGGCTGGAACCCGACGGTGGCCTCGTTGTGGACCGATCTGGGCGCGGATACCGGCGGCACGCCAACCCCTGCGCCGACACCGGCACCAACGCCGGCACCCACACCGGTACCAACGCCAGCCCCGACGCCCGCACCGACACCTGCACCTACCCCCGCTCCCACACCTGCGCCGACACCGGCCCCGACGCCGTCGTCGGGGTGTTATGCCGCGTGGAGCAGCAGCACGGCGTACTCGACCGGGGCACAGGTCAGCTACAACGGCGTGAACTATCAGGCCGCGTACTGGACGCAGGGCAATAACCCGTCGACCACCAGCGGCGCGGCCGGCAGCGGCCAGCCGTGGATTGTTGTGGGCAATTGCGGTGGCAGCACGCCAACGCCAACGCCAACCCCCACGCCGACACCTACTCCAACGCCGACCCCGACGCCCACGCCCGCCCCCACCCCGTCATCCGGCGGTTATCGCTTTGCACCGTATGTCGATGTCAGCGGCAGTTTTGATCCGATTGGCTGGTCACAAGCCACCAGCCAGAAATACCTGACGCTGGCGTTCTTCAATTCCAGCGGCGGTTGCGCGGGTCAATGGCCGATCGACAGCGCGACGATCCTGTCCAAAACCCAGGGTCTGCAAGCGTTGGGCGGTAATGTGATCCTGTCGTCCGGTGGCTGGAATGCGCTGGATATCGCCCGTCAGTGCAGCACTGCGCAGGCCGTGGCCACGGTCTATCAGACTGAACTGGACCGGCTGGGCACCACGCACCTGGATCTGGATGCAGAAGCGGGCGATCAGCAGAACAATCTGGACACCACGGTGGTGGATCGTCGCAGCGCGGCGGTGAAGATTCTGCAAGACACCTACGCTGCCCGCGGCCAGACGCTGACGGTGTCGTTCACGCTGGCGGTCAACCCGGTCAACGGCATTCCGTCCGACAGTTTCTATGTGCTGCAATCAGCCAGGAACGCGGGCGCGCGCATTGATCTGGTCAACCTGATGATCATGGATTACTACGATGGCGGCGCGTCGTCCGGCCAGATGGGCGCGCGTTCAGACCAGGCGCTGCAACTGGCGTTCAACCAGATCAAATCCCTGCTGCCGGGCAAGACCGACGCGCAGTACTGGGCCATGATCGGCGCCACGGCCATGATTGGTCAGAATGACGACTCGACAGAGGTCTTTACCTTGACCGATGCCCAGACCGTGCGCAACTTTGCCACGCAAAACGGCATGGGCCGGCTGGCGTTCTGGTCGCTGGGCCGCGACAACGGCAACTGCGCCGGTAGCACCACCGCCAACTGGCAATGCAGCGGTATCTCGCAAAGCTTGTGGAGCTTCACCAACATCTTTGGCGGGTTCTGATCACGTCTGAGTGACCAGCAAAAAGGGGCACCGTTGAGGTGCCCCTTTTTTTGCGCCTGCCGCCTGGTCAGGCTGGCGTTTTGGCGGCGGGGTGCTTTACCACGCGGATTTTGCCGCTGGTGCCGCCACCGCAAAAGAACCGGTCAGCGCCGTTGGATTCCAGCCCGGATACGCCAGTACCCGCCGGCATTTCCAGCACTTCCAGCACTTTGCCGGTGTGCGCGTCGATATGGTTCAGCCCGCTCTCCTCGCCCTCCCACGTGCCGTGCCACAACTCGCCCCCCACCCAGGTCACCCCGGTGACAAAGCGGTTGGTTTCCAGCGTCTTCAATATCTTGCCGGTGTCCGGATCAACCTGGTGAATCTTGCGATCCCGATACACGCCCACCCACAAAGAGCCCTCGGCCCACGCCATGCCGGAATCCCCGCCATCACCCGGCGCCGGAATGGTATTGAGTACCTGGCCGGTTTGCGGGTCGATCTTGTGGATGTGCTTTTCTGCAATCTGATAAAGGTGCTGGCCATCAAACGCGGTGCCGGCATCAGCCGGTGTCGGCACCGCCCGCACGGTTTTGCCACTGACCAGATCGAGTGCGTTCACCTGGTTGCCGCTGGCAAACCACACTTGTTCGCCATCCCAGGTGACACCGTGAATGGCCGGGTTGCCCTCAAACGGGCCGTATTCCTGAATGATTTCTGCCTTGGCGTGTTTCATGCGCGCTGCTCCTTGTACTGGATTGACGCCTTCATCCTGGCATGTCGGCAAACGGGGCCGGGAGTAACAAGGTCGTCGCGAATCCGGGCATCGGCGGGTTCAACCAGCGGCGCGCCCGGCCTTGTCCGAAATACTGCACCTTGCCTGCGGCATTGAGCGAATCCAGCGCGCGTTGCACGGTGCGCTGGCTGGTACCCAGCGCCAAGGCCAGGGCAGAACTGGACCAGGACTCGCCATCGGTCAGCAGCGCCAGCACGGCGGCGTTGGCGTCTTCAACCGTGGGGGCCAGCACGGCGACCTCCCGGGTGTAGCGCGGCACCAGCACAAAACCCTGCCGGGTGGCCTGGATATCCGCCGCAGGGTGCAGCAATTTGCGCAGGCGCCCTACTTCAACCCGCAAGCGCGCGCGGTGGGTGTCATCCGGATGGCGAATGCGGAACGCGCCGGCAATCAGCGCATCACGCGGGGCATCGGCCGGCCAGGCTTCGCCCAGCATGCGCGCCAGCACAAACAAAATAGGGCGCGTTGCCAGGTTGATGGTCTGCGTGGCATCGCGCACGCAGTTGCGACATGCGTCGACCAGCAAGACCGGCGTTTTTTGCAGGGCTTCGATCTCATCAAGCCGCAAGGTTTGCATGCGGCCCTGGGTGATCAGACGCGCGGCCGGGGCGTCCAGCAAACGCGCGGCGGCGGCGATTTCTGCCATCAGCGCACCAATGCGCGCATCGGCCGCAGCTTGCGCGGCGTTGGCCAGCGCCACCCGGGCCGCGCTGCTGTGCAAGCGGCGCATGGCAATGCCAGCCTCAATCAACCCGTGCACGGCACGCAGCGCGGGCGGCAGGGTTTGGGCCGCTACCGTCTGCAGGGCGTGTTCGGCTTCTGGCAGGCGGCCCAGCAACAACAAGCGGCGCAAGATGACAAACTGCGCGTGCGCGGCGTTAAAGCGGTCGCCATGCGTGGTCAGGGTGGCCTGCGCCACTTCCAGCGCTTTGGTCGGCCAGGTGAGATCACGCGCGGCTAGGGCGATTTCGGCCTCTGCCACCACACAGCGCGCCCGCGCTACGGCTTCTTTGGGGCCGAAGCCTTGTGCCGCGCGCCGCAATAATTGCCGGGCGCGGGGCAAGTCGCCCAGTTGCGCCATGGCAATGCCGCGCAGCGCCAGCGCCGGCGGGTCTTCCCGCAACGCCACGCGGTTGAGCGCGCCCAGCGCATCGCCCGTGGCCAGCGCCCGCGCCGCCGCAGTGATCAGCGAATCCATGGCTTCAATCCGAATCCCGCCACACTTGTCACTCCTGGCTCCTGGGTGTCTGCGCCTAGTCTAGGGCCTGTTCATCCGCTTTTCATCATCGCCGGCATTGCGGGGCGGAGAAAAGCAGCTGGGCAGGCTCTCAAGCAATACGGCGTTTGCGGCAAACCCGCCGCAACACGGATCGCGTACGGAAGACACACCCAAGGAGAAACGATCATGACCACGCATCACACTGGCACCCGGGAAGAATGGCTGGCGGCACGATTGAAACTGCTGGCGGCAGAGAAAGAACACACCCATCGCAGCGACGAACTGGCGCAGCAACGCCAGGCCCTGCCCTGGGTACGGGTCGACAAAGACTACCGCTTTGCCACCGAAAAAGGCGAAGCCACCTTGTCTGACCTGTTCGACGGCCGCACGCAACTGATGGTGTACCACTTCATGTACGGCCCGGATTACACCGCCGGCTGCCCGTCGTGCTCATCCATTGCCGATGGCTTTAACGGCATTGCCGTGCATCTGGCCAATCACGACATCACCCTGACGGCGATCTCCCGCGCGCCGCTGCTCAAGCTTCTGGCGTATCGCAAGCGCATGGGCTGGACTTTCCCCTGGGCATCGGCCTACGGCGGCGAGTTCAACTATGACTACAACGCGGCGTTTACCGAAGAACAGCAACAACACAAGGGCATCGAGTACAACTATCAGAAAGAAGAACCCACCGGCCAGCCGAAGCTGTCCAGATCCATGCCGAGCTGGGACCAGCCCGACGGCATGAGCCCGGTTGCACAGATTGCCGCCGGCGTGGGCACTGATGTCCCCACCTTCACACGGGAACGCCCGGGCGTGAGTACATTCATCAAGGAAAACGGCGTGATCTATCACACCTATTCCGCCTACGCCCGCGGTCTGGATGGCCTGTGGGGCATGTACCAGTGGCTGGACCGTGCACCGCTGGGCCGCAATGAAAACAGCGTGTGGTGGCGCCGTCATGACGAGTACGCAGCAGCCTGAGCGTGCTGTCACCGCGACGGGCGGGGCCGACCATGCCCTGCCCGCCGACGGCCCGACAGCCCGCATCGCCTTCTATGGCACGATGGCCCTGCTTTGCCTGCTTGCCTGGCTGGCAACGGCCCGCCTTTACACCCCCATGGCGGCCATGAGCGGCATGCCCATGCCCGGCGGCTGGACCATGTCGATGATGTGGATGCGCATGCCCGGCCAGAGCTGGATCAGCGCCGCAGCCGGATTCATGGCCATGTGGCTGTGGATGATGGCGGGCATGATGCTGCCAGTGCTGGCGCCGGCCTTATGGCAACAACGCTGCACACTGGCCAGCCACAGCAGCCTGCGCAAGGCGTGGCTCAACCTTGTCACCGCCTGCGGCTACTTTCTGGTCTGGGCGCTTGCCGGGCTGATCATCTGGCTGGCCGGGCTGTGGCTGGCCGACCAGACCATGCGCTACCCGGCCCTGGCCCGCTGCGTCCCGCTGCTCAACGGCCTGGTGGTTGTGATGGCGGGTCTGGCCCAGTTCACTCGCCACAAAGCCCGGCTGCTACAACGCTGCCACGACGCGCCCTGTCACCCCCACGCCAGCACCACGCGCGCTGCAGTATGGCAAGGCATCCGGCACGGCTGGCACTGCAATCTGTGCTGCGCCAATCTGACGCTGGTGCTGCTGGTCTGCGGCATGATGGATTGGGCCGTCATGCTGGCAGTGACGGCAGCCATTGTGCTGGAGCGCTGGCACAAGCGGCCCTGGGCAGCCAGCGCCATCGGCATCGTGTTGCTGGGCATCGGGCTGTGGTTAACGCTGCAGGCGGGCAGTCAGGCGGCATTGCCAGGCAGCGCGCATTACAGCAGGATGTGGGCGGTTTTATGCTCCAAGGATTGTTTCGTTTGACCGACCACCACCTGTTAGCCGCCATCCAGGTCGCCCAATTCAAGGCAGATGGCTTTGTATGCATGGAAAACGTACTGTCCAGCGCCCAATGCGAGGCGCTGGCCCAGCTGGCCGGCCCGTTGTCTGGCGCGGGTGAGCGCAGCCTGCTGCAAGCCCCCTGGTGCGCCGATGTGGCCCGCTTGCTGCGGGAACACCTGCCGGAATTCATCCCCGCGGATCACGTCGCGGTGCAATGCACCCTCTATGAAAAAACCGGGCAGAAGAACGCGCTGGTCGCCGTACACCAGGACCTGAGCATTCCGGTCGCCAAGCGGTTTGATCACCCCTGGCTGGGCGGCTGGTCTGAAAAAGAAGGCACGATCTTCGTGCAACCACCCACCTCGGTACTGCGGCAGATGGTCGCGGTGCGGCTGCATCTGGACGATTGCCTGGAAACCGACGGCCCCTTGCGCCTCGTGCCCGGCACGCACCTGCTCGGGCGCATTGAACAACCCACCGCCGTGGAACTGCGCCGCTCCCTGGGCGAAACCATCTGCGTCGCCCGCGCCGGCGACGTCCTCATCATGCGGCCACTGGCGCTGCATTCATCGTCCCGCAGCAGCGGCACCAGCCGCCGCCGCGTACTGCATTTCGTCTTCGGACCACCCAAACTCCCGTTCGGGCTGGCCTGGCATGAGGCGGTGTAAAACGTTTCATTAACAATCGTGGCTATGGCCGGAATCGTGGCTGTGCTCATAACCACACTCCCGCTGCGCATAGCTATGCCACGGCCACCAGTGTGGTCGACGATCTGGAAGCAGCCGGTCTTTTGCGAAAACTGGCGCGTCTGGCCCCGGTTCTGACCTACAAAACCCGCGGGGAGTGCTGCTGATGGTGTTACTTCAACTTTCTGCAGGCCAAGGCCCGGCCGAGTGCTGTCGCGCGGTAGCCGGTATTTTGAACCGTTTGCTGGCAGAGGCCACCGCTCACGCGATCCCCGCCGCGGTACTGGAAACCGAGGCCGGCCCACTGGCCAGTACCTTGCGTAGTGCGCTGATTAGTCTGGATGGCCCTGATGCACAGGCTTTCGCACAGGGCTGGGCCGGTTCGGCGCAATGGATCTGCGCCAGCCCGTATCGGCCTCGGCACGCACGCAAAAACTGGTTTATCGGCATTGCGATATGTGAAACACCGGCATCACTGCCCGATACCGGTATCCGTTTCGAAGCGTGTCGCGCATCGGGCCCTGGTGGTCAGCATGTAAACAAAACGGAATCCGCCATTCGCGCCACGCATATTGCCTCCGGCATCAGCGTGCGGGTTGAGACTGAGCGCAGTCAGCATGCCAACAAGCGGCTGGCCATGGCACTCCTCGCGCACAAGCTGGCTGAACATGCCGAACGCGTTCAGGCGGAGCAACGTGCGGCCCGGCGCCAGTTGCATCATGACGTTGCGCGCGGCAACCCGGTGCGGGTGTTTGCCGGCCTGCAATTTGCGCCAATCGAGGGAGGGCGGGCGGACGGATCAACCCAGGATTTTTTCCGCCGCCCGCACGCCCCACCAGGAGGCTTCTTCAAACACTGAAAAGCCGGAGAGGTCGCTATGGGCGAAGAGGATTTTGCCGTCGTGCCCACGAAGGGCTTTGAGGCCGGCGTTGTGCATGAAGCCGGGGGCGGGGCTGGCCATGGCGTGGCCGCGCACGGTGATATCAAGGCCGATGGCGCATTGGCGCAGGCGGCGGCCGTAGACCACGCGAAGATCGCAGGCGGCTTCTTCATACAGTTCTGCCGGTGTGGCGTGTTCCAGCCATTGGCGGGCTTGTTGCGGGGTGCGGTCGCTATAGACCTGATACGCGGTGAAGACGGTCTGGGGTGGCGGTGCCCACGTGATGTCCTGGTGGGTGGAGACCACGTAGCCCAGGCCACGGCCGCCATGGATGACGTTATCCCAGGCCAGCGCGGCGCCCGGTTCTTCTGCCGGAAAACCGTCCAGCAAGAAGCTGGAGATCACCCAGGCGGCGTGTGGCGGCATATGGCTGGCGGCGTCAAAACCGTAGCTGTTGATCTGCGGCACCACGTATTTCGCCACATGCAGGGGCATGGCGCAGATGGCGCGGTCGGCCTCGATGGTAAAGGTGCGCCAACCTTGCGCAGTTTGTTCCGCGCAGAGCACCTGCACGCCGCTGCGGGTTTCATCAACCCGTACTGCCATGCCCTCGCGCCATTGCGCCCGGCTGGACTGCGCCAGATGCCGCGCCAGCGGGTTCAGGCCGCCCGGCCAGGTCAGTACCGCGCCTTCGCTGGCATTGGCGGCCTGGCCTGCACGCGCGGCAAAGTAATGCAGGCCGGCCCAGGCTGAAATCTGACTGGCCACGGCGCCGAAGTCATCGCGGCAACAGTAGTCCAGATAGGTACGCAAGCCGGGCGCGGTGTAGCCAGACTGATCCAGCCAGTGGGCAAAGGTTTGTTGATCCAGCGCCAGCCAGTGTGGGTCGGCCGACGAGAGTTCAACCGGGATACAGAACACGCGTTTGCCGTCGGCGCCGGTGGCTTGTTTGAGTTGGTCGGTGTATCTGAAAAAGCGCGCTTGTTGTTCCCGTTCGCTGGCGGGTTGCCCTTGCAGCGGCAACAGGCCGTCTTCCCAGCGGCCGTTTACAAACACACGCTCGTCCGGCGCGTGCACCAGTACCCGTTCATCAAACCGGGGTTTGAGGGCGTAGGGGTCGGCTTCGATCACGCCGGCGTCAAACAGCATGTCGCGCACGTGGCGCGATTCCATGGAGGGCAAGGGCAGATAATGCGCGCCTTTGGGGTACTGCAACGCGCCAAACGCGCCCCCTGCCGCATTGCCGTAGTGCTCCGGCCCGGCCAGCAGCATGAAGTCTTTGTAACCACCGCGAGCCAGCCGCCAGCCCGCCGCCAGGCCCGCCACGCCGCTGCCCAGAATCACCGTACCGGTTTTGTAACTGGCCGATGGTGCCGGCAGATTGCGATGGTCGCGCAAGGCGTGGCCCATGCTCATGCCGGGCGTGTTGACCACCGGCGTGACCTCGCCCCAGCCCAGGCGGGAGCATCCTGCCAGGCCCAGGGCGGCGCTGCCCAGCAAAAACTGGCGACGCGAAACGCCGCTCACCGGATCACCTGATCCCAGTCTTGTTCGAAGTACCGCACCAGCGACTGGTTGTTCAAGTGGTTGGGCTCAACCGGAATGCGTTTCATGTCGGGCGGGAAGGTAAACATTTCCTGCGTTGTCGCCGCGTTCAGGTACTGCATGGGCAGGCGGTAACTGGTTGGCGGGGTGAAGTCCCGCCGCTTGCTGGCCAGCACAAAACCCCATTCGCCAAACGAGGGCACATACAGGTGATAAGGCCAGGTATTGAAGCCGGCCTCACGCAGGGTGGCGTCAATGCACCAGTAGGCATGCGGTGCAAAGTAAGGCGAGGTCGACTGGATCACCGCGTAGCCGTTCTCTGCCAGGTGATGGGCCAGCAGGCGGTACACCGGCACACTGTACAGCTTGCCAAGGCCAAAGCTGGATGGGTCCGGGAAATCAACAATCACGGCATCGAACACCCCGGTCGATTGCTCCAGCCAGCGGCCGGCATCGGCGTTGATGATGGTCACGCGCGGATCATGAAACGAATTGTGATTGAGCGCGCGCAGGGTGTCCGAGGTGGAGAACAAGTCGGTCATGGCGTGATCCAGATCAACCAGCGTGACGTGCTTGATATTGGGGTAACGCAGCACCTCTCGCAGCGCCAGACCATCGCCCCCGCCCAGGATCAGCACGGATTGCGCCCAGGGCGAGGCCTGCATCAGCGGGTGCACCAGCCCTTCGTGATAACGGTATTCATCGCGCGAGGAAAACTGCAGGTTGCCGTTGATGTACAGGCGCAGATCGTCTTTCCAGCGCGTGACCACCAGCCGCTGGTACGGCGTGGTTCTGGCGTAAATGATCTCATCGCCATACAGGCCTTTTTCGGCGATGTAGGTCAGTTTCTCGCCCACGGCAAAGCCGCCGGCCAGCAGGCACAGCAACATGCTAGCCGCCAGCACGCGCTGCCGGGCGTTTTTGACTTCGTGCCGGAAAATCCAGGTGGTCCAGATCGCCACCGCCAGGTTGGACATGCCAAACAGAAAACCGGTACGGGACAAACCCAGGCGCGGGGCAAGCACCAGCGGGAACAGCAGCGAAACCACCAGCGCGCCCAGATAGTCAAACGTCAGTACGCGGCTCACCAGTTCTTTGAACTCGGTCTGGCGCGCGTTGAATATGCGCATGACCAGCGGGATTTCCATGCCGACAAGAATGCCCAGCACCAGCACAAGGGCATACAGCACGGTGCGGAACGGGGCAGAAAGCCAGGCAAACACCAGGAACAGCGCGGCGGCAGAAACGCCACCGATCACGCCGACCAGCATTTCGATATCGACAAAGCGCGTCAGCGTGTCTTCATCACGCACATAGCGCGACAAATGCGAGCCGATCCCCATGGCAAACAGATAACAGCCGATGATGGAAGAGAACTGGAGGATGGAATCACCCAGCAGATAGCTGGAGAGCGCGCCGGCGATCAACTCGTACGCCAGGCCGCAGGAGGCCACCACAAACACCGACAGGACCAGTGCGCGATCTGGCAAAACTGCGGCCGAAGCTGAACGCATTAACAGGAATTCCTTAAGACTGATTGTCGCTACATACCGACAAAGAGTGGCTACAATTGCACTCTCATGAAAGGAGCGCCGCGCAATGGTACAGCTTTACGCCTACCTGCTTCATCTGATGACCGCTTTTGTGCTGCTGTTGTGTTCACGTTTGTGTACGTGAAGATCACCCCGATTGATGAATTTGCGCTGATCCGCCGCGGCGTCGTGGCTGCCGCGCTGTCGCTGGGTGGCGCGCTGGTGGGCTTCGGGCTGACGCTGGCGTCGGCCATTACCCGCTATGACCAGTACACCGTGGTGTTCGCCTGGGCGATCAGCGCCATGGTGATCCAGTTGCTGACTTACGCGGTGGTTACCCGTTTGCTGCCGCAAATGAATGAAGCGTTGCAAAACAACAACGTCGCCATGGGCGCGCTGATGGGATCCACCTCGCTGACCGTGGGGATTCTCAACGCCGCCTGCCTGAGCTAGGCCGGACCTTTTATACGGCTTTACATGCCAGTGCCCCCACCGGGCACACCCCGCATCCAGGAATCTTCACCGGAGTACACACCATGAGCCTTGGTTCTTTTATCAAGAAGCAGTTCATCGACATCCTGCAATGGAACGAGGAAGGCGATGGCACGCTGGCCTGGCGCTATCCCATGCAGGATTTTGAAATCCAGTACGGTGGCAGCCTGACGGTGCGTGAATCGCAAATGGCCGTGTTTGTGAACGAAGGCAAGATTGCCGATGTGTTCGGGCCAGGCATGTACAAGCTCACCACACAGACCTTGCCGGTGCTGACCTACCTGAAAAACTGGGACAAGCTGTTTGAATCCCCTTTCAAGTCAGACGTGTATTTCTTCAGCACCCGCCTGCAACTGGGCCGCAAGTGGGGCACGCCGCAGCCGGTGACGCTGCGCGACAAAGACTTTGACATGGTGCGGCTGCGCGCCTTTGGCATGTATGCCTACAAGGTGGCCGATCCCAAGACCTTCTTCACCGAAGTCAGCGGCACGCGTGAGCGTTACACCGTGGATGACATGGAGCAGCAACTCAGAAATCTGATTGTGGCCGGCATGGCCCCGGCGCTGGGTAATGCCGGCGTGCCGTTCCTGGATATGGCGGCCAACCAGAGCCTGATGGGCGACAAGCTGCGCGAGGGGCTGACACCGCTGTTTGAGCGCTATGGCCTGGCGCTCGATACCTTTGCGGTCGAGAGCATTTCCTTGCCGGAAGACCTGCAAAAAGCCATCGACACCCGCATCAGCATGGGCATGGTCGGGGATATGGGCCGCTTTACGCAGTACCAGACCGCGCAAGCCATTCCGCTGGCAGCGCAGAATGAGGGCGGCCTGGCCGGCACGGGCGCCAGCCTGGCAGCGGGCGTGGCATTTGGCCAGGTCATGGCCAACAGCATGGGCGCCGCCGTGACCGGCGCCGGCGCGGCACCCGCCGTTGCGGTGGGCGCCCCGATCGCCGCCGCCGCACCGGCCGCCGATGGCCCCGAAGCACGCCTTGCCCAGCTCAAGGGTTTGCTGGACAAAGGGCTGATCTCGGCCGCGGATTATGACTCGGCCAAGGCGGAAATCCTCAAAAAGCTGATCGGCTAAGGTTTTCCAGAGGCTCATGGCGGAACCCATCTACAAAACAGCCTGTCCGGCGTGCGGTGCGCCGGTCAGTTTCCGGTCCAGCGCGTCGGTCATGGCGGTGTGCAGCTATTGCCAGAGCACCCTGCTGCGCGACGCGGACAGCGTGCGCGACATCGGCAAGATGTCCGAAGTGCTGGCCGACTACTCGCCCATCCAGCTGGGCACCTCCGGCCTGTATCAGGGCCAGACCTTCACGGTGGTCGGGCGTATCCAGTTGCAGTACGAAGACGGCTACTGGAACGAGTGGTACTGCAGCTTTGATGATGGCAGCGCCGGCTGGCTGGCCGACGCCTCTGGCCAGTATGTGTTTACCGTGGACGCGCCTGTACCGGCCAACGCCCCCTTGTTTGAAAGCCTGCGACCCGGCATGGGCTTTGCCCATCTGGATACGCTGTGGAACATGGCCGACGCGCGCACTGCCCGCTGTGTGGCAGGGCAAGGCGAACTGCCGTTTGCAGTGGGTGCGGGTTATGAAGTCAAAGCGGCAGATTTCCGCAGCCGCGACCGGTTCTTGACGCTGGACTGGTCCGAGCCGCAACTGCGATGTTATGTCGGCAAATCCGTCACCCTGGATGGCATGAAATGCCAGCTGCTGCGCGAAGGCAGCGCCATTGCCGATACCGCCGGCCGCCTGCGCGGCAAGATCAGCGCCGTGAACTGCCCGCAATGTGGCTCGCCCATTGCTTATGCGCCCGGGCTGACCCGCTTCATGATCTGCCCGGCCTGCCACGCCGAAAGCGCCAACACGCCAGAGCGGCAAGAAGTGCTGGCGACAGAGCAACAGCTGCAATCCGTGCGCACCACGCTCAAGCCCGGCGACAGCGGCAACATTGATGGCGTGTTGTGGGATGTGCTGGGCGTGATGGTGCGCCGGGAAGTAGGCGAGAACGACAAGTGGACTGAATATCTGCTCTTCAATGTCATGAAGGGCTTTTTGTGGCTGGTGGAAACCAGCGACGGCTGGCAACGCGTCAACGTCATGGACATCTGGCCCGTGCCGGTGGGCGACAAGATCAGCTTTGAATCGGCCAGTTTTGATCACCTTTACCAGTACACCGGCGAGGTGACCTGGGCTGCCGGCTCATTCAACTGGCGCGTCAAGGTGGGTGATCGCACCGTCATCAACGACTACCGCCGGGCCAGCATCACGCTCACCAGCGAGGCCACCCCGCAGGAAATGACGTGGTCACGCGCCCAGGCCGTCACCCCGGACGAGCTGGCCAAATGGTTCCCCAACATCAAGACGGTGGCCAAGGGCAACACCAGCGCGGCCCGCAGCGCAACCAAAGAGCTGGAGACCATCGCCAAAATCTTTTCCTGGCTGATGGTGATCATCAACGTGCCGCTTCTGTTCAGCGATGACGACTCCATCATGCCCATCATGATTTGCGCTTTTGCCCTGTTGTTCCTGTGGGTCCCCATCTGGGCGACGCGCGAAACCTGACCGGACCAGCACGCCACAATGCCCAAACATCTTTTCTACCTGCTCTACGCCATCGCCATTGTCGGTGGCGGCACCCTGCTGGATTACAACGTCAGCCGCGCCGGCAGCCGCAGCAGTGGCGGCTATTACGGTGGCTCGCCGGGCGCCGGCGGCTGGGTTTCGGGGGGACACCATAAATGAACGATGCATATACGCCCGGCATGCACGTACTGGCTGACTTTCATGGCGTTGATCCGGCCTTGCTCAGCGATGTCATTCCCTTGCAAACCGCCCTGAAAGACGCCGCCGCTGCGGCCGAGGCATCGGTCATCGCCTCGCACTTTCATCACTTCGGCCCGCAAATGGGGGTGACGGGGGTGCTGCTGTTGCGTGAGTCTCATATCAGCATCCACACCTGGCCCGAAACAGGTCTGGCGGTGATCGACATCTTCATGTGTGGCCACGCCCAGCCCAAACGCGCTCTTGCCGCACTGCAACACAGTTTGCGGCCAACGCGCGTCGTCAGTCAGAGCATCCGCCGCGGCGCACCATAAAAGAGCCGTCCGGCGCGGCTGATATACCACTCATCCGCTTGCGGTTTGACTATTGACAAATTTTGCTCTGCAGCAGAGCATATGCCCACGGGTTATCGCCCTTCCCTGCCGTCTCCTTGGTAAACCATGCCAGGACTTTCTCCAGATCCATATGGTTGCCGGGTAGACGCGTCCTGTTTTTTTATTCCGTGTCTTGTTCCCGGCCTGTGTTTGTGGCGCCTTGCGGCGCATTGAGGATGCTAATGGTCGGTCATGAACGAGAGTCTGTACGTCTTGCAATACAGTCCTGAAACCAGGAATTTCCACGTCGAAAAACTGCATGTGATGCTGGACAAGAACCAGCAAGCCTTCCAGAGCGGAAAGCCCGTTGATTATGTGCCATTGGGTATGTATGAACGGCTCGATGAGCTACTGGAAGAAAAAGCCCGCTTGATCAAAGCACGGGCGCGGCGCTGATGGCCAGATAAGCCATCGCGGTGGAGATAGACAGATCAGCCGGCCAATGCCGGCTTTTTTGTTGGCTGCAAGATGTGCAGCCAGAGGCGGAAAAACAAAAAGCCCAATCTTTCGACTGGGCTTTTTGCTTGAATGCTGGTTGCGGGAACAGGACTCGAACCTGTGACCTTCGGGTTATGAGCCCGACGAGCTGCCAACTGCTCCATCCCGCGACAGAGAAGAAGAGTATGTCATGCAACCCGAGACCTGTCAACACCAATTGCCATTTAATTGAAATATATCGCCGCTCACAGGTTGGGGCTGGCCGTACCGGCGGCGATTTCCTCTACCCGGTGGCAGGCAATCATGCGGCCTGCAACCGGCCGTAGCTGCGGCACTTCGGCCTTGCAGTGCGGCTGGGCGTACGGGCAACGGGTATGAAAACTGCAGCCGGACGGCGGGTTCATGGGAGATGGCAACTCGCCCTGCAATTTCACCCGTGCCTTGCGATCCTCTGCCCGGATGGCCGGCGTGGCCTGCATCAGGGCGCGGGTATACGGGTGCAGCGGGTTGGTCATGATGGCGTCGTTGGGCCCGTATTCCACGGTCGAACCGAAGTACATCACCATGACGTCATCGGCCATATGCTCGACCACAGAGAGGTTGTGGCTAACGAACACATAGGCGGTGCCGAATTCTTCCTGCAGATCCATGAAGAGATTGAGAATCTGCGCCTGGATGGAGACATCCAGTGCGGAGGTCGGCTCGTCGGCCACCAGAATCTGCGGGTTCAGCATCATGGCGCGGGCAACGGCAATACGCTGACGCTGACCGCCAGAGAACATATGCGGGTAGCGATGGTAATGCTCTGGCCGCAGGCCGACGCGCTGCATCATGTCGCGCACCCGGGCTTCACGCTCGGCCGGGCTCAGTTGCGTGTTCAGCAGCAGCGGTTCCGCCAGCTGGGTGCCCACTTTCTTGCGCGGGTTGAGCGAGGCGTACGGGTTCTGGAACACCATCTGTACGCGCGGGCGCAGTTCACGCAGCGCCGTCTTGCTGGCACTGGCGACTTCGATCCCGGCAATACTGAGCGAGCCGGATGTCGGTGTCTCGACCATGGTCAGCTGGCGGGCCAGCGTGGACTTGCCACAGCCAGACTCGCCCACCACCGCCAGCGTGCGGTGCGGCGCGAGTTCAAAACTGACGCTGTTCAATGCTTTGACGGTGGCCTGGCCACGCAGGAAACCGCGCGATACGTGATAGTGGCGCGACAATTCACGCGCAACCAGTACCGGCGCGGTGGCGTCTGCGGCCTCTTGCGGATGGAGGTTCTGATTAACCATAAACGGGTTTTCCTGCGTCATCGAGCGCGAAGAAACAGCGGGCGAGCGCGTCATGCGCGCTTGTCAGCGGCGGGTGTTCCGCGCGGCAACGGTCTTGCACGTACGGGCAGCGGGGCGAGAGCAGACACCCGGTGGGGCGATCAAACTGGCCGGGCACAACGCCTGGCAAGGTATTGAGCCGCGCGGCGCCCTTGCTGTGTTCGGGAATGGAGGACAACAGCGCCTGGGTATACGGGTGGCGCGGTGTCTCAAAAATGGTGGGGATCGGGCTTTGCTCGACCACTTCACCGGCGTACATCACCACCACGCGTTGCGCCACTTCAGAGACCACGGCCAGATCGTGCGTGATCAGCACCAGACCCATGCCCTGGCTCTTTTGCAGGCTGACCAGCAACTCCATGATCTGCGCCTGCACGGTGACATCCAGCGCGGTGGTGGGCTCGTCGGCAATCAGAAAGCGCGGATTACAGGCGATGGCCATGGCGATCATCACACGCTGGCTCATGCCGCCAGACAACTGATGCGGGTAAGCCGCAAGCCGGGATCTGGCATCGGGGATTTCAACCAGTTCCAGCAGTTCCAGCGCGCGCTTTTTCAGCGCATCGCCGCGCAGGCTGGTGTGCTGTTTGAGCGTTTCTGCCAGCTGGAAACCCACGGTATACGCCGGGTTCAGGCTGGTCAGCGCGTCCTGGAAAATCATGCTGATATCGCGCCCGACAATCTTGCGTTTGTCGCGCGCTTTCATGTTCAGCAGGTCTTTGCCGTCAAAGGTCAGCGCATCGGCGGTGACCCGGCCCGGCGCATCAATCAGGCCCATCAGCGCCAGCATGGTCACGCTTTTGCCAGAGCCAGACTCGCCCACAATGCCGACGATCTCGCCGGCATCCACCGTCAGGCTGACATTGGACACCGCGCGGAACGGGTGGGCGCTGCTGCCGAATTCAACCGAGAGGTTTTTGATTTCAAGTAGCGCCATTACGCGAGCCTCTTCAGTTTCGGGTCCAGCGCGTCGCGCAGGCCGTCGCCCATCAGGTTGAGCGCCAGCACGGTAATCAGGATGGTCACACCCGGCATGGTCACCACCCACCAGGCGCGCTCGATATAGTCACGCGCGGCGGCCAGCATGGTGCCCCACTCCGGCAGCGGCGGCTGCACGCCCAGGCCCAGAAAGCCCAGCGCGGCGGTATCCAGAATGGCGGACGAAAAACCCAGCGTGGCCTGCACGATCAGCGGGGCCATGCAGTTGGGCAACACGGTGTTGAACATCAGGCGCAGCTTGCCGGCGCCAGAAAGCTTTGCCGCGATCACGTAGTCTTTGGACAACTCGGCCATGGCCGAGGCGCGCGTTAAACGCACGTAAGACGGCAGCGTCACAATCGACAGCGCCAGCATGGTGTTCACAAGGCCTGGCCCCAGCACCGCCACAATGGCAATGGCCAGCAGCAAAGAAGGCAGCGCCAGCATGATGTCCATCAGGCGCATGATGGCCGTACCCAGCCAGCCCGGGTAAAACGCCGCCAGCAAGCCAAGCACGATGCCCGGAATCAGCGACACCACGACCGACACAATGCCGATCATGAGCGAGAGCCGTGCGCCGTGCATCAGGCGGCTGAGAATGTCGCGGCCCAGTTCATCCGTGCCCAGCAAAAAGCGGGCGTGGCCGTCATGCATCCAGGACGGCGGCGTCAGCATGAAGTCGCGGAACTGTTCAGACGGGCTGTGCGGCGCAATCAGCGGCGCCAGCAAAGCGGCCAGCACCAGGACGACCAGATACGCCAGCGCAATCAGCGCGCCCTTGTTGGCGCGGTAGGCCAGCCAGAATTCGCGCAGCGGTGTCGGGTGCGACAGCACCTCGGCCGAGGCCGGAGCGGTGGTTTGAGCGGTTTGTGCCATGCCGGCTTACCTCGCGTGGCGGATACGCGGGTTGATGATGCCGTAGAGCACATCAACCAGCAGGTTAACGAAAATGATCAGCGTGGCGATCAGCAAGATACCGCCCTGCACCACGGGGTAATCGCGCGCGCCAATGGCGTTGATCAGCCAGGAGCCCACGCCAGGCCAGGAGAAAATGGTCTCGGTCAGCACCGCGCCGGCCAGCAATGTGCCGACCTGCAGGCCAATCACCGTGACGACCGGCATCAGCGCATTGCGCAGGCCATGGACCAGCACGATGCGGGTCATCGACAAACCCTTTGCTCGCGCGGTGCGGATGTAATCCTCACGCAGGACTTCCAGCATGGATGACCGCGTCATGCGGGCAATCACCGCCATCGGGATCGTGCCCAGCACAATGGACGGCAAGATCAGGTGTTCCAGCGCCGACTTGAAGGCGTCGATGTCATGCGCCAGCAGGGTGTCGATCAGCATCAGGCCGGTGACGGGCGTGACGTCGTACAAGAGGTCGATGCGGCCGGACACCGGTGTGATGCCCAGTTGCACCGAGAACACCATGATCAGGATCAGGCCCCACCAGAAAATCGGCATGGAGTAACCCGCCAGCGCCACGCCCATGACGCCGTGATCTGCCACCGAGCCGCGTTTGACGGCGGCGATGATACCGGCAGCCAGGCCCACAATCGTCGCAAAAATCATGGCGCAGATCGACAGTTCGATCGTCGCCGGAAACAGCGTCAGAAACTCTTGCATGACCGGCACTTGCGAGCGCACGGACACGCCCAGATCACCATGCAACGCATGGGTGAGGTAATGCCAGTACTGCAGGTAGAGCGGCTGGTCCAGCCCCAGTTTCTGCATGGACAGCTTGTAGAATTCGGGGTCGATATGGCGCTCGCCCATCATCACCAGGATCGGATCTCCCGGGATCAGATGGATCAGCGAAAACGCCAGCAGGGTGATGCCCAGAAAAGTCGGGATCACCACGCCAATGCGACGCAGCAAAAAACGGATCATGTATGCGTACTCGCGTCAGGGTAAAGAACACGCCGGCAACGGCGCGTTGGCCGGGTCTTGCGGCAGGTGCATCGTGCCAGAAGTGTCAGGCAGCGGCGCAATGCCGGTCCATTCCCGGTTATAGCTGGTACTTTTTGGTTACACCGAAGGACGAAAAAGCCGGCCTGCAGGGCAGACCGGCTTGTCCTTGCCATTGAGTCGGGCTTATTTCAGGCCTACACCGTAGAACGAATTCAGACCAAACGGGCTGATCTTGAAGCCGTCGACCTCTTTGCGCATCGGCTGGTAGACCGTGGAATGCGCCACCGGCGTGAACGGCACGTCACGCTTGAAGATCACCTGGGCTTGTTCATACAGCTTGGTGCGTTCGGCCTGGTTGGGCAGGCTGCGGGCCTTCACGATCAGATCGTTGAAGTCTTTCTGGCACCACTTGGCGTAGTTGTTGCCATCCACGGCTTCGCAACCCAGCAGTGTACCCAGCCAGTTGTCCGGATCGCCATTGTCGCCGTTCCAGCCGATCAGCATGGCGTCGTCTTCACCGGCGCGGGCGCGCTTGAGGTACTCGCCCCATTCGTAAGTGACGATCTTGGCTTTGACGCCGATTTTGGCCCAGTCATTCTGGATCATCTCGGCCATCAGCTTGGCGTTGGGGTTGTACGGGCGCTGTACCGGCATGGCCCACAGAGTGATTTCAAAGCCGTTGGGCAAACCGGCTTTGGCCAGCAGCGCCTTGGCCTTGGCGGCATCGTTCGGTGCGTCTTTCAGGGTCTTGTTGTAGGACCATTGTGTCGGCGGCATCGGGTTGGTGGCCAGCTGGCCGGCGCCCTGGTATACGGCGTCGATAATGGCTTTCTTGTTGATGGCCATATCCAGCGCCTGGCGCACTTCTACCTTGTCCAGCGGCTTGTGGGTTACGTTATAGCTGACATAACCCAGGTTGAAACCGGCCTGGCTGGGCACCTTGAGTGCCGGGTTGGACTGCATGGCCTTCAGATCGGCCGGGCGCGGGTACGACATGATCTGGCACTCGCCCTTTTGCAGCTTCTGGTAGCGCACGGACGGGTCCGTGGTGATCGCAAAAATCAGCTTGTCCAGACGCACATCGCCCTTGCGCCAGTATTCGGTGTTGCCGTTGTAACGGATCACGCTGTCTTTCTGGTAGGCCTGGAAAATGAACGGGCCGGTGCCGATCGGTTGCGTGTTGATCTGGTCGGCCTTGCCGGCCTTGAGCAACTGGTCGGCATATTCAGCCGACATGACCGAGGCAAACGACATGGCAATGTTCTGCAAGAACGCGGCATCGACCTTGTTCAGGCTGACCTTGACCGTGTACGGATCAATTTTCTCGACCTTGGCGATATTGCTGTCCATGCCCATGTCAGAGGCATAGGGATAGGTGGCGTTGGTGGCCTTGTTGAACGGCAGGTTCTTGTCGGTCAGGCGGGCGAAGGTAAAGATCACGTCGTCCGCGTTGAAATCACGGGTGGGCTTGAAATACGGGGTGGTATGAAACTTCACGCCCTTGTGCAGATAGAAGGTGTAGGTGCGGCCATCGGCGCTGACATCCCATTTATCTGCCAGGCCCGGGCGGATCTGGGTAGAGCCGGGGACGAACTCGACGAGGCGGTTGTAAACCGTTTCGGCAGAGGCATCAAAGTCTGTCCCTGCGGTGTAGCGGGCCGGATCAAAGCCGGCCGGGCTGCCTTCAGAGCAATAAATCAGGGTCTTGCCCGCAGCCAGGCTGGCGCCAGTGGCGAATGCGAGAACTGATGCAAGTGCAATGCCTGCCTTCATCTGCTTCATGGTTGCTCCGTTTCCTTTATAAAAAGTTATAAAAAGAAAGCCTCGCCGGGCGAGGTCATAGCTGCGCATGCTAAGGGCGCTGCTTGTTGCGACCATTCGGAATAACCCGTACGTGGCCGCCCAATGTTGATGTCAGACAAAACCAATTCAAAATAGCCGATAAAAAGCAAAAACCGTGACAGCCTCGTCAGCAGGTCACGGTTTGTCGTGTTACGTGGCCACGCAGCGGGCCATCAGCCCGCTCGCAGCCGTTTGTCTTGCACCAGTTCAGTGCACCAGATCGCGGTAAGCACACCAGGTAGCATGCCCCAGAAGCGGGAAAATGATCACAAGGCCCACAAGATAAGTGGCAAAACCGATGGCGGTCAGCACCACAATGATGGTGGCCCAGACCAGCATGGCCGGAATGTTCTCTGCCACCACGCGCACACTGGTGACCAGCGCGGTAATGGTATCGACGTCGCGGTGCGCCAGCATGGGAATCGACACCGCAGAGATCGCGAACACCACACAGGCCAGCACCAGCCCGGCCAGCGACCAGGCAATGGTAAAGCCAATGTATTCAGAGGTCAGCGCATGGGTGAAGAACTGCATGCCCACGGCCTCGCCGCCATAGAACAGCGCAAACAGGATGGCCGAAATGCGCTCCCAGCTCATGGCGATGAACCCCAGGATCACGCCCATGAAGGCGATCTGCGAGAGGTTGTGCACCACGTCACGCAAGGATTGCATGAAGGACGTCTCGCGCCCTTCTTCGCGCTCATGCGTCAGTTCATAAATGCCCGAAGCACCCAGCGGCGCCAGCAACAGAAACCCGGTAATGGCGGTGGATGACAGATAGGTGTAGCTGGAGGCGATTTTCAGCACCGCAAACCCCAAAAGCGCAGTGATGATGCCGTAACAAAGACTGGGTAACGGGTGCCGCGTGAAGTCGGTCCAGCCCATTTTCAGCCAGTAAAACGGCCGCATGGCGTTCACCTTGCCGGTTTCTGGCATGGAGAAGTGGTCATCGAGGCCGTGCAGGTGCAAGTCCATGATTTTATGTCTCCTCTTATGAGCATACTCAGCGGGTAGTTCTTCCCACGCTTATTGCAATCATTACGTCAACCCCGCACAAAAAGAGACACCGGCCTGATGAGCGGTGCAGCAAAAAGGTGCGTTTTGCATCAATGGTTTGCGTCACATTAAAAGTTTGCTACCTTTTGTAAACAAAACCCGGGAAAGCTGGCTGAAAACAAAGCCAGTACCTACAAGAGCCTGTCCGCAGTGAAAAGCAAGCACGAAACTGGTAGTAGTGCTCGTTTTACAGTCTGGTAACAGTGCAATCTGGGCTGTTGCTGTACTGAGACACTCGCCGTCTCCATGTGCTTTGCCATTCATCTGTCCATCAGGTGAGTAACACGCCACTGGAGGTTATCGATGCTGCTCAGGCGACTTTGCGCCGCGCTGTCCTGTATGCCAGCGTTTGCTTTTGCCGATAGTTTGTATACGTTCCAGACCCCGCAATCTTCCATCGCCAACCGCATCAACGATCTGCACACGTGGATCATGCTGATCATCGTGGTGATCTTTGTGGTGGTGTTCGGCTTGATGTTCTACTCGATCTTCAAGCACAGAAAATCCCAGGGTCACGCCGCCCGCAATTTCCATGAAAACACCGTTGTGGAAGTGGCGTGGACCATCATCCCCGCGCTCATCCTGGCCGTCATGGCCTGGCCGGCGGCGCATCTGGTACTCGACCAGAAAGACACGCGTGATCCGGATGTCACCATCAAGGCCACCGGCTACCAGTGGCAATGGGGCTACGAGTATCTGGATTACGGCTTTGGCTACCGCAGCCACCTGGCCACGCCGCGCGCGCAGATCGAGAACTACAAGGGCGACGTCGCCAAAGACAGCCAGTACCTGCTGGAAGTAGATGAACCCGTGGTGGTGCCGGTGGGCAAGCGCGTACGCGTGATGACTACGGCCAACGACGTGATCCACAGCTGGTACATCCCCGCGCTGGGCGTCAAGCAAGACGCCATTCCCGGCTTTATCAGGGATACCTGGTTTACCGCTGATCATGTTGGAACCTATCGCGGCCAGTGCACGGAGCTGTGCGGGCGCGATCATGGCTATATGCCGATCGTGGTGAAAGTGGTGTCCGATGCGGACTTCAAGACCTGGGTGGCCGAGCAGCAGAAGAAAGCCAAGGCCGCGCAGGACGACCCGAACAAGAAGTGGACCAAGGATGAGCTGATCGCCCGCGGCAAGACGGTGTTTGAAGCCAACTGCGCGGCGTGCCACAAGAGTGATGGCAAGGGTGGCGGGCCGTTCCCGGCGCTGGCAGGCAGCAAGATCGCCACCGGGCCCAAGGATGGTCACATTCATATCGTGCTGACCGGCAAGAACGCGATGCCGTCGTGGGCGGGGTTGTCCGACACCGAGATCGCCGCCGTCATCAGCTACGAACGCAACAGCTTTGGCAATCATGACGGCGACTTTGTGCTGCCGGCTGAAGTCAAAGCGGCCCGCAAGTAAACGGCATATCAGGGATACGGAACTCACCATGACCACTGCCACCGAAACACTGCACCCGCACGACGCGGCCCATGACGAACATGCCGGCCACGGCGGCGGCCACCACGGCGCCGCGCATTCTGGCTGGCGCCGCTGGGTGTACGCCACCAATCACAAGGACATCGGCACGATGTACCTGTGGTTTGCGTTCTCCATGTTCTTGCTGGGCGGCACCTTTGCCTTGTGTATCCGCGCCGAACTGTTCCAGCCCGGCCTGCAGTTCTGGCAACCGGAGTTCTTCAACCAGCTGACCACGCTGCACGGCGTGATCATGGTGTTTGGCGCGATCATGCCGGCCTTTACCGGGCTGATGAACTGGCAATTGCCGCTCATGATTGGCGCGCCGGACATGGCTTTTGCGCGCATGAACAACTGGAGCTTCTGGCTGCTGCCGCCCGCCGCGCTCTTGCTGATCATCAGCCTGTTCATGCCTGGCGGCGGCCCGGGTGCAGGCTGGACGTTCTACCCGCCGCTGTCCGTCCAGCTCGGGCCAGGCATGGATTTCGGGATTTTCGCCATCCACCTGATGGGTCTGTCCTCGATCATGGGCTCGATCAATATCGTGACCACCATCCTGAACATGCGCGCACCGGGCATGACGCTCCTGAAAATGCCGCTGTTCGCCTGGACCAGCCTGGTTACGGCCTACCTGCTGATCGCCGTGGCCCCGGTGCTGGCCGGCGCGGTGACCATGCTGCTGACCGATCGCCACTTTGGTACGCACTTTTTCAACGCCGCTGGCGGCGGTGATCCAATCCTGTTCCAGCACGTGTTCTGGTTCTTCGGCCACCCGGAGGTCTACATCATGGCCTTGCCGGCATTTGGCGTGGTCAGCCAGATCCTGCCGACCTTCAGCCGCAAGCCGCTGTTTGGTTATGTGTCCATGGTCTACGCCGTGTGCGCCATCGCCATCCTCAGCTTCATGGTGTGGGGCCATCACATGTTCGCGGTGGGCTTCCCGGCCACGGCGCAGTTGTTCTACATGTTCATGACCATGCTGATTGCGGTGCCGACCGGCGTGAAGGTGTTCAACTGGATCGCCACCATGTGGCAAGGCTCGATGACATTCGAGACGCCCATGCTGTTTGCCATCGGCTTTTTGTGCCTGTTCACGATTGGCGGGTTCTCTGGCCTGGTATTGTCACTGGCACCGGTGGATATCGCATTGCACGGCACGTACTACGTGGTGGCGCATTTCCATTACGTGCTGGTGGCCGGCGCGCTGTTCAGCCTGTTTGGCGCAGCCTATTACTGGCTGCCCAAGTGGACCGGCCATATGTACAGCGAAAAGATGGGCAAGCTGCATTTCTGGTGGTCAATGATCTCGTTCAACGTGACCTTCTTCCCCATGCACTTTCTGGGTCTGGCCGGCATGCCACGGCGGATTCCGGACTACGCCCTGCAGTTCACCACCTTTAACGAGATCGCCTCGATCGGCGCGTTCTTCTTCGGTTTTGCGCAGATCCTGTTCCTTTACAACGTGATCCATACCATTCGTGGCGGCGTCGGCCCGGCCCCGGCCAAACCGTGGGATGGCGCGCATACGCTGGAATGGGAAGTCGATTCGCCCGCCCCGCATCACACCTGGGAAACCCCGCCAGACGAGGCACTGGTACGCCGTGGCCTGATCGCCCAGGGGCTGGAGCACTGACATGGAGAACCTGATGCGTGATGAGCAGCAAGAGCGCCGCCGCAATCTGCGTACCGGTCTGATTCTGGCTGGCGTTGCCGCGGTGTTCTTTGTCGGCATCATGGCGCGGCACTGGCTGTTTGGGCAGTAACAGCAGCGTCAGGACACGGTCATGAACACCACCACCCTTCCCCGCCAGCAAGGCAACCGCAAAACCGCGGTGAAACTGCTTGTGGTGGTACTGGCGATGTTCGGCTTCTGTTTTGCCATGGTGCCCATGTACGACGTGTTCTGCCGCGCGGTGGGTATCCAGCAGGATCGCGTGGTCAATGACACCGATGCGGTGCCGGCGTGGTCGCAACGGCTTGATCTGGACGCCAACACCGCGCCCGGTGTCGCCGGCACGCTGACCGCGCTGGATCACACCGTCAGCGGCAAGGCCGGGCAACTGGTCAAGGCGCGGTTCCGCCTGGCCAACCCGACCGACCAGACGCTGCAGCTGCGGGCCATTCCCAGTTACGCACCGTCCAACGCAGTCCGGTTTGTCGAGAAATTGCAGTGTTTTTGTTTTAACGAAATCACCCTGGCCCCGCATGAAACCCGCGACGCCACGGTGGTGATCGTGCTCAAGAAAGACCTGCCGCAAGACCTGGGCCCGATCACGCTGTCGTACACGCTGTTCAACGCAACCGACGCCAAAGGTGGCTCATGATCGACGCCATCAAGACCGTACTGGCGGCATTTTTTGGCGTACGCGGGCGCAAGGGCGCGGAAGCGTCGCAAAAGGTCAAACCGCAGCAGATTGTCATCACGGCCGTGGTACTGG
The DNA here is from genome assembly GCF_014645535.1 of Silvimonas iriomotensis. NCBI lineage: Bacteria > Pseudomonadati > Pseudomonadota > Betaproteobacteria > Neisseriales > Chitinibacteraceae > Silvimonas > Silvimonas iriomotensis. The sequence goes on from NZ_BMLX01000008.1 coordinate 35,382, forward strand.
CGCTGATTCTGGCGCTGCTGGTATTTGGCCTGGTGCGTTTGCTGGTGGCAGAACATTAACGACAAGGGCGGAACCACCGCCGCATGAACGACCTGCAGGCCACCCGGTGGCCGACTGGAGAGAAGCATGAACGTAGAGAACGGCATTCACGACGCGCACTACTTTGTGCCGCAGCCTTCCCGCTGGCCGATCACGGGCTCCATTGCGCTGTTTTGCATGACCTGTGGCACGGCGCTGTGGATCAACAACATGCAGGCCGGCATGTGGATCTTGCTGGCGGGCTTTGTGATCCTGATCCACATGCTCATTGGCTGGTTCCGGGATGTGATCACCGAATCGCAACACGGTGATTACGGCCAGCAGGTGGATCACTCGTTTCGCTGGGGCATGAGCTGGTTCATTTTTTCCGAGGTCATGTTCTTTGCCGCCTTCTTTGGCGCGCTGTTCTACACCCGCACGATCTCCGTGCCGGAGCTAGGCTGGTTCTCTGACACGCACGACGTACTCTGGCCCACCTTCAAGGCCACCTGGCCCGGGGTAAGCGGCCCCAAGGTTGCGCCCTACGCGCCCATGGAGGCCTTCGGCATCCCGGCCATCAACACCGCGTTACTGCTCAGTTCAGGTATTACCGTCACCTGGGCGCACTGGGGTTTTGTGAAGAACAACCGCACGCAAATGGCGCTGGGTCTGGCGCTGACGGTGGGTCTGGGCGCGGTCTTCCTTGTGCTGCAGGCGTTTGAGTATCACCACGCCTACACCGCCATGCATCTGACGCTGGCCTCCGGCGCGTATGGCATGACCTTCTTCATGCTCACCGGTTTTCACGGTATGCACGTGCTGGTGGGCGCGATCATGCTTTCAGTCATGCTGGGCCGCGTACTCAAGGGCCATTTCACGCCGGAACACCACTTTGGCTTCGAGGCCGCCGCCTGGTACTGGCACTTTGTGGACGTGGTCTGGCTGGGGCTGTTCGTGTTTGTGTATTGCTTGTGAGTGGATGCGGGCGGGGTGTGCGTGCTGCTTCAGTTTGCACGCTTCCAATTTGGTCATTCCTGCGCAGGCAGGAATCCAGCAGCACGACTCGCAAGAACATCATGGTCAGCACCGGCGGTGCCGATGTTTTGAACTGGATTCCGGCTCAAGGCCGCAATGACGAGGCAGTGATAGTCGAGAGCAGTAGCCCCGGTTAACACCGCCGCAGGCAAGCACGCGAACGCAGCCAGTACACGTTGTACGGCAAGCGGGCGTCACGATGCATGCGGGGGTTAACCGGCGCCAGCAAGTTGTCGAGGGCGGGAAGTTGCAGGGGCGCATCGGCAAGGGCTGGGGAAAGGCGGTAACGCCTTTCCCCGATACGCCCTGACCGCCACGAAAAACAACAGATTCAGGGCGTCGGCCCATGGGGTTGCAGCAGACCAAAGTACCAGGCCAGCAGCAACAAGATGAACAAGGCAACGGATACCGCAATGCGCAGCGTGAGCGAACGGGCCAGTTTTTCAGAGCGGGACGGCCCGCGAACCAGTTGCAGCAAGGCGCGCCCCAGCGCAAACAGAATGACCAGCAAGAACAGTACGATGACAACTCTCATGGCGTCTCCTCCCGATACCGGAAACGGTAGCACAAGTGTCATGAAACTGCCGGCCGCGCGGCAGCGTCGGGGTGCGCTGGTGGGCCTGGCTGCGCTGGTGTTGCTGACCGTGGCACTGGGCATCTGGCAAGCCGCACGCGCGGTGTACAAACAGCGGCTGGCGGACCACTACGCCGCCAGCATTGCCCTGCCGCCGCTCACCTGGGCCAGCCATGACATGCCGCCCCTGTTCCGGCGTTTGTCCTTGCAGGGGTACTGGCTGTCCGCCCAGACGCTTTATCTGGATCACCGCGATTACAACGGCGAAGTCGGCGTCGAGGTCGTCACGCCGTTCCGGCTGTCTGATGGCAGCATCGTGCTGATCAACCGGGGCTGGCGTGCTGCCGGTGCGGTCGAAAGCGCCGCCATTCCCGCCACGCCGCAAGTGGAAGTCCTGGCCTGGCCCCGTTTTTTTGAACTGGCCCATACCCCGCCGCAAGGCCGCCTGTTCCAGAACATCACCGCTGCGCGTTTTGCCGAGTGGTCGCATCTGCCGCAACCCATGTGGTACGGCCGCTTGCGCTCAGAGGCCAACGACGGCTTGCAGCACGACAGCGCCGTCCCCGATTTCAACCCCGCCCGCCATATCGGCTACATGCTGACCTGGTGGGGCATGAGCATTGCCGGGCTGTTTTTGTGGCGTCATTTCCGGCGCAGCACACGTGCCGCGCCGGCAGAACCGCTTACCGAAGCCCGGATCACCACCACAACAAAACCAGCCACCGCACCTGAAGGAGACAACGCATGAGTCTGAATCGCGGGCAAAAGACCCTGCTTTTGATGTTTGGCATCACCCTTGCCCCCATTCTGGCCGCCCAGGCGTTCTTTCATTTCTGGCGCCCGGCAGAAATCAAAAGTTATGGCGAACTGATCGCCACCCCGGATGCTGCCCCTGCCAACGGTTACTGGCGCCTGGTCGCGGCGGACCCGCAAGGGTGTACCGACAACCAGAAAGCGCTGCTGTTTGCCACACGGCAAATGCGGCTGGCGCAGGGCCAGGAAAGCCACCGTATCCAGCGTGGCTCTACCGTGGCTTGCCCGGCGCTGGATCACGATGTCGCCGTGCTGAACAACGCCAGCGGCCTGCACGCTGGCGGGCTGTATCTGATCGACCCGCACGGCAACCTGGTGATGCGCTACCGGCCCGAGCAGATTGGCGACAACGAGGGCCGGAAAAAGGCCATGGCCGAGATCGGCCGGATTCTGAAAAACAACGAAGCCCTGGGCTGACCCCGGGCGGCGTGGCGGTGGCAGTGCACGACCTGTGACGAAATGCCGCTTTCAGACAAGCTCTGGCAGCGGATTTGATGCGAGGGGAGACATACAGTGCGGCAATCCCGTTTGCGTTATCTGGCCTGGCTGGCAGTGATCTGGACTTTTGGTCTGGTGATGCTGGGCTCGTTTGTGCGTTTGTCTGATGCCGGGCTGGGCTGCCCGGACTGGCCCGGTTGTTATGGCCACCTGACCGTACCGCAGGCCGCGCATGAGATCGCCCATGCCGCCGCCACCTTTGGCGCCAAAGTCGAGCCCGACAAAGGCTGGAAAGAGATGATCCACCGCTATGTCGCCGGCGGGCTGGTGTTGATTGTGCTGGCACTGACCGCCGCACTTTACCGCCAGCGCCAGCGCTTTGAGCTACCGGCATCGCTGGTGTTCGCGCCGCTGCTGGTGATTGTGCTGCAGGCGCTGCTGGGGATGTGGACGGTGACGCTCAAGCTGATGCCCGCTGTGGTCACCGCGCATTTGCTGGGCGGCATGACCATGCTGGCATTGTTGTCGGCCATTGCCCTGCGCGGCACGCTGCCCAGACTGCATGTTGATCACGCCAACCGCACGCTGGCCTGGGTGGTGCTCTGCGCGGTGCTCTGCCAGTTGATCCTGGGCGGGCTGGTGTCCAGCAATTACGCCGGGCTGGCCTGCGATGGCTTCCCCGCCTGCCGCGGCAGTTTTGCCGCGCCTGACGGCCTGATGGATATGTTGCGGGTCGACCGCCAACTGGGCCTGACCAGCGATGGCATGCCGTTGCCGATCAGCCATCTGGCAGCGATTCACTGGCTGCACCGGCTGGGCGCGCTGGTGGTCACGCTCACCACCCTGTGGCTGGTCTTGCGCCTGTGGCCGGCCAACCGCAACAGCGCGCTGTTGCTGCTGGCGGCGCTGGCCGTGCAAGTGGGTCTGGGGATCGCCAACGTGTTGCTCTCTTTGCCCCTGCCGCTGGCCGTGCTGCACAACGGCGGCGCGGCCTTTTTGCTGTTTTGTCTGACGTCCGTGCTGGCCCGCAGCCGCGCACCGAGAACCTTCCATGTCTACACAAACACTCACCACGTCTTCACGGGTCGTTGAGCTTTGGCGGCTGGGCAAGCCCAAAGTCGTCAGCCTGATTGTGTTCTGCGCGACAGCGGGCGCCTTGATGGCCACCCCGCAGTGGTCAGCGTTGCCCCGCGTCTTGTGCTCCTTGCTGGGGATTGCGCTGGTCGCCATGGGTGCGGCAGCGGTCAACTGTCTGGTCGAGCGCGACCGTGACGCGGTCATGCGGCGCACCGAGCGCCGACCGCTGGTCAAAGGCACGCTGACCCCGCTGGAAGCCGGGCTGTACGCCGCGATCATGACGCTGGGCGGTCTGGCGCTGTTGCAAAGTTTCGCCAACCCGCTGGCCATGTGGCTGACGCTGGGCACCTTCTTTGGCTATGCCGTGGTCTACACGCGCTGGCTGAAACCGGCCACGCCGCAAAACATCGTGATTGGCGGCGCCGCCGGGGCCATGCCGCCGGTGCTGGGCTGGGCGGCCGTCACTGGCAGCGTTCCGGCGGAAGCCGCCGTGCTGTTCTTGCTGATCTACACCTGGACGCCGCCGCACTTCTGGGCGCTGGCGCTGTACCGGCAACTGGACTACCAGAAAGCCGGCCTGCCCATGTTGCCCGTCACCCACGGCCCGGCGTTCACCCGCCAGACCATCGTGCTGTACGCCGTCATGCTGTACGCCGTGGCCTTGCTGCCCTTTGTGATCGGGATGAGCGGCTGGGTCTATCTGGCGATTGCCGTGTGGTTCAACAGCGGCTTTTTGTGGCGTTCAATCAAGCTTTACCGCAGCGCCGACGACACCGTCGCCCGTGGCCTGTTCCTGTATTCCATCCGCTATCTGGCCTGGGTGTTTGGCGCACTGTTGCTCGATCGCGTCTGGACCATGCTGATCAACCCATTCTGAGCGCTCCCCCACAAGGCCACCAGACCGGACCACGGCGGGTGGCTTTTTCATATGCGTCGCCCCCGTAGCCAGGCCATTCATCTAATGACATTTGATTAGGAAATGACCATTCCCTATTATCATGCCATCGATGTCCCACTCTGGCAGCGCTCAGGATTTCGCATGAACCAACCCCAAACCACCACCCCGCAACAGGCCGATCATGCCGGCATTTCCAGCGGCCTGATCACCCTGCTGGCCGTGTCCTGCGGCTTGATCGTGGCCAATATTTATTACGCGCAACCGCTCATTGGCCCGATCAGCGCCGCCCTGGGCCTGCCCGTCAGCGCCGCCGGTTTGATCGTCACCATGACGCAGATCGGCTACGGCGCAGGCTTGATCCTGGTGGTGCCATTGGGCGATTTGTTTGAAAACCAGCGGCTCACGCTGGTGATGGTCGGCCTGGCCGCAGTGTCTTTGCTGGCCGCCGCATTCGCGCCCGCACCGCTGCCTTTCCTCACCGCCGCACTGTTTATCGGGATTGGTTCAGTCGCCGTACAGATCCTCGTGCCCTACGCCGCCCACCTCGCCCCGGAAGCCAGCCGCGGTCGTGTCGTCGGCAACGTCATGAGCGGCCTGATGCTGGGTGTCATGCTGGCGCGCCCGGTCTCCAGCTTCATTACCGCCCTGAGTTCATGGCACGTGGTCTTCGTCCTGTCCGCGCTGGCCATGGTGATGCTGGGACTTGTACTTCGCAGCAAACTGCCGCAGCGCCAGCCCGCCCACGCGCTCTCGTACGCCGAATTATTGTCGTCAATGGCCCACCTGGCGCTGAACACCCCCATCCTGCGCCGCCGCGCCCTGTACCAGGCCTGCATGTTCGGCACCTTCAGCGTGTTCTGGACCACCTCGCCCTTGTTGCTGGCGGGCCCTTACCAGCTGACCCAGCGCGGCATTGCCCTGTTTGCCCTGGCCGGCGTCGCCGGCGCCATTGCCGCGCCCATTGCCGGTCGCGTTGCCGACCAAGGCTGGAGCCGCCCCGCCACCGCCATCGCCATGATCCTTGCCGCTGTGGCATGGCTGCTGACCCACCTGGCGCCCCAAGGCTCAGCGCTGGCGCTGGGTTTGCTGGTGGTCGCAGCGATCATGATCGACTTCGGCGTCCAGGCGAACGTCGTGCTGGGCCAGCGCGCCATCTTCGCCCTCGGCGCCCACGCCCGCAGCCGCTTGAACGGCCTGTATATGGCCACCTTCTTCGCCGCAGGCGCCATCACCTCCGCCCTGGGCGGCTGGGCATACGCCCACGGCGGCTGGATCTGGGCCAGCGCACTGGGCCTGGCCCTGCCGGTCGTCGCGCTGGTTTATTTTGCGACGGAGAAAGGCGGGGAATGAGGTAACGACAGGTGTGGTGTTGCAGTGGCGTTGGCAATTCCAGCACGCACCCCACTGACTCGCCATTCCGGCCTTAAGCCGGAATCCAGCTGCAATGCATGAAAGTGCCATGGAATCAGCACAAAACGGCAGTGATATGCCACCGAAGACAGCCAGTTAGGCTGCGGACTGGATTCCGGCAAAGGGGGCCGCCGAGGTCCGGAATGACGAAGTGGTAGGGCGAGTCAATCATTCTTGCAAACCGTCGCGTAGGGTGGATTCGCGAAGCAATCCACCGTTGCTGTGGTGGATTGTCGCTTCGCTCCGAATCCACCCTACAAAACCTGCACCCAGATGACCTGGTTTGGGTTTGGGTTTGGGTTTGGGTTTGGGTTTGGGTTTGGGTTTGGGTTTGGGTTTGGGTTTGGGTTGCAGTTGCAGTTGCAGTTGCAGTTGCAGTTGCAGTTGCAGTTGCAGTTGCAGTTGATTTTCGGGGTTGGGGTTGCTTTTGACGTTGGGCCCCTTTGACCGCGCCGAGCATCGCAGCAAGGCGCGGCGACAAAGGCGAAGCGGTAGGCCGCAGGCCGAACTCGCGAGCCAGCCGCGACTTGCGAGAAGCACAGGGAACCCGAAGGGCGCAGTCGCAGGGGTCGCCTTTTCTTTGGGTACTTTCTTTTGGCGATCCAAAAGAAAGTGCCTTGCCGTCGGGCAACCCCCGACACCCCAAACAACCGCGCCGCAAGGCGCTAACAGCAGTTCAAGACTTTAAAGACAGCAGCAGGCGGATTGTCGCTACCGCTCCGAATCCCCCTACATCATGGCAAGCGCAGACTTTGTTGCTCTAGCCAACAAAGCCCACCTGCGGCGGCCCGACTGGATTCCGGCCAAGGCGGCCGCCGAGGCCCGGAATGACGAAACAGTGATCCAGCGAGCAAAACTTCACTGCCATTGCAGCCACTCGCCTCCAGCGAAATGACAACGCCGGGCAGCAAACAACCTCCCCTCACTCCCCATAAGGCCCCAGATAATCCAGCTTCCCCACATCCAGCCCATGCTGACGCAAAATCGCATGCGCCGTCGCAATGTGGAAATAGAAATTCGGCAGCACAAACGTCATCAAATACTCATCGCCAGTAAACGTGGTTTTGATGGTGGAAAAATCCAGCGTCACTTCACGGGTATGCGTGCCATCCAGCTGCTCTGGCGTGATCGTCGCAAAAAACGCCTGCGTTTTCAGGATCCGGGTTTTCAGCTCACCAAACGTGGTCTCGCAATCCGGGAAACTGGGCACGTCAATGCCCACCAGACGGCCAATGGCGTTTTTGGACGTGTCAGAAGCGCGTTGTATCTGCCCGGCCAGCGGCAGCATGTCGGTGGCAATGCGGGCGTGGACCAGCACTTCGGGCGGCACGCCGGCGGCTTTGGCATGGGCTTCGGCTTTATCCACGTAGCTGGCCAGCACTTGCAGGCCACGCTGGAATACCGGAATGGAAAGGCGATACATCGATACAGCCATGACAGCGTCACTCCTGGGAAGGTGCTGGTACGGTGGCGGCGAGCGGCTGAAAATTCAAGCCATTGTCATCAGTATCGACGATCTGCATCAATCATGAGGCGGATTTTGCGCCCGGGCAGCTCTCGCCCGCACGGGCGCAGCCACGCCGGGCGGCACATCAGAATGCGCGCTCGGCCGGGTAGGAACTGGTGAAGTCGTTCTGCCAGCGGAAATTGATGAACGACATGGTGACCGAGACCTCAAGCCCTTCCACAAAATGCCAGCAACCCACCGGCAAGAACAGGATTTCGCCCGGATTAAGCGTGCATTCCAGCGGGCGCACGCGCCGCATTTCAGGAAAGCGCTGGAAGTCGACATTGCGGGCATCGACATAGGTAAAGCAGTGCTCGTGGTTGTACATGCTGGCGATTTCCGTTGCCGGTACCAGCACAACGCGCTTGCGGCCGATGATCTGCGCCATGAAATTATTGGTCAGATCATGGTGGAACGGGGTGATGGTGCCGGCCGGGCCAAACCACAAAAAGCCGCTATCAACAGACGACGGGTCCAGGTATTCCGGCAGCGGCGGTACGTCGTTCCACAGGTCGGCCAGCGCCGCGCGATTGCGCGAGTCGTTGTAGGCCGTCATGTAAAAGTCGTTGGTCGGGCTTTGCGCGCGCACCAGGTTCACGTACTCGGCAAAGCGCATGGTTTTTTCATGGCGCTTTTTGTCCAGTTCGTAATGCTGGTTGCTGTTGCGGCCAAACTGGACCTGAACCTCGGCATTGCCGCAACGGCTGGCAAAGTAATCAAGGCTCCATTTGTTCATGGCAGGCCAGTGATCCATCATGCCGGTGATGATGACGGGGCGGCCGGCGGTATAGAACTCGTCAAAGAATTCGCGGGTGCTCAGGCGGTGCCGCCGCGGGATTTCCGCCGCGCGCAGGTGCTCCAGCCGGCGCAGGTTGTCCAGCACCCAGTCACGCTTGGCCAGCCGGTTTTTCAGGCGCTGCGCACCGGCCAGATACGGGCTTTGGCGGGCCGCGTTGAGTTCTGCCAGCGCCATGTCCGGCGCAATGCCGCCAGCGACCATCACCTGCAACAGATCATCCGGATTGCTGCCCAGCAGCAGGTTCTCGGCAATCCAGCGCCGCCATTCATTGTCGACCACGACCGTGGCCACGGTCTGATGTCGTGTATCCATCCATCCTCCTCGTCCGGTCGTTGCCGGTTTTACCCAACGCTTCAAGTGCTTGGGCGATGTTGTCATGACACGTTCAAGCGTACTTGCTGCACCCGGGCATGGGTAGCCCTGGCCCGCCGGACGTTTGTTAAACGAGACATTCGGCAGGCCGGTGCGGATGGCCGGGACAAGTCGGCGCCAACCCTGGTCACCAGAACCCTTCGTACCCGAGGACACAGGCAGTTACGCCCGTCGCGGCGGTCAAATCAGTCTGGCCTGACCATTGATGTATCAGCGTGTATGGAAAACAACGCCGCAACCGGCCAAAATTGACGCAAAACTTACCGCTTGCGAAGATGCCGCAGCCATGACTTGCCCAACAAAAAAAATGATCCTGCGCGCATCCGCACTTGCCTTTCTGCTCTGTTTTGCCACGCCCGCACAGGCAGAGATTTATAAAACCAAAGATGCCAATGGCAATGTCACATTTACGGATGTGGATCCAAACGCGCCCAATCAGGTTTCGGAGAGCAAAGGCGCGCAAAGCACGACTGTAAGGACTACGCGCCCCGTCACCACTTTCAGCCGCTATGGCACCTGGCGAACTTTCCAGTCCAGCACCGTGACCATCCAGACCCGCGCTCCGGCTTCTGCCTCAGGCAGCGGCTTTCGGGTGGCCTCAAACATCATCGTGACCAGCAAGCATCTGGTGCACGATTGCAACCGGATCATGATCGACAATGTCCGCATGGCGCAGCAGGTAGCCCTGAGTGGCGAGAGCGATCTGGCGCTGGTCAGGGACTATGGCAGCAGTGGTTCCATGATCAAGTTTCGCGAAGATGAAGTCCGCCAGGGTGAAAGCGTGCTTGTGGGCGGCTTCCTTTCCCCGACGCAGCAGGGCGAGCGGGCGGTGCTCAACACTGGCAAGGCGCAGATTAAAAGTGGCAGTACGGAACCGCACATTTTCAGCGTCGCCGGGAATATCCTGGCGGGTGCCAAAGGCGGGCCGATCCTGGATCAGGCCGGCCATCTCGTCGGGCTGGTTTCGTTCAATACCAATATGGAGACGGCCTCGCACGTGATCGAGGTGACGCCCAATGCGCAAAGCAGCCCGGCCATCAAGGGTTCAGAAATCGCCCACTTTCTCAAGGCCTATAGCGTTGAGCCCATGATTGCCCAATCCAGTCAGGCGGTCGAGCAAACGGTCATTGCCAACAATCTTGAGCATGCCATGGTGACCATTACCTGTTACCGCTAAGCATACGGCCTTGTATGTTTTTGTAGCAGCACAGTCCTGAACGACCGCCTGTCATGCAAGACCCGCAGCACGTTGGCTGAGGGTTGCGACTGGCCAGGCTGCGCCTTTAGCATCCCCGCAGTTTGCAAACGTTTTCAAAAACGCCAGCAATGGCACAAACGCTTGAATGCGCGGGGATTTGTCATGATGCTTTTGCCTCACCGTCCGGCCCGGTCTTTTTTGCGGCTTGCTGTGTTGTGTGCCGGTTTGACGCTGGCGGCCTGCGGCGGTGGCGGTGGCGGCGGTAGCGACAATCAGGTCAGCGCGCCGTCTGCGACCACATCAACCACCGCAACCCCCACCCCCACGCCTGCTGCAGCAAGCAAAAGCTTCAAGCGTGGCATTGCTTATGACGTTGCCAACAGCCAGGATCTGGCCGCGCTCTCGCCGGGGGTCAGCTGGTGGTACAACTGGAGTCTCAAGCCCAACACGGGTTTGCCAGCCAATGCGCAGACCACGGCGAACATGGATTTCGTCCCCATGCTGTGGAACGACAATTTTGTCGATGCAGATGTCATCACCTATCTGAAAGCCAACCCGGCCATCAAATATCTGCTGGTGCTCAACGAGCCCAATCTTGTCGATCAGGCCGACATGACGCCAGCGCAGGCGGCGACGCTGTGGCCACGTTATGAGGCGATCTCTGCCGCCACCGGCGTAAAACTGGTGGGGCCAGCCATGAACTGGGGCACGTTGCCCGGATACAGCGACCCGGTGGTCTGGCTGGATGCCTTCTATGCCGCCTATCACGCCGCCAACAACAACCGTGATCCGCAGATCGATTACCTGGTGTTCCACTGGTATGACTATGGTTTGTCTGGCCAGCTTGATCGCCTGACCAAGTACGGCAAGCCGTTCTGGGTGACCGAGTTTGCCAACTGGCACACGTCCAGCGATGCCGCGCAGATCGACACCCTGGCCAAGCAAGAAGCCCAGATGGCCGATATGGTCAAAACCTGCGAAACCCGCAGCGATGTATTCCGCTACGCCTGGTTCACCGGTCGTATCAACCCTGACCCGCACTTTGACAGCTTGCTGGCCGGCACTGGCGTGCTCACCACGCTGGGCAGCCAGTACCTGGCCCAGCCCTGGTAGCTCTGACAGGCGCAAAAACATGGCGCTGCACCACCCCGGTGCCACACTGACGTCTGTCACCAGGAATGGACCTGCGGCGGGAACTCGCAGAACGCGTGTTCCCGCGGGCTGGTCTATTTTTGTGGCGCCTTGAGAAAGGCTCAGCCCACTCTGCACTGGCCCCTGGTCTGCCCTGTGTTCTGTCACATCCTGCCCGCCGGGTCAGTGCATTACAGGAGAACCCATGATGCACCGTCTCCCACCGTTAGAAGACCCCCACCGATTACGCTGGCTGATACTTTTGATCGTCACCACTGGCCTTTATGCCTGCGGCGGTGACGACAACAGCAGTACCCCTTCCTCCTCCAGCATGTCCAGTAGTCTCACCGCCTCCTCCAAAGCCACCTCCAGCGTCACTCCCGTTCCCACCGGCACCAGCAAAAGCACCAAACGCGGCATTGCCGGCAATCTGGGTATCTACCCGGCTGATCTGACCGTGGTCTCCAGCGGGGTCAGCTGGTGGTACAACTGGACGCTTAAACCCAGCAGCAATGTGCCCGCTGATTACCTCTCGGCGTACCAGATGGAATTCATCCCGATGATCAGGACCGGCGATTTCGTCGATCAGGATGTGATCAACTGGTTGCTGGCCAACCCGAGCGTGAAGTATCTGCTGGTGCTCAATGAGCCCAACAAGACCAAACAGGCCAACATGAACCCATGGTCGGCGGTCGTGGTCTGGCCGCGCTTTGAAGCCATTGCCCGGCAAACCGGAGTCAAGCTGGTCGGGCCAGCCATGACCATGGGCGACATGCTGCATTACAACGATCCGGTCGCCTGGCTCGATAGCTTTATCGCGGATTACAACGCGGTGTATCACCGCGACCCGCAAATGGATTTCCTGGCGTTTCACTGGTACGACTACGGCCTGGCAGCGGCGCTTGATCGGCTGGACAAATACGGCAAGCAAATCTGGGTGACCGAGTTCGACAACTTCCACTACACCGTCGACGGCACACAGATCGATACCGAAGCCAAGCAACTGGCGCAGCAGGCCGATATGGTCAAGACACTGGAAACCCGCAGCGATGTGTTCCGCTATGCCTGGTATACCGACCGGGTCAGCGGCAACCCGCACTTTATCAACCTGCTGGCCGATCCAGGACAGCTGACCAATGTGGGCAGCCAGTACGTGAGCCTGCCCTGGGTGTATTAAGGGTTCATCGCCGATCCTTAGCCAGAAACGGCAGGTTCACTGCCGTTTCTGTTTGCGCTGACCCGCCATACCTGAGGCTGCCTTCCAGCGCCCCGCGCCACCATCTGTCGACGACAATCGGCCAGACCAGGCGGCTTGTCATTCATCTATACGTCTAGCAAAAAATGGCGTCAGTCCGCTTGCCCGGGGCAAGTGGTCCGTATTGGCAACGGGCGCTATGTGTCGGTTTTCAAGGGGTTTTCCAGTCACAAAACTGCAAATCAGTCTCCATACCGTGGCGGCACGCCGCGTGCCGGCCACTCAAAAAACAGTATGGAGACGAGACAATGGATCAGCAATTTGACGGGTTTAATCGCCGCCGCTTCATGAAAGGTGCCGCCGCCGCGCTGGCCGGCACCGTGTTGCCGGGCGGGTTGCAACGGGTGCTGGCCGCCCCGGCCGCTACCGGGACCCTGGGTTCGATCGCGCATGTGGTGATTTTCTCGCAGGAAAACCGTTCGTTTGACCACTATTTTGGCTCGCTCAACGGCGTATCCGGTTTTGGTGACAACCACCCGCTGCTGCAAAACGCCGCCAATGGTGTGGCCAATGTGTTCTATCAGAAAAACGGCAGCGTCATTCAGTGCCCGTTTCATCACAACCTGAAAACCACCGCGGCTGAATGCGCGGCGGATGTGGCCCATGATTGGTCCAGCGGCCACACCGGCTGGGACAACGGCAAGCTGGACAAGTGGTATGCCGCCAAAGGCGGCTTGTCGATGGGGTATTTCAACCGCCAGGATATCCCATGGCATTACGCGCTGGCCGACAACTTCACGGTCTGTGACCATTACTTTCACTCGGTCATGGGCCCGACCAACCCGAACCGGCTGTATCTGATGTCGGGCATGATTGATCCGCAAGGCAAGAACGGCGGCCCGGTGACCGACAACAGCGAAAAAGGCTACACCTGGACCACCTATGCCGAGCGCCTGCAAGCGGCCGGCATCAGCTGGCGCGTCTACCAGGAACAGGACAATTTCGACGATAACGCGCTGGCCTGGTTCAACAATTTCAAGAACGCCGGGACCACCTCGCCGCTGTATATCAACGGCATGCAGCGCCGCACGCCGGCCCAGTTTGCGGCAGATGTCGCCAACGACCAGTTGCCCGCCGTGTCATGGGTGATCGCCCCGGCCTCTTTGTCTGAACACCCGGATTACGGCCCCAACCCGGGCGCCAACTATGTGAACCAGTACCTGACCGCGCTGGTGAGCAACCCGGCGGTGTGGCAAAAGACCGTGTTCTTCCTGGTGTATGACGAAAACGGCGGCTTCTTTGATCATGCCATCGCCCCGGTTGCGCCTGCCGGCACGACCGACGAGTTTGTCTCCGGCGTGCCGATTGGTCTGGGCGGGCGGATTCCGGCGCTGGTTATCTCGCCGTGGTCCAAGGGCGGTTATGTGGCCAGCGAGGTGTTCGACCATACTTCCACCCTGCGCTTTCTGGAAGCATGGACCGGCGTGCAGGAGCCCAATATCAGCGCATGGCGGCGCAAGATTTGTGGCGACCTGACCAGTGCGTTCAACTTCACCGCCAGCGATTACGCCTTCCCTACCTTGCCCGATACCGCCGCGCTGGCCGCCAATGCCGCCACCGAGTGCAAGAACCTGCCGGCCGCGACCCCCATCGCCACCACCACGCCGCCCACGCAAGAAACCGGCCCCCGTTCGGCCCGCGTACAGCCGTACCAGCTCAATGCCTGGGGCGGCGCCGACCGTAGCGCCGGCCGGTACTGGATCTACATGACCAACCAGGGCCCGCAGGATGTGATGATGTCGGCCTACGTCAACGCGTACCGTACTGACGGCCCGTGGCGTTACCAGGTGGCGGGCACCGGCGTGCAGTCGTCCGATTACTTCAGCGTGAATACCTATGGCGGCGGCAAGTACGACATCAGCGTCTACGGCCCCAACCGCTTCTACCGTCGCTTTGCCGGCAATATCGCCGCCACCGCGTGGCAAAACCAGCCGGAGCCGGAAGTCACCATCACCACCGGTTCCGCCGGCACGCCGATCACGCTGACGTTCAGCAACACCGCCAACATTGCCGCAACGTTCACCGTGACCCGCCGCAACGCGCCTGTGGGTGGCGCAGGTGGCCAGGTCTGGACAGTCACCGTGCCCGCCGGCAAAACCAGTGGCCAGAGCTTTCCGACCCATACGGACTGGTATGACTACCTGGTCACCTTGAGTGGCGACACGCTGTTTGCGCGCGAATTTGCCGGCCATATCGAAGGCGCAAGCGGGACGACCGAGCAGCCATTTACCGCCATCGTGGCGACACCCACGCCCACGCCAACGCCAACGCCGACACCCGCCCCGACGCCCTCGCCGGCCGCGGCCCAGGCATCCACACCCACGCCCGCACCGGCTCCGTCTGCCGGCGTTTGCGCCACACCGTGGAACAGCAGCACGGTGTACGCCAATGCGGGCCAGACCGTCAGCTACCAGGGCCACAACTACCAGAACAAATGGTGGACGCAGGGCGACAACCCCAGCCTGAGCGGCCAGTCCGGGCCGTGGCAGGATCTGGGTGCATGCAGCTAGATTGCGGGATGCCACAACAAAAAAGCCACCATCACGGTGGCTTTTTTTACGGGCGGTTATCTGCGGTGGCGTCAGGGCAACCAGGGCGTCACTGCGCTGTGCAGGATATCGACCAGTTCAGGGTCCATATAGCGATACTCATCCGGGATATCGAGCACATGCACGGTCTTGCCGGCCAGTTCTGCAGCAAAGTCGGCCTTGAGGCGGGCTTTGTGGCTGTGCTCCATCACAAACACCAGATCAGCCCAGCGCAGGTCATCGGCGCTGACACGGCGGCGGGCGCTGGCGCTGGTGCCGGCAGAGCGCACCTGCAAGCCCGGCGTGTTGCGCCAGATCTGTTCTGCGGTGGGGCTGCGCCACTGATTGCGGCTGCAGATAAACAGCACGTTGTACATAACCGGTGCCCGTGGGTTGATTTGTGCCAATGCGGGCCGATTTTACAGACACACCCGGCATTTGCCGATCTTGTCCTGCCTGATCAAGGAAACACGCCATGGCCCTGCGTCACCTGGTTTTACTGCGCTTCAAGGATGATATCCCCGCCGATACACGCGCTGCGCTGGAGCAGGAATTTGCCTCGCTGGCGACAAAGATTGACGGCATCAGCGCGTTTGAGTGGGGGCTGGATGAAAGCCCGGAGCCGCTCGCCAAAGGGCTGACCCACATTTTCAACATGACCTTTGTCGATGCCGCCGCCCGCGACGCCTATCTGCCACATCCGGTCCATCAGGCATTTGTGGCCAGACTGAAGCCGACGCTGGCCGATATCCTGGTCCTCGACTACCCGGTGTAACGGCGTTCAGCCCACGCCCAGCGTGTGCAGAAAGTCACCGATGGCGGTGGTTTCTTCGTTATCAGCCCCGACATCGGCATTGATCTGCATATGCGAGCGCGCCAGCGGTTTGACGGTGACCTTGCCGCCCAGTTGCGCAATCTTTGCTGCCATGTGCTCAGCGCTGTCGCAGGACGTTGCCCGCTCGGTGGAGCAGATCAACAGCATGGGCACCGGTCTGGTCTTGAGTTGCTGATAGGGCGATGCCGTCGCCCAGGCCGCCGGGTCTTTGCCAAACGCCCGGTCATACAAGGGCAAATGGCGTGCTTGCATCAGGGTCGGGACATCCAGCGCGGCGCTATCAAGCGACACCGTGCCCAGCCAGGGCTGCACGCCCGCCGCGCTGACAATGCCGGGGTCAACCGTAATCAGCGAGACCAGGTGCGCGCCGGCCGAATGCCCCATCAGCACCACCCGGGCCGGATCGCCGCCCCAGGCTTGCGCGTGGGCCTGCACGTAAGCCACGGCGCGCGCCAGATCAGCCGCCTGATCCAGCGGCGCAGCTTGCGGCAGCATGCGGTAGTTGGCCGAGACAAAAATCACCTGCCGGGCCCGCCAGTACGCTGCCTTGGGCTCCACCACCGTCCGCGCGGCCTTGTCGCCGAACTCCCAGCCGCCGCCATGGGCCATAAATACAATCGCGGCGTGGTCCGGGTGATCCGGGATATAGACATCGATCTTCTGGGCGGGATCGGCCCCGTAGCTCACATCACGCAGGGTGGAACCAGGCGCAGCGGGGATCAGGGTGCTGACGGCTGGCGCATCGCCACCGGCCGGGCCGATATCGCGCAGGGTGTCGCGGCAGCTGTTGGTCAGCTCTGCCAGATGCTTGCGCAGGCAGGCCACCACGCGGCCGCCACCCGGTTTGACGTCCTGGCAAAATGATTGATAGTCGGCACTGCATGCCTGCACCAGACCCGAACCATCGCTGGCGGCGTACAGCAGCACCGATAAACCCCAGACAGTAAGCCCTGCAACAACCGACCGCATGATGGCGCCCCGCTGATAGGTAGGCCGGCCCCGCCGGCAAGTGTCCCTGACTGCCAGAACGCCAGCCGCGCCGTCGGCGTTGACGGCACTGTGAGGCTTGTCACAAACAATTCATCGCGCGCCATCCGCCGGCAGACGCGCCAGCCGCGTCGCGGCCAGAGAGAGCAACGGCGGCAGCAACAGGCAGATGCGCCCCCAACCGTAAAACAGCAGCGCCGCCGCCGCGCAGCCCAGCGCAAAGGCCACCACGGCCGTGCCCATTTTCCTGAGCCGGGTGCGCGCCTGGTTGGCCAGATCCTCTGGCAGACCGCGCCATAAATCGACCGCATCAATCACGATCTGGGTGGTACTGCCGGTCATCAGTGTGGTGGGGGGCGCACTGGGCAAGTGAATGCGATGCACGCCGTTCTGGATCGCCATGGCCGCCACCAGCGTCAGGCCGGTCAGCATGGCACTCCAGTGATCGCCGTTGGTGAACGGCCCCAGCGCGAGGGCAAATGCGCCACCCAGCGCCAGCAACAGCGTCTGGGTCAGCAGCAGCACGGTCACGCCGCCGTCTGGCCGGGTGTTGAGCGCGGTGGATGCCAGCCGCACCAGCGCCACCACCAGGCAGAACACCGGCAAGGCCAGCAACTTGGTGATCACGCCGGACGAGCCAAATGCCAGCGCCGCGCCCAGGGTCACAAAGTTGCCGGTGACATGCGCGGTAAACAGACCTTGCAGGGCCAGAAAACCCGCAGTGTCGACATAGCCCCCAAGGGCACTGAGCAATCCGGGCAGATGGTCGCGTTTCACGGTGATACTTGATCCTGGCGGGTTTTATGCAAAATGTATAACCGCTGCGACCACCGGCCGCAATCACCTCATCCGGTTTTTACCCCGTCAGGTAGAGGCGGCCTCTGCCACAAGCCAGAGCGCAAGGCCGGTTTGCCCTGGCGCGCCGGCCGAGCCACTATGATAGGAGCATGCATTGCCGAGGCCAGCGGCCGTGAGGGAGCGATGGGCTATCACCCGATCAACCTGTTTGTGCGTTTTTTGCTGGAACTTGCCGCATTGGCCGGGCTGGCCTGGTGGGGCTGGCAGACGCATTCCGGCGCGGCGCAACTGGCTTTTTGCGTGCTGACTCCTGCGCTGGTGGCCACCATCTGGGGCATGTTTGCGGTGCCCGGTGACCGCAGCCGCCATGGCAGCGCCCCGGTGCCGGTGCCCGGCGCCATCCGCTTGATGCTGGAGCTGGCCGTCTTTGCCGCCGCAGTGATCGCCCTGGCACTGACCGGCGCCCTGTTGCTGGCACTGTTACTGGCGGCGGCGGTGTGCGTGCACTATCTGTGCTCGGCCGACCGCATCAACTGGCTGGTCCATCATTAACCCGCTGGCAGCGGTCCGCCTCAGCCAATGGCGTAACCGATGACGGCCGCGTCCTCGCCCATGACTTCTTCCCGCCGTACCTCAACCCCGCTTTGGCAGTTGCCGGTAATCACCCAGCGACCCTGGCCGACCGGGGTCAGGGTGCGGGTCTGGTCACAGTCCAGCACCGTGCTGCCGGCCTGGTTCAAACATTGAAAGCAGTAGTTACTCATGGCCGCTCCCGAAATCTCTGCGATATATTGATAGAGGCCGGATTTTCTATATTCATCAATGACATAAACATCAGACACTTCTGAAACTGCGTGGCCAGCCCGCCCGCTGCATGGCCACGTACCGCAGCGGCTGCAACGCACATATCGCCCGTTCACGGTGATGGTTACCGCAGCGCAGCAGCCAGGCTTTACAATCACGTTCGTACTCTTTTTCTCTTTTGCCCATGACCGATACCCTGCTTGATACCGACGACACCTCCGCCCTGGATGACTACCTGAGCGCCAGCCAGGCCAGCCTGATTACGGTGGAGGGCAGCTACGCGGTATCCGTGCATGGCGAGATCATCATCAACAAGCGCGTGGTGCCGTATCACCTGGTGCCCGACGCCGGGTTTCTGGGCAAGGTGGCCAAATGGCGCAAGCTGGACGCCGATGGCCGCCTCTCGCTGCTGCAAGAGCGCTGGAACGCCGCCAGCCGCGCCGAACTGGAAAGCGAACTGCGGCAATGCGCGCTGAAGATTGCCCGCATTGCCACCGAGCACGAACTCGACCCCGGCAGCGCTTTCAACGCGTTTCAGGCCCGGCATGAACTGGCCCGGCTGCGTTGCAAGGTGGCGCTGGAGCGGATCGAGGCCCTGCGCGACAACCGCACGCAAGCGCATGAGGCCAGCAAAACCCACGACGCGGTCAACCTCTCGCTGTATCCGGAGTCGTTCACGCTGGCGCAGAAAATGCCGCGCCATTTCATTGCGATCCTGGGCCCGACCAACTCGGGCAAAACCCACGCCGCCATGGAGCATCTGATCCGCGCCCACAGCGGCGTGTATCTGGCGCCGCTGCGCTTGCTGGCGCTGGAAAACTACAACCGCATGCTCGATGCCGGCGTCGCGGTCAGCCTGGTCACCGGCGAGCAGCGCAAGCTGCATCCGGATGCCACGCACGTCGCCAGTACCGTGGAAATGCTCAACCCCAACCGCGCGGTGGATGTCGCGGTGATTGATGAAATCCAGCTGCTGGAAGACGCCGACCGCGGCGCGGCCTGGACCGCCGCCGTCTGTGGCGTACCGGCCATGACGGTGTACCTCTTGGGCGCGCTGGAAGCTGAACAGGCGATCGAAGCGCTGGTAGAACGCGTGGGCGGCACGCTGGAAGTGCGCAAGCTGGAACGCAAATCGCCGCTGGAAATGGAACGCCAGCCGCTGGGCTCCTTGCGCAACCTGCAGGCCGGTGACGTGCTGATTGCGTTCTCGCGCCGCGATGTGCTGAGCTGGCGCGATCAGGTGATTGAACAGGGTTTCCCGGTCTCGGCCATTTACGGCAACCTCTCGCCGGAGGTACGCGCGGCCCAGGCCGAGCGCTTTGTTGAGGGCGAAACCAAGATTGTGGTGGGCACCGACGCCATCGGCATGGGCCTGAACACCCCGGCGCGGCGGGTGATTTTCACCACGTCCAACAAATTTGATGGCGTCTCTGAAGGCACCATCAGCGCCGCCCTGGCCAAACAGATTGCCGGCCGCGCCGGCCGTTTTGGCGCACATGAAACCGGTTTTGTGGCCGGGCTGGATGCATCGACCCACAAGATCATCGCCACCTTGCTGCGCCAGAAGATTGAACCGCTGCCGGCCACCGGGTTCTTTGTCGCACCCAATCTGGACTACCTGCAGCAGATTTCCGCCGCCAGCGGCCAGCTCAAGCTGTTTACCTTGCTGGAGCTCTTCACCCGCCACATCAACGTGCACGATGAATTCTTCCTGCCCGCCAACCTGACGGACCAGATGGAAAAAGCCAAATGGCTAGATGTGTTGCCGCTGTCACTGGAAGACCGCTACACCTTCAGCCTGTGCCCGGTATCCACCCGGATTCCCATGCTGGAGCGCGCCCTGAAAGACTGGGCCGGCCTGCGCAGCCAGAAAAAGCCCGCGCCGCTGTTGCGCATGGAAGGCATGATGGGCCGCAACGAACTGCAGTACCTGGAAGACACCTGCAAGCTCTACGCCGCCTACGCCTGGCTGGGTTACCGCATGCCGGACACCTTCCCGCATGAAGACATGGCCCAGTCGCTGATGCAATCGACGTCGGAAAAGATCGACCAGATGCTGCAAGCGCAGAACACGAAGCACCGGCACGGCCACGGCGCGCGCAAAGGCCACAAGCCGGCGGGCCGGCGGCAACCGGCAGCAAAGAAAGGATTCCGCCGCTAGCGCGGCCATCTGCTGGCCGAACCCGCCCGCAAACCTCTATAGTGCTCCAGACCCGCGCGCCGCCCCCGCTGACGGCGCGTGCAACAGGAGAACAACATGTCATCCCGGTACATCCTCGCGCTGGATCAAGGCACCACCAGCTCACGCGCGATCGTGTTTGATCGCGCCGGCAATATCGTGTCGCTGGCGCAAAAGGAATTCCGCCAGATCTACCCGCAACCGGGCTGGGTAGAACACGATCCGCGCGAGATCTGGGGCACGCAAGCCGGCGTCGCTACCGAGGCCGTCGCCTCTGCCGGGCTGAGCGGCAAAGACATCGCCGCCATCGGCATTACCAACCAGCGCGAAACCACCGTGGTGTGGGACCGCGAAACCGGCCAGCCCGTCTGCAACGCCATTGTCTGGCAAGACCGCCGCACCGCGCCCTTTTGCGATGAACTCAAGCACGCCGGCCATGAAGCGCTGATCCGCGAGAAAACCGGCCTGCCGATCGACGCGTATTTTTCTGCCAGCAAAATCCGCTGGATTCTGCAAAACATCCCCGGCGCACGAGAAAAAGCCCAGGCCGGCAAGCTGGCCTTTGGCACCGTGGATAGCTGGCTGGTCTGGCACTTCACCCAGGGCGCCGTGCATGTCACCGACGTGTCCAACGCATCGCGCACCATGCTGTTCAATATCAACACGCTGCGCTGGGACGAAGACCTACTGCGGCTGTTTGAAATCCCCGCCAGCCTGCTGCCACGCGTGGGTTCATCCAGCGAAATCTACGGCCATACCGCCGACAACCTGTTTGGCGGCGCCATCCCGGTGGCCGGTATTGCCGGTGACCAGCAATCGGCCCTGTTTGGCCAGCAATGCACGCAACCGGGCATGGTCAAAAACACCTACGGCACCGGCTGTTTTCTGATGATGAACACGGGCGATGCGCCCATTGCCTCACGCAACAACCTCTTGAGCACCGTCGCCTGGCAAGTCAAAGGCAAGGTGCAATACGCGCTGGAAGGCAGCATTTTCACCGGCGGCGCCGTGGTGAAATGGCTGCGCGACGGCCTGCGCCTGATCCGCAGCTCGTCCGAAATCGACAGCCTGGCCCGGAGCGTGCCCGATACCGACGGCCTGTACCTGGTCCCTGCCTTTGCCGGGCTGGGCGCCCCCCACTGGAACCAGGACGCCCGCGGCGCCCTGTTCGGCGCCACCCTGGGCACCAGCGCCGGCCACATCGCCCGCGCCGCCCTGGAAAGCATTGCCTGGCAAACCATGGACGTCGTACGCGCCATGGAAGCCGACGCCGGTGTCCCCATGCCCGAACTGCGGGTCGACGGCGGCGCCACGGTGAACAACCTGTTGCTGCAATTCCAGGCCGACATCCTGGGCATCGACGTCGTCCGCCCGCGCATTACCGAAACCACCGCCCTCGGCGCCGCCTACCTGGCCGGTCTGGCCGTCGGCTACTGGCATGACCTGAGCGACGTAGAAGGCCAGTGGCAACTGGAACACCGGTTTACGCCACAACTGGCCAGCGACGACGTAGCCCGCCGCGTAGCCGGCTGGCAACGGGCAGTGCGGGCGAGCATTGCCTGGGCGAATGACTGAATACGCAACCGCTGGCAGGCGGGCTGCTTGCGGGAATTGCAGCTGACATCCCGCCAAGGGGCCGACGAAGTGGTAAAGCAAACACATCATTCTTGCGAGCAGACGATTTGCGGGGTTGGGGTTGCTTTTGACTTGCCCTCCCCTTGACTGCGCCGAGCATCGCAGCAAGGCGCGGCGACAAAGGCGAAGCGTTAGGCCGCAGGCCGAACTCGCGAGCCAGCCGCGACTTGCGAGAAGCACAGGGAACCCCGAAGGGGCGCCGTCGCCGGGGTCGCCTTTTCTTTGATTACTTTCTTTTGGCGAAGCAAAAGAAAGTAACGTGCTCCGGCCACCGCCGGTATCAAAACCACCGCGCCGTCAGGCGCTAACAAAAGATCCAGGGTTCAGCAGCCCTGGCACGTATCGCAGCTGGATTCCGGCTCAAGGCCGGAATGACGAAGTGGTAAAACAAACACATCATTCTTGCGAACAAGTGGTTTGCGGAGTTGGGGCTGCTTTTGAAGTTGCTTTTGAAGTTGCTTTTGACTTGCCCTCCCCTTGACTGCGCCGAGCATCGCAGCAAGGCGCGGCGATCAAGGCGAAGCGGTAGGCCGCAGGCCGAACTCGCGAGCCAGCCGCGACTTGCGAGAAGCACAGGGAACCCGCGTAGCGGGCGCAGTCGCCGGGGTCGCCTTTCTTTGGTTACTTTCTTTGGCGAAGCAAAGAAAGTAACGTGCTCCGGCCACCGCCGGTATCAAAACCACCGCGCCGTCAGGCGCTAACAAAAGATCCAGGATTCAGCAGCCCTGGCACCCATCGCAGCTGGATTCCGGCTCAAGGCCGGAATGACGAGCCCGTAGCACGCAGCCAAACCCCACAACGACAGCCACAACACCCAGCTTCAACAAACCAACAACGCAAACCAAAGCCCTGTGAATTCAACCCGTTGCACCCACCCCACACCCCCGCCACCACTCGCACCATCAAATATTGTTCACGGCAGCTTTTATGCCTAGCCTGAACTCATAGAACAAAGAACGTGAGCGGCTGGCCAGATCGCACACAGCACCACCGGCAAGGCATCTGACACGCCAGTCGCCCAGGTCTCATGAACCCGCAACAAGGTGCAACCTTGGACAAGCTGATTTATGACTTGCTGGTTATTGGCGGCGGCATCAACGGCGCCGGCATTGCGCGCGACGCCGCCGGGCGTGGCATGTCCGTGCTCTTGTGCGAGCAGGACGATCTTGCCGCACATACCTCTTCAGCCAGCACCAAACTGATTCACGGCGGCCTGCGGTATCTGGAGCATCACCAGTTCGGGCTGGTGCGCAAGGCCCTGCAAGAACGTGAAGTGCTGCTGCGCTCTGCCCCCCACATCATTTCGCCACTGCGGTTTGTCATGCCGCATGCGCCAGAACTGCGCCCGGTGTGGATGATCCGCATCGGGCTGTTTTTGTACGATCATCTGGCCCGCCGCCAGGTCTTGCAAAGTGCGGAGGCCATCGACCTGACCAGCCACATCTGCGGTGCGCCGTTGCGGGCCGGTTTCCAGCGCGGTTTTGTGTATTCAGATGGCTGGGTGCAGGATGCGCGCCTGGTGGTGCTCAATGCGCTGGATGCCGCAGAACGGGGCGCCACCATCCTGACCCGTACCGCCGTGGTTGCGGCCGCGCGGGAAAACGGCTCCTGGCGGGTGACTTTGCGCACGCCGGATGGCCAGCACCAGCTGGTGTTTGCCCGTGGGGTGATCAACGCGGCCGGACCGTGGGTCAACCGCCTGCTGGGCGATGTGCTGGAGGTGACGCCGCGCCATTCCGTGCGGCTGGTCAAGGGCAGCCACATTATTGTGCCGCGCTTGTTTGATCATCCGTATGCGTATCTTTTCCAGAACCCGGATAACCGCATCATCTTTGCCATTCCGTTTGAGGATGACTACACGCTGATCGGCACCACCGATGTGGATTTTCGCGGCGATCCGGGCCAGGTGAAGATCGACGCGGCCGAGACCGAGTACCTGTGCCGCATGGTCAATCGCTATTTCGCCCGGGAAATCACCCCGGCAGACGTGGTGGCGACCATGTCGGGCGTGCGGCCACTGGTCAAGGATCAGGCCACCAACGCCTCTGCCGTGACGCGTGACTACACGCTGGAGCTGGATGACAAAGGCCCGCCGCTGGTGTCGATCTTCGGCGGCAAGATCACCACCTATCGCAAGCTCTCGGAACAGGTGATCGACCTGATCGGCCCGCGTCTGGGCAACCACCGCCCGACCTGGACCGCCAGCGCCCCGCTGCCGGGTGGCGATATCCCCAAGGCCGATTTCCCGGCGTTTGCCGGCCGGCTGGCCCGGCAATACCCGTGGCTGCCGGCGCCGTTGCTGCAACGCTATGCCCGCGCCTATGGCACGCGCATTCATGTTTTGCTCAAAGACGCCCGCGCCATACCCGATCTGGGCGAGTGCATTGTGCCGGGCCTGTATGAGCGTGAAGCTCGTTATCTGATCGAGGTGGAATGGGCGCGCACGGCGGAGGACATCCTCTGGCGGCGCAGCAAGCTCCGGCTGCATATCAAGCCCGCTGACGAGGCCGCGCTGGAACGCTGGCTGTTGTCCTGTCAGGCCCGGACAAACCCGCCGGCGGCCTTGTTGCGCGCCGTGCAGGAGCCCGCGCCATGAGCCTCTTTGCCCGCGCCGAACCCGCCTTGAGTGCCGCGCCCGGAACGGGCCGCGTGCCAACGCGTGAACGCATGGTGGTGGGCAACTGGAAAATGCACGGCAGCCTGGCACTCTGCCGCGAGATGGTGCCGGCCATGGCCAGCGTGGCCCAGCCCGACGCCGCGCTGGTGCTGTGCCCGCCCGCGCCGTATCTGGGCGAGGTCGCCCGGCTGGCCGCCAATACCGATGTGCAATGCTGCGCGCAAAATGTCGCAGATGCCCACAGCGGCGCGCTGACGGGTGAGTGGTCCGCCGGCATGCTGGCAGATCTGGGCTGCCGTTACGCCATTGTCGGCCACTCTGAACGGCGGCGGCACTATCATGAAACCGACCACCTGATTGCGGCCAAAGCGCAGGCCTGCCTTGAAGCGGGCATCACGCCGATTGTCTGTGTGGGTGAAAGCTGGGTGCATCACCAGACCGGGCAGACCGAAGTCGTTTTGCAACACCAGCTGGGCACACTGCTGGCATTGCCGGAATGGCACCGGCTGATCATTGCCTACGAGCCTGTCTGGGCAATCGGCACCGGTGTGGCGGCGCGGCCCGACACCGTGGAAGCGGCCCATCGCTATATCCGCAGCCGCTTTGCCACGCGTGACCCGGTGGTGGGCAACAACATGACCGTGCTGTATGGCGGCAGCGTCAACGCGGATAACGCCACGCAGTTGTTTGCGCTGCCGGATGTGGATGGCGCGCTGGTGGGCAGTGCGTCGCTGCAAAGCGATGCGCTGATGCAGATTTACACCGCCGCCCTGCGCCCTGGCGCAGCGACGGCGACCTCGGGCGCAGCACACGGTGCGCGCGGCGATCAGGCAACGGAGTAAACGCATGGCACACCGTACCGTACTGGCCGAACAAGCCCCCGCCCAGACCGGCCCCGCCGCCGGCACCCCGCCTGGCAAAGCGCATATGGGCACCAGTTTTTCCGAGTTCAACACCGGCGAGTTTGCCGAGTCGCCGCAAACCGATCTGGGCGTGTTGCTCGGCCAGGTCGCGACGGCCTGCAAGGTCATCAGCGCAGCCGTCGCTCGGGGTCCTTTGTCTGACACGCTGGGCTATACCGGCACGGACAATATCCAGGGCGAGAACCAGCAAAAGCTTGATCTGATCGCCAACGAGTTGATGATCCGCTGGACCGAATGGGGCGGCCAGGTGGCGGCCATGGCGTCGGAAGAAATGGCGGATATCTACCGCATTCCCACGCAATACCGGCAAGGCCGCTATCTGTTGGTGTTTGATCCGCTTGATGGCTCGTCCAACCTGGATGTGAATGTCTCGGTCGGCAGTATTTTCTCGATCCTGGCGCGCCCGGCCGGTGAGGGCGAGGTAGAGGACAGTGACTTCTTGCAGCCCGGGGTGATGCAAGTCGCCGCCGGGTATGCGCTATACGGCCCGGCCACCATGCTGGTGGTCACCACCGGGCACGGCGTCAACGGCTTTACGCTGGATGAAGAAACCGGCGAATTCATCCTGACTCATCCGCACCTGACCATCAGCCCGGATACGCGCGAATTTGCCATCAATGCCTCTAACGCGCGCATGTGGGAAGCGCCCGTCATCCGTTACATCGACGAATGTCTGGCCGGCGTGAACGGCCCGCGTGGCGAGGCGTTCAACATGCGCTGGGTGGCGTCGATGGTGGCAGAAATCCACCGCATCCTGATCCGTGGTGGCGTGTTCCTGTACCCCAAAGACAACCGCGACCCGACGCGCCCGGGCAAGCTGCGCCTGATGTACGAAGCCAACCCGATGTCGTTCATTGTCGAACAAGCGGGCGGCGCGGCCAGCACCGGGCGCGAACCCATCATGCAAGTGCAGCCGCAAGCGCTGCATCAGCGCGTGGCGGTGATTCTTGGCTCCCGTAACGAAGTGGAGCGACTGGTGCAATATCATCTGGACGCACCCGCCGCACCGGCCCCCTGAGGCGGAGGACACATGGCCCTGGTTTCGCTACGCCAGTTACTGGATCACGCCGCCGAGCACGGTTACGGCCTGCCCGCGTTCAATGTCAACAACATGGAGCAGATGCGCGCCATCATGGAGGCCGCCGACCGCACCGGCAGCCCGGTGATCGTGCAAGCCTCTGCCGGCGCCCGCGCGTATGCCGGCGCGCCGTTTCTACGGCACCTGATGCTGGCTGCGCTGGAAGAATTTCCACACTTGCCCCTGGTCATGCATCAGGACCATGGCACCAGCACCGGCGTGTGCCTGCGCGCCATCCAGCTGGGGTTTTCCTCAGTCATGATGGATGGCTCGCTGGG
Source organism: Silvimonas iriomotensis (assembly GCF_014645535.1). Lineage (NCBI taxonomy): Bacteria > Pseudomonadati > Pseudomonadota > Betaproteobacteria > Neisseriales > Chitinibacteraceae > Silvimonas > Silvimonas iriomotensis. The sequence goes on from NZ_BMLX01000008.1 coordinate 62,569, forward strand.
TGAAGACGGCAAAACGCCCACCGGTTACGACTACAACGTCGGCATTACGCGCAATGTGGTGGCGTTTGCCCATACCTGCGGCGTCTCGGTAGAAGGTGAACTGGGCGTGCTGGGCAGCCTGGAAACCGGCATGGCCGGCGAGGAAGACGGCATCGGCGCGGTCGGCAAGCTTGATCACCAGCAGATGCTGACCGACCCGGAAGAAGCCGCCGCCTTTGTCGAAGCCACCGAGGTCGACGCGCTGGCCATTGCCATTGGCACCAGCCACGGCGCCTACAAGTTCTCGCACCCGCCGACCGGCGACACCCTAGCCATCGCCCGGATCCGGCAAATCCACGCGCGCCTGCCCAATACCCATCTGGTGATGCACGGCAGTTCATCCGTGCCGCAGGAATGGCTCAAGCTGATCAACGAATACGGCGGTGAAATCCCCGAAACCTGGGGCGTGCCGGTGGACGAGATTGTCGAAGGCATCCGCCATGGCGTGCGCAAGGTCAATATTGATACCGACCTGCGCCTGGCCGCCACCGGCGCCATCCGCCGCGCCTTTGGCCAGAATCCGTCAGAGATCGACCCGCGCAAGTACCTCAAGCAATCGGTCGATGCCATGCGCAATGTCTGCATCGCCCGCTTTGAGGCCTTTGGCGCAGCGGGTCAGGCCGAGCGGATCAAACCGTTGAGCCTGGAGAAAATGGCGCACCGGTATGCCATCGGGGAATTGCATGCGCGGGTGAAGCGGTAGCGTTGGGGGTGCCGGGGTTTGTGGCACAGGCCCGCGCGGGTGGCCGTCACCACCCGCTTTCAATCAAGCCCGCGCTGCGGTAAACACAATTTCCAGCAAGTCATCCGGCGAAGCCAGTTCTGCCTTCACGCACGCCCGCGACGGCGCGCAACCTGCCGGCAGCCAGGCCTGCCAGATCTGGTTGAATTCGGCCCGGTTGGCCAGATCAGGCATATAAATCATCGCCATCAAGAGACGACTTTTGTCCGAGTTCATCGCGGCCAGGGTGCGCTCGGCTTGCGCCAGCAAGGCGTGCGTCTGCTCTGCCATGGTCTTGCCGCTTTCCGGCACTTCCACAAAGTGGATGATGCCGTTGAAACAGGTGGCGTCAGACCATTGGGCGGTCGGGTTCAGGCGCTGGATATCGGACATTTCATCATCTCAAAGAGAAAGGGATACGCCATGATAATGGCGCCCCGCGCGGCATGCCAGACACAGCGCACGCGCAAAATGACGATACCGCAAATGCAGAGCTAGCCGACAGACAGGCGTTCAAACGCCAGGCCAAAGAAGAAGATCAGCAACAGGCCCAGGACGCAGAACAGCACCCAGGTGATCATGCGCAGCCAGAAGCGCTCACGCGTGCGCAGGTATTTGAACGCGCCAAAGCCGGTCAAGAGCACGGCCAGCACAAACAGGATGCGCAAGATGCCGAACATGGGCTGGCCAGATCAGATGGTCAGCGGCGGCAAGGCGTGGAACGAGGACGGCACGGCCGCGTCGTTTTCAAAGGTGACGATCTCGTAGCTTTCCTGATCATCCAGCAGCGCGCGCAAGAGCTTGTTGTTCATGGCGTGGCCAGACTTGTAGCCAGAGAACGCGGCGATCAGCGGATGGCCCAGGATATACAGATCGCCAATGGCATCAAGCAGCTTGTGACGGACGAACTCGTCTTCAAAGCGCAGGCCGCCATCGTTAAGCACGCGGTATTCGTCGATCACCACGGCGTTATCCATGCTGCCGCCACGTGCCAGACCGTTCATGCGCATGTATTCGACTTCGTGGATGAAGCCAAAGGTGCGGGCGCGGGCGATCTCGCTGATGTAGTTGGTGTTGGCAAAATCAATGGAAATGGACTGCTGGGACTTCTTGAATGCCGGGTGTTTGAAGTCGATGGTCAGCGTGGTCTTGTAGCCGTCGTACGGCTCCAGCTTCACCCATTTGTCGCCTTCCACCACTTCGACCGGCTTTTTGACGCGCACAAAACGCTTGGCCGCGTTCTGCATGACCACGCCAGCCGATTGCAGCAGGTAAATGAACGGGGCGGAGGAGCCATCCATGATCGGCATTTCCGGGGCATCCACTTCAACCAGCACGTTATCGATCCCGAAGCCGGCAAACGCCGACATCAGGTGCTCGATAGTGCCTACGCGCACGCCATCTTTGATCAGCGTGGAGGAGAGTCGCGTATCGTTGACGAGGTCCGGCCCCACCTTGAACGCGTCCGAATCGGGCAGATCGGAGCGCTTGAACACGATGCCGTGATCCACCGGCGCGGGCTTCATCACGAGCGTGACACGCTCGCCAGAATGCAGACCGACGCCAACGGCACGTACCGTGGATTTCAAGGTGCGTTGCTGAAACATGAAAGGTTACTCCGCCTGTTCCGGTTATCCCGGTCTATCAACACAAGACGCCAGTTTACCAGCCCCGGGTCATGGGCTGGATTGATCGTCACAATAAAAGTGATAGCCGGAATCAATCTATTACCGCACCACTACATATCCCGTAGCGCAAAGACACCTGTGCCGGCCCCGATCTGTCAAAGACGGGAAGCCGGTGCGGCACGCCACAAGGCGCGCCGCACGCTACGCGATCGGGTCAGAGAGGCGCAGCAAACCTGATAGGCCCAGCAGTTTCCACAGCCCAGCGAAGCGGTGCTGGCAAGGCGTGCGAGCGCAGACAGTACGTAAGTACGGCAAGCGAGCACAACGCAGCCAGCAGGGCTGTGGGGACTGCTTAGTCGGCCTGGCGACGCAGGAAGGCCGGAATATCCATATCGATGTTGTTCAGCGCCGGACGAGCCGCCGATTGCGTGGCCTCACCAGCCCCCAGGCTGCCACCACGGCGCGTACGCCAGATGGCCGGCTTTTCGTAATCTTCAGCGTTAAAGCCAAGATTATCGGTGCCGGTGCGGGCTTGTTGCGCCTGACCTTGTACGACGGACAGCTGCGGCTTGGACGTTTCCTTGGCGCCCAGACCGGTGGCGATCAGCGTAATGCGGATCTGGTCGCCCAGCGATTCGTCATACACCACGCCATGCTTGACCTGTGCGTCTTCGGACACGTGCGCGTTGATGATTTCCAGCGACTGGCGGATTTCGCTCTTCTTGAGCGTGGCACGGCTGGCAGAGAAGTTCACCAGCACGCCGCGGGCACCCTTGAAGCTGATGTTGTCCAGCAGCGGGCAACGGATGGCTTCTTCGGTCGCCAGCACGGCGCGGTCTGCGCCTTCAGCCACGGCCGTACCCATCATGGCCATGCCCATTTCACGCATCACGGTCTTCACGTCGGCAAAGTCGACGTTGATCAGGCCCGGGTAGTTGATGATTTCAACAATCGAACCCACCGCGTTACGCAGCACATCGTCGGCAGCACGGAAGGCTTCGTCGATGGTCACGTCTTCGCCCAGCACTTCTTCCAGCTTCTGGTTGGACACAACGATCAGCGAATCCACGTACTTGGCCAGTTCGTCGATGCCGACTTGCGCCACTTTCTGGCGGCTGCCTTCATCGATACCCGGCTTGGTCACGACGCCAACCGTCAGAATGCCTTTCTCACGCGCCACCTGGGCGATCACCGGTGCCGCACCCGTACCCGTGCCACCACCCATACCTGCGGTGATGAACAAGAGGTCGGCGCCAGAGATCAGATCAGCAATGTGATCACGATCTTCTTCTGCTGCCTGGCGGCCGATTTCCGGATTGCAACCGGCACCAAAACCACGGGTGAGATCAGCACCCAGTTGCACCACGTTGCTGGCGCGTGCCAGTTTGAGCACTTGCGCGTCCGTATTGGCGGCAATGAACTCGACGCCCTGCATGGCGTTTTCAATCATGTTGTTGATGGCGTTGCAACCTGCACCGCCAACACCGATCACCTTGATATTCACAAGGTGCGCTACTTCCTGAAACTCAAAAGTAAGTGCCATGTGTATCTCCTCTGACCCTGACTAACTGCTTGACCCGAAAAATTGATAAAAGAAACGCCCGTTGTTTCGCTCTGAAACCGACTGCTGCTGACTTGTTGTTGCTTGTTCTGCCGTGTTGCCTGTACTGCCTGGCACCAGCCAGGATCACCGCCTGGCGCCATGTCTTTCAAAACCGTTAGAAATTGTTCTGGAACCAGGACTTCATCCGGCCCAGGATGTCGCCAAACGAGCCGTCCTTCACACGGCTCACCGGGTTACGCATGTATTGCTCGCGCGCAATCAGCAACAGGCCGACTGCGGTTGAAAAACGCGGGTTCTTGACCACTTCGGCCAGACCGCCGACGTACTTTGGCGTGCCCAGACGCACCGGCATGTGGAAAATTTCTTCACCCAGTTCCACCATGCCCGGCATCAGCGCAGCGCCACCGGTAATCACGATGCCGCTGGAGAGACGGTCTTCAAACCCGGCGCGGCGCAGTTCGGCCTGCACCAGGCTGTAGAGTTCTTCCACCCGCGGTTCGATCACTTCGGCCAGGGTGTGGCGGCTCATCTGGCGCAAGCCGCGTTCGCCCACGCCTGGCACTTCGATCATTTGCTGCGGATCGGTCATGTGGCGCAGTGCCACGCCGTATTGCAGCTTGATGGTTTCGGCCTCGCCAGTCGGGGTACGCAGCGCCATGGCGATGTCGTTGGTCACCTGATCGCCCGCAATGGGGATGACCGCGGTGTGACGGATTGCGCCGTTTACAAACACCGACAGGTCAGTGGTGCCGCCGCCGATATCCACGAGGCACACGCCCAGTTCTTTCTCGTCTTCGGTCAGCACGGCGTGGGCCGAAGCCAGCGGTTGCAGAATGACTTCGGCAATCTCCAGGCCACAGCGGCGCACGCACTTGGTGATGTTCTGCACCGCAGAGACCGCACCGGACACAATGTGCACGCGCACTTCCATGCGCACGCCGCTCATGCCCAGCGGTTCTTTCACGTCTTCCTGGCCGTCGATGATGTATTCCTGGGCCAGGATGTGCAGAACCTGATGGTCCGTCGGGATGTTCACCGCGCTGGCGGTTTCAATCACGCGGTCCATGTCGGCCTGGGTGACTTCCTTGTCCTTGATGGCGACCATGCCGTGCGAATTCAGCCCGCGGATATGGCTGCCCGCGATGCCGGTGTAGACCTCGCGGATCTTGCAGTCGGCCATCAGTTCGGCTTCGCCCAGGGCAGACTGGATGGCACTGACGGTCTTTTCGATATCGACCACCACGCCACGCTTGAGCCCGCGCGATGCGGCCGAGCCCAGCCCGACCACGTTCAGCGAACCGTCTTCCTGTACTTCGGCCACAACCGCCACCACCTTGCTGGTGCCGATATCCAGACCCACGATGAGGTTTTTGGTATCCCGTGTCACAGACAACCTCTACTCAATTTCCTGATTACTTTTAATCGTTTCCGGCGCTCACCCGCTCAGAAGCGGGGATGCATGCCGGGCCTGTATTGCCAACGGTCAGGCCGGGGCCGCTTTGGCACCCTTGGCCGGCACCGCGGGCTTGAAACCCGGCAGCCGTACCGCAAAACCGTTTGGATAACGCAAATCCACGTACGAAAACGCCTGGTTATCACCCGAGAGCTTCGCCAGGGAACCGCCCCAGGCACCGGCAAAACGCCGTACCCGGTCCAGGACGTCGTTGCGTCCTGCTTCAACAATCACTTGCCGGTCCAGCTCAAAGCGCCAGGCCCGACGATCCGACAACCAGATGTGCGTTGGCTGCTTGCCCATGGGCGCCAGGGCGCTCTTGAGGTCAGTCAAACCATCTACCAGCAGTTTTTCAGTGCCGTCCGGGCCTTCCAGGATTGGCAACTGGTCGTTAGAGGCGGCGTCGAAACGCTCGCCATAGTTATTGAGCAATGCAATCGAACCCCAGCGCGCAATCGCGTGGTGTTCTTCAATCGTCACTTCCAGCCGGTCCGGCCAGCGGCGCCGCACACTGACCTGGCGCACCCACGGCAGTTTCTCGAAGGCCGAACGGGTACGGTCCAGATCCAGCGTGAAGAACGTGCCTTTGAGGTCGTTCTTGATCACGTACTGCAACTGTTCACGCGTGACGTGGGCCAGATCGCCATCGACCGAAATCTTGCGCACCGGAAACAGCGGCGAATGCACGGCCAGAAACAGCAATGAATAAAACAGCAGCAGCACGGCCAGAGCCGTGAGCAGATTGGCAAACCACATCAAAAGTTGGGGCTTGTCCCACATCGCCGTGTTATTCCTGACCTGCCAGCGTTGTATCCAGAATCCGCACCACCAGATCCTCATAGCTCATGCCCATGGCGCGTGCGGCCATCGGAAAGAGGCTATGACTGGTCATGCCCGGTGCCGTATTCACTTCCAGCAAGAAGTGATTGCCGGCGTCATCCATCAAAAAGTCCACTCGCGCCCAGCTCTTGCCGCCAATGCCCCAGAACGCCTTTTTCACATCTGCGGCGATCTGCGCTTCTTTTTCGGCCGGCAAACCGCACGGACACAGGTATTTGGTGTCGTCGCGGAAATACTTGGCTTCGTAATCGTAAAACTCGGTCGCCGGCTCGATCTTTACCGCGGGCAAAACTTCATCACCCAGGACGGAGGTGGTGTACTCGCCACCACCCATGAAGGTTTCGGCCAGCACCAGCGGGTCGTACTTCACCGCTTCTTCAAACGCCGCCTTCAGACCGCCGGCTTCCTTGACCTTGACCACGCCAACGCTGGAGCCCTCGGTCGCCGGTTTTACAAACAGCGGCAGGCCCAGCTTCTTTTCAATGGCGGCGAAGTCGCTGTTGGCGTTCACCAGTTCAAAAGCCGGAATCGGCAGACCCAGCGCTTGCCAGATCAGCTTGGTGCGCAGCTTGTCCATGCCGATGGCCGAGGCCATCACGCCACAGCCGGTATACGGGATGCCCAGCACTTCCAGCGCGCCCTGGACGGTGCCGTCTTCGCCAAACGGGCCATGCAAAATGATGAATACGCGATCAAAGCCTTCGTCTTTGAGCGCCAGCAGCGGTTTTTCGGCCGGATCAAACTTGTGCGCGTCAATGCCACGGCTTTGCAGGGCCGCCAGCACGCCGGCGCCACTCATCAGCGAGACTTCGCGCTCGCTGGAGGTTCCGCCCATCAACACCGCCACTTTTCCGTATTGCTTCATGTTCATCGTTCTCAAATCTGCGTGAGCTTTGCCGGGACACCACCGATGGTGCCGGCGCCCATGGTGATCACCACATCGCCGTCTTGTGCCGCGGCCACAATGGCGGCGGGCATATCGGCGATCTGTTCAACAAATACGGGCTCTACCTTGCCGGCCACGCGAATGGCGCGGGACAGGCTGCGGCCATCTGCCGCGACAATCGGGGCTTCGCCGGCGGCATACACATCGGCCAGCAACAGGCCATCCACCGTGGACAGCACTTTGACGAAGTCTTCAAAACAGTCACGCGTGCGGGTGTAGCGGTGCGGCTGGAAGGCCAGCAGCAAGCGGCGCCCCGGGAACGCGCCACGGGCAGCGGCCAGTGTGGCGGCCATTTCTACCGGGTGGTGGCCGTAGTCATCGACCAGCGTGAAACTGCCGCGCGCGCTGCCATCTGCAGCGGCAGGCAGGGCGATTTCGCCGTAGCGCTGGAAGCGACGGCCCACGCCGGTGAACTCGGCCAGAGCTTTCTGGATGGCGGCTTCGCTGGCACCCACTTCAAGGCCAATGGCAATGGCGGCCAGGGCGTTGAGCACGTTGTGGTTGCCGGGCATGTTCACGGTGATCGGGATACGGCGGGTTTCGCCGTTTTCCCATACCGCGTCGAACTTCATCTGGCCGCCAACGGCTTGTACGTTCTCGGCGCGCAGCAAGGCGTCTTCGCTGAAACCGTAGGTCGTCACCGGGCTGGTCACCTGGGGCAGGATGGAGCGCACGTGCGGGTCATCAATGCACAGCACCGCGCGGCCGTAGAACGGCAGGTGACGCAGGAAATCGACAAACGCGCCCTTGACCTTGTTGAAGTCGTGGTCGTAGGTGTCCATGTGATCCTGGTCGATGTTGGTCACCACCGAGATCACCGGATTCAGATACAGGAAAGAGGCGTCCGATTCATCGGCCTCTGCCACCAGGAAATCGCCACGGCCCAGTCGGGCATTGGTGCCCGCAGCCTGCAGCTTGCCGCCGATCACGAAAGTCGGATCAAGGCCGGCAGCTTCCAGCACGCTGGCGGTCAGGCTGGTGGTGGTGGTCTTGCCATGGGTGCCGGCAATGGCGATGCCCTGCTTCAGGCGCATCAGTTCAGCCAGCATCAGGGCACGCGGGATCACCGGCGTTTTGGCTTCATGCGCGGCTTGTACTTCCGGGTTCTCATTGCCGACCGCGGTGGAGGTCACGACGACGTCCACGCCTTTGGCGTATTCAGCCGAGTGCCCTTGATGCACCGTGGCACCAGCCTTGATCAGGCGCTGGGTGGTCGCGTTGCTACCCAGGTCAGAGCCGCTGACCTCAAAGCCCAGGTTGACCAGAACCTCGGCAATGCCGCTCATGCCGACGCCGCCGATCCCTACAAAATGAATGCGTTTGACTTTGTGTTTCATGCTGCCAGTTCCTCCAGCACCTTGACCACAGCTGCCGTGGCCTCAGGGTGGGCGAGCGCTCTGGCTTTGGTGGCCATGGCCAGACACTGCTCGCGTTGTGTTTGTTGCAGCAGCGTGAGCAACCACGCTGCAGTAAATGCGTTTTGTTGCACCAGCACGCCCGCACCGGCATCAGCCAGATAACGGGCATTGCCGGTCTGGTGATCGTCCACGGCGTGCGGATACGGCACCAGCACGCTGGCTGCGCCCACGCAGGCCAGCTCCGAAACCGTCAAGGCGCCGGCACGGCACACCACGAGATCGGCGTCGGCATAAGCCGTGGCCATATCGCTGATGAAAGCCACGCAGTCGGCGCTTACCCCTGCGGCGTCGTAATTGGCGCGCAGGGCTTCAATATTCTTTTCGCCCGCCTGATGAATCACTTGCGGACGTTGCTCCACCGGCAGTTGTGCCAGCGCCTTGGGTACTTCTTCGTTGAACACCTTGGCGCCCAGACTGCCGCCAACCACCAGTACCTTGAGCGGCCCGGTGCGACCGGCAAAACGGGCGGCGGGTTGGGCTGCATCCAGAATCGCGCCGCGCACCGGATTGCCGATGCAGGCGCGGTTACGGCCCGCCTTGAACGCGCCAGGGAACGCAAACAGCACGCGGTTGGCAATGTGCGACAGTGCCTTGTTGGTCAGGCCGGCGACCGAGTTTTGTTCGTGGATCACCAGCGGCAGCCACAGCAAACGCGTGGCCAGGCCGCCAGGAAAGCCGGTAAAGCCGCCAAAGCCGATCGCCACATCCGGGCGGTAGCGGAAAATCACGCTTACCGACTTGGCCAGCGCCCGCAGTTGCACCCACGGTTGCACCAGTTTCTTGAGCAGGCCCTTGCCGCGCACGCCGGTAATGGGCAGCGTTTCCAGCGTGATGTCGTACTGCGGCACGATGCGTGTCTCCATCGCGCCGGCAGCACCCAGCCACACTACGTTCCAGCCCTTCTGGCGGACAGCATCGGCCACGGCCAGGGCCGGGAAGATATGCCCGCCGGTGCCGCCAGCCATGACCATCAAGGTGCGCTTACTCATGGCGCACCCCGCGGATCATCTGGCGGTTTTCGAAGTCGATGCGCATCAGCACGCCCAGCGCCAGCAGGTTGGCCACAATGCCCGACCCACCAAACGACAGCAGCGGCAGGGTCAGGCCCTTGGTCGGCATCAGGCCCATGTTCACGCCGATATTGATGACCGACTGCACGCCAAACCAGATGCCAATGCCCTGTGCGACCAGCGCTTGATATGCGCGGTCCAGCTTGGCCGCCTGCACGCCGATCAGGAACGCGCGCAACACCAGGAATGCAAACAGCGCCACCACAAAGGCGACGCCCACAAAACCCAGTTCTTCCGCGATGATCGCCATCAAGAAGTCGGTATGCGCTTCTGGCAGGTAAGAGAGTTTCTCTACGCTGGCGCCCAGGCCCACGCCGGTCCACTCGCCCCGGCCAAAGGCAATCAGCGAGTGACTCAGCTGATAACCCTTGCCGAACGGGTCTTTCCACGGATCAAGGAAACCCAGCACCCGCTGCATACGGTACGGCGAGCTGACCACCAGACCGACAAAGCCCACGGCCAGCATCACGATCAGGCCGGCAAACAAGCGCCAGTTAAAGCCGCCCAGGAACAACAGGCCCATGGCGATGGCGGTAATCACGGCGAAGGCGCCGAAGTCAGGCTCCAGCAGCAACAGACCGCCAACCACCAGCATCACGATCATCATGGGCAAAAGGCCCTTGGTGATGCTTTCAACCAGGTTGCCACCCATGAACGCTGCTTTGCGCACGGTGTAGTCAGCGGCGTACAGCGGCACCACAAACTTCATGATTTCGGACGGCTGCAGGTTGATGACCACCAGGGAGAGCCAGCGGCGGCTGCCGTTCACTTCACGGCCAATGCCCGGTACCAGCACCACCAATAGCAGCAAGGTGCCCAGAATGAACAGGATTGGCGCGTATTGCTGCCAGGTTTTGGTCGAGATATTGAATGCGACGAAACCGGCAATCAGTCCGACCACGAGGAAAATCGAGTGGCGGATCAGATAGTAATTGGCGCGGAAACCTACATCCTTGTCGACTTCTGCCTGAGCGATCGAAGCCGAATACACCATCACCAGGCCGAACGCGAGCAGGATCAGGATCGTCCAGAGGAGGATCTGATCGTACGCGGCCATAGTCGGCCGGACGCGTTTGAGGGCCTGGTAGAACAACTGTTTCACGCCGCACCTCCGGCCAGCGCGTTCACCGCCGCGATGAAGACCTCTGCGCGGTGGTGATAGTTGCGGAACATATCCAGGCTGGCGCAAGCCGGGGACAACAGCACGGCGTCGCCCGGTTGTGCCATGTTGGCGGCAATGCTCACGGCCATTTCCAGCGTCGGCACTTGCAGCACCGGCAAGAAGGATTCGTCGTCGTCATCCTCGTCGTCGTCCTCGCCAATGAACGCAGAGGTGGCGTCGTTAAGGACTTCGGCAATCTGCGGGCCATCACGGCCGATCAGGATCACGGCGCGGCAGATGCGCTCACACGCGGGCACCAGCGGGCGGAAGTCCTGGCCCTTGCCGTCACCACCCGCAATCAACACCACCGGCTGGGTCATGCCTTTGAGCGCGGCTTCGGTCGCGCCCACATTGGTGCCTTTGGAGTCATCGTAATAACGCACACCGTCGATCTCGGCCACGAACTCGACGCGGTGCGGCAAGCCCTTGAACGCTTTGAGCGCGGCCACCAGCGGGCTGGTGGCGATACCGATCGCCTTGCACAGCGCCAGCGCAGCCAGCGCGTTGACCGCGTTATGCAGCCCTGCCAGCGGCAGTTCGCAGGCTTTCATCAACTCAAAATCGCCCAGACGCAGGCTGAAGTCGTCGCTCTGTTCGACCAGACCGTATTCCGCGCCATTACGCGGGGCATCGGCACCAAACCAGACCAGGTCACGGCCAGCCTGGGTCATGCCACGGCACCAGCCGTCTTCACGGTTCAGCACCATGACGCCCATACCGTTGAACACGCGCGCCTTGGTGGCCGCGTAATCGGCCATGCCGGTGTAGCGGTCCAGATGGTCTTCCGTCACGTTCAGCACGGTGGCGGCATCGGCCTGCAGCGAGTACGTGGTTTCCAGCTGGAAGCTGGAGAGTTCCAGTACGAAGACATCCGGCAATGTGCCTTTGGCTTGCCACTCCAGCAGCGCTTCAAGCACCGGCAGGCCGATATTGCCCGCCACGACGGTGGCCAGACCGGCGGCTTCGCACATCTTGCCGACCATGGTGGTCACGGTGGATTTGCCGTTAGACCCGGTAATGGCAACGACTTTGGCCTTGCTGCCTGCCACGACTTGCGCAAACAGTTCCACATCGCCCAGGGCCGGCACGCCGCGCGCGACGGCAGCGGCCAAGGCCGGGGTGGCCAGCGCCACGCCGGGGCTCATGATCAGGGCGTCGGCATCGGCAAAGGTGGCATCGGTGAATTTGCCCAGGCGCACGTCAGCGTCTGGCAGCGCAGCTTTGAGCGCGGCCAGATTGCGTGGCGCGTCGCTGGTATCGGCCACGCTGACGCGCGCGCCCTGGTCTTTCAACCAGCGCGCGGCGGCCAGCCCGGAATCTCCGAGCCCGACGACGATGCAGTGTTTTCCTTGCCAGGCCATGATCTTGTCCTGTCCCTTTTACCGAAGCTTCAGAGTTGCCAGGCCAGCCATCACCAGCAGCATGGTGATGATCCAGAAGCGCACGACGACCTGCGTCTCTTTCCAGCCCTTGAGTTCATAGTGGTGATGCAGCGGCGCCATACGGAACACGCGCTTGCCGGTCAGCTTGAAGCTGGCCACCTGGATCATCACCGAGAGTGCTTCCACCACGAACACGCCGCCCATGATCAGCAGCACGATTTCCTGGCGCACGATCACGGCCACGGTGCCAAGGCCCGCGCCCAGCGCCAGCGCGCCGACGTCGCCCATGAACACTTCTGCCGGATAGGCGTTAAACCACAAGAACCCGAGACCCGCGCCAGCCATGGCGGCACAGAAAATCACCAGTTCGCCCGCGCCCGGTACATGCGGAATGCCCAGGTATTTGCTGAACACCGCGTTACCGGCCACATAGGCAAAAATGCAGAACGCGCCAGAGACAAACACGGTCGGCATGATCGCCAGGCCATCAAGGCCATCCGTGAGGTTCACCGCGTTGGATGTCCCGACAATCACGAAATACGTGAGAATGCAGAAACCGATCGCCCCGAACGGGTAGAGGATTTCCTTGTAGAACGGGATGATGAAACCGGTGTGCGACGGCAACTGGCCGGCGTTCACAAGGAACAACCCGGCGCCGATGGCGATCACCGACTGGCCAATCATCTTGGCGCGCGCCGACAAACCCTTGGGGTTCTTCAGCGCCACTTTCTTGTAGTCATCAATAAAGCCGATCACGCCGGTGGCCAGCGTCACGATCAGCGTCAGCCAGACATACTTGTTGTTCAGCTCGCCCCACAGCAGCGTAGTGATACCGATCGACAGCAGAATCAGGGTGCCGCCCATGGTCGGCGTGCCGGCCTTGACGAGGTGCGTCTGCGGGCCGTCATTACGCACGGCCTGGCCGACCTTCATTTCGGTCAGCTTGCGGATGACCCACGGGCCGAGCATCCAGGAAATGCCCAGCGAGGTAATCATGGCCAGCACCGCGCGCAACGTGATGTAGTTGAACACGTTGAAAGCGCGGATCGATTCGCCCAGCCATTGAGTCAGCAGCAGCAACATGGGTCAGGCATCCTTTTTATTGTTGTTATCGCCTTGCAGCGCTTTGACCACGCGCTCCATCTGCATAAAGCGCGAGCCTTTCACCAGCACAATGCTGTCTGGCGTGACGGCTTTATTCAGTGCGGCCAGCAGGTCTTCCAGGCTGGCGTAATGCGTGCTGCCATAGGTCGCAGCGGCGTGGGCCATATCGGTACCCAGCGTGAACAGCTGTTGTACGCCCTTGTCTTTGGCGTACTGGCCGATCTCGATGTGGCGTTCAACTTTCTCCGTACCCACTTCACCCATATCGCCCAGCACCAGTACAGAGGGCTTGCCGCTGGCGGCAGCCATGCCGGTCAGTACGTCGATGGCGGCGCGCATGGAATCCGGGTTGGCGTTGTAGGTGTCGTCGATCAGCACCGCACCATTGGCGGCGGTTTTGCGCTCCAGCCGGCCTTTCACACCTTTGTAGCTAGCCAGGCCCGCAGCGATCTCTTCCACCGTCAGGCCGACGGCCGAGGTGGCAGCGGCAGCGGCCAGCGCGTTGCGGACGTTGTGCAGGCCCGGCACCGGCAGCAGTACGTGCGTTTCATCAATGCCGGCGCCCAGGATGAACTGGCTGCCTTCGTCGGTTTCGCGCACTTCGCGGGCGTGGACTTCGGCCGACTTCAGACCAAAGCTGATCTGGCGCTTGCCCATGGCCAGTTGACTCCACAACTCGGCATGCGGGTCATCGGCGTTGATCACGGCAGTGCCGCCATCCTTGAGGCCACCAAAGATTTCGCCCTTGGCACGCGCCACGCCTTCCACCGAGCCCAGCGCTTCCAGGTGGGCGCGCAGCGCGTTGTTCACCAGCGCCACATCCGGGCTGGCCAGATGGGTCAGATAGTCGATCTCGCCAAAATGGTTCATGCCCATTTCAACCACGGCGTAGCGGTGTTCCGGCTTCAGGCCGAACAGCGTCAGCGGCACACCAATGTGGTTGTTCAGGTTGCCGCGCGTGGCCAGCACGGCATCGGCACCGGCGTAATGCGCCAGTACGGTGGCGATCATCTCTTTGACCGTGGTCTTGCCATTGCTCCCGGTCACGGCGATCACTTTCAGATCGGTCATGCGGTTGCGCCAGAACGCGGCCAGCTGGCCCAGTGCGGTCAGGGTATCGGGCACGACAATGGTCGTGCCGGGCAGGTCACGCTCAACCAGCACGGCCACTGCGCCTTGTTCCAGCGCGGCGGCAGCGTGGTCGTGGCCATCAAAGCGCTCGCCTTTGAGCGCTACAAACAGATCGCCCGGCTTGATATCACGGCTGTCGGTACTGACGCGCGTGAACACCAGGTCCGCATCGCCCGTGAGCGTTGCGTTGAGGGCCAGCGCAGCTTCGCGCAGGGTGAGCATTATTGCGACTTCCTTTGCAGTGCAGCGCGCGCCTCTTCGACATCGTCGAAGTGATGGCGTACGCCGTTGATTTCCTGATACGTCTCGTGGCCTTTGCCGGCAATCAGCACCACGTCGTCCGGCCCGGCCAGATCAATGGTGTCTTCGATGGCATGGCGGCGGTCCACGCTGATGGCGTAGTTGTGATCGCCCAGGCCATAAACGCCTTCCACGCCCTTGACGATGTCTTCAATGATCTTTTGCGGGCTTTCCGAACGCGGGTTGTCGCTGGTGATGATGACGTTGTCCGCCAGATCACAGGCGATCTTGCCCATGATGGGGCGCTTGCCCGGATCACGGTCGCCGCCACAGCCAAACACGCAATAGAGGCGCTTGCCTTCCGGCATGGCGTCACGCAGGGTGGAGAGCGCTTTTTCCAGCGCATCCGGCGTGTGGGCGTAATCAACCACCACCAGCGGCTGCTTGCCACCGCCAAGGCGCTGCATGCGGCCACCGGCGGGCTTGATCTGGCCCAGCACGCGGGCAGCATCGGCCAGCGGTACACCGGCGGACAACAACACGCCCAGCGTCGCCAGCAGGTTGTAGACGTTGAACCGGCCGATCAGCTCGCTCACCACGCTGCAACGGCCTTGCGGAGTGTCGATTTCCAGAGCCAGCCCGGCCAGCGAGGCATGCACTGCCACGGCGCGGATATCGCCCTGGTCGATGCCATAGGTGATGACGTTTTTCGCCGTGGTTTCGTCGGCCAGCTTGCGACCGAACTCGTCATCAACATTGATGACGGCGTGCTTGAGGCCTTCCCACGCAAACAGGCGCGCTTTCTCGGCGCCGTAGGCGTCCATCGAACCGTGGTAATCCAGGTGATCGCGGGTCAGATTGGTGAAGACGGCGGTGTCAAAGGCCACGCCATGCACCCGCGCCTGGGCCAGCCCGTGTGACGAGACTTCCATGGCGACATGGCTGGCGCCTTCATCACGGAAACGGGTCAGCCATTGCTGCACGGCAACCGGGTCCAGCGTGGTGTGGGTCGACGGTTCCAGCGCGCCCCACAGGCCGTTGCCCATGGTGCCCAGCACAGCCGTCTTGTGGCCCAGCAGGCTGAACGCCTGGCCCAGCCAGTGCGCGATAGAGGTCTTGCCATTGGTGCCGGTGACGCCGGCCACAAACAGCGTATGCGACGGATCGCCCAGCAGGTGCGAGGCCACAATGCCCGCCTGCGCACGCAATTGCGGGATCGCCAGGTTGGGCACGGTCCATTCGGCTTGCCAGGTAAAACCTTCTGCTTCCCACAACACGGCGGCGGCGGCGGCGGCGATCGCCTTATCTATATAGGTGCGGCCATCGGCGTATTCGCCCTGGAACGCCAGGAACACATCACCCGCCCCGACAAGGCGGCTGTCGGCGCGCACAGGCCGACCGGCTGCGATGGCATCAATGGCAGCCAGGTCCAGCGGTGGAAGAGTCCAGGTTTGCGGCTTCATGTTATTCCCTTGCGTCCGACTCATCGGGCGCGGGCAGAAGGATGTTGTCGGTCGGCGCATCGGGCGGTACGCCCAGCAAGCGCAGACTGCCGGCCATGACGTTACTGAACACGGGGCCCGCAACGGAGCCACCAAAATGTTTGCCGCCCTGCGGATCATCGATCATCACGGCAATAATCAAACGGGGGTCAGATGCTGGGGCCATACCGATAAACGACGCAATGTACTTGTTTACATACACGCCGTTTTCCAGCTTGTGCGATGTCCCGGTCTTGCCCGCCACGCGATAACCCACGACTCGCGCAGCCACACCGGTACCGCCAGGCTGCACCACGCTTTCCATCATGTCGCGCATCTGCTGGGCGCTTTGCGGGCTGATCACCTGCTTGCCCGGCATGGGCGCAACCAGCTTGGTAAAAGTGATCGGATGAATCTGGCCGTTATCGGCAAACATCTGATAGGCACGCGCCATCTGCATCAGGCTAACGGAAATACCGTTGCCGAACGCCATGGTGGCCTGCTCGATGGGGCGCCAGTTTTTCCAGTTGCGCAAAATACCGCCGGCTTCACCCGGGAAACCACTGTGCGGCACTTCGCCAAAACCGGCGTTGTGATAGGCGTTCCACATGTATTCACGCGGCATCATCAGCGAGATGCGGGCCGCACCGACGTTGGACGATTGCTGGATCACCTGCGCAATCGACAACACACCGCCATGGTGGGTGTCGTGAATGGTGGCCGGGCCGATCGACATGGTGCCGTTAAAGGTATCGACCTTGCTGGTCGGCGTGATCTTGCCCGAATCCATCACGGCAGAAATCGTGATCGGCTTCATGACCGAACCGGGTTCATAGATATCGGTCAGCGCGCGGTTACGGCGGGCGGCCGGATCAATACGGGCACGGCTGTTGGGGTTGTACGACGGCGCATTGGCCAGCGCCAGCACTTCGCCGGTGTGGGCGTCCAGCACCACAATGCCGCCACCGACGGCCTTGTTGGCTTCGACTGCTGCTTTCAGTTCGCGGTAGGCCAGATACTGGATGCGCTTGTCGATCGACAATGTCAGCGTTTCGCCATCACGCGGTGGCACGATGGTGGAGATGTCTTCCACAATGTAACCACGACGGTCGCGGATCACGGTACGGCTACCCGGCTTGCCGGCCAGCATGCCATCACGGGTCAGCTCGAAACCTTCCTGGCCTTTACCATCAATATTGGTAAAGCCAATGATATGCGCCATCACTTCCCCGGCGGGGTAGTAACGGCGGTATTCGGTTTGCGCATAAACGCCCGGCACGTTCAGCGCCAGCACCGTCTTGGCATCCGCCGGCGCCATGCCGCGCTTGAGCCAGACAAAGTCAGGGCGGATATCATCGCCGTTTGCGTTTTTCTTGCTGGCGGCGGTGATCTTGCTGAGGATATCGGCCGGGCTCATCCCCAGGGCCTTGGCCAGCGAGGCGACTTCATCGCGCGAGACCGGCACCGGGTCTTTTTCGTTGGCCGGCTCCCAGTCGTCATCGCGCTTCTGGCCTGGCGGCAGCAGTGTCATGCCGCGCGGGCTGCACCAGATCGACTGTACCGGGGTGGAGATCGCCAGCGGATCGCCGTTGCGGTCGGTGATCATGCCGCGGTTGGCTTCCAGCTTGAGCGTACGGGTATAGCGTGCGTCGCCCTGGCTTTGCAGGAAGGACTCGTTGAACGCTTGCAGCCACAGGCCCCGGGCCAGCAAGGTCAGGAACAACAGCATCAACACGGTGACAATGGCCCAGACCCGCCAGCGCTCAAGCTTGAGCACGTGGACGTAGCGCTGGTGCGGACGCACTGAAGAAATACGCGCGTTCATTGTTTCAGGTCCGCTTTGGTGGCCACGCGGCCGACGGCAACGCCGTCCGGGCCGACGACCTGGGTGCGGGCCGAGCCAGGCATCTGCATGCCAAGACGCTGGGTGGCCTCAGACTCGATCCGCGAATGCATGGCCCAGGTGCTTTCTTCCAGCTGCAACTGACCCCATTCCACGTCGAGCTGACGTGCAACCTCTTGTTCTTTCTGCAGTTCTCCGTACGCTTTACGCGCGCGGTGCTGGCTGGTGACGACGGACAATGCACACACAATGGCGAGGGCCAATAAAAACAGATTGAGGCGGATCACAGCGCCGCCTCCGTTCTTTCTGCCACCCGCAGGATCGCACTTCTGGCCCTGGGGTTTTCCGCCACCTCTGTCTCACTGGCGCGGACGGGTTTGCCAATGATCTTGAGTGGTGGCACCGGCATCTCTGACGCCCTGAGCGGCAGTCTGTCCGGCATGTGTGATTTTGACGCATGCTGCATGAATTGTTTGACGATCCGGTCTTCCAGCGAATGAAAGGCAATGATCGACAAACGCCCGCCCGGTTTCAGGCGCGAAAGCGCCTGCGGCAGGATCAGCGAGAGCTCTTCAAGCTCCCGATTAATGAAAATCCGTACAGCCTGGAAGGTACGCGTCGCCGGGTCCTGGCCCGGCTCACGGGTACGGACGGCTTTTGCCACGAGCGCGGCAAGTTGCCGTGTACTCGTGAGGGGCTGCTCGCCCCGACCCGCAACAATCGCTGCTGCAACCTGTTTAGCAAACCGCTCTTCGCCATAGTCACGTATCACCTCGGCAATGTCTTTTACATCTGCAGTGTTCAGCCACTCGGCAGCAGTCATGCCGCGGGTGGTGTCCATGCGCATATCCAATGGCGCGTCGAAGCGGAAACTGAAGCCGCGACTGCCATCGTCCAGTTGGGGGGAAGAAACACCCAGATCCAGCAGCACACCATCGACTTTTTCCACGCCCAGCTTGTCCAGCGACTGCGCCAGTTGCGCAAAGCCGTCATGAACAATGGTGAAACGCGGATCGGTGATGGTGGCGGCCTCGGCAATGGCCTGCGGGTCTTTGTCGAACGCGATCAGGCGTCCGCCCGCACCCAGTTGCGAGAGAATGTGGCGGCTGTGACCGCCGCGGCCAAAGGTGCCGTCGACATAGATGCCGTCGGCTTGCAGATGGAGACCCTGGACCGCTTCGTCGAGCAAGACCGTGCGATGGATAAAACTCACAGCACGATACCCTGCATTTGCTGGGCCAGTTCTGCCGGGTCAATGGCCAGTACGGACGCAGTTTGTGCGCCCCACTTGACGTCATCCCACAGCTCGAACTTGTTGCCCATGCCCACCAGTGCGACTTCCTTGTCCAGGCCGGCGATCTGACGCAGGCGTGGAGGGATCAGCACGCGACCGGCGCTATCCATTTCGATTTCTTCAGCGTGCCCGACAATCACGCGGCGAATGGCCACCTGCGCGCCGGACAGCTGGTTGAGCTTGTCACGCACGGGAATCCAGTCGGGTTCGGGATACACCAGCAGACAGCCCGCCGGTTCAACGGTAATGACCAGTTTGCCGGCGCAATGGGCGGACAGCAGCTCGCGATGTCTGGCCGGAATCGCCAAACGCCCTTTGCTGTCGAGATTAAGAGTTGCTACGCCGCCGAACATTGCCCGAGTTTTCCTGGTGAATTCTGGGTAAAAAGGACACTTTCACCCACTTTCTCCCACTTCGCCCCACTATAGAGCAAAAAAAAACGCGCCACAAGGGGCGCCTGGCTATTTTTCCGTTTCTATACAATCACTTATAATGGAGTTCACACAAAAATTCCCGTCAAATAAAGTCATTAAGTATCAGGATATAAACCACGGTACTTAAAGTAGAACATTAAGTGTGGTCAGATCTCGCCTACACTTTCGGCGGCGATAATCGTCCCTTACTGGCACAGACAAAAAATCATGCTCTCGGCATCCGTTCAGGTGATCCGCGTTCTGGCCCTGCTGCTGGCGGCCTGGTGGCTCTGGAGCCGGCTTTTCCCCAAAGCACGCAAAGAAGTCGATCGCACCATGAATATCGCGGCCTGCGTACTGGTTGCGGCTGCTTTTGTGGTTTTCGCTGCGCACTTTTTACCACACTGACGGTCACACGCCTCACATCACGGCGAACCGGGCGCCGTGCATCTGAAAACAATTCAACCGCGTAAGAAATCCGGACATAAACCGACTCATAGCCTGTGCCACTGTGGGAGAACCTTCATGTCTCGTTTCACCTTTGACGCGGGCATTACGCCTGGCGAGATCACACCGGAAGCGGTCTATCGCGATCGCCGCCGCTTTATGACTGCGGCCGGAACGCTGGTCGGTGCCAGCCTGATTCCTGATCTGGCGCTGGCCGCCGCCGCACCTGCCAACGTGTTTGCCGGTAAACCGTCCAGATACAACACGACGGAGCCGCAAAACACCTTCGACCAGATCACGCATTACAACAATTACTACGAGTTCGGGACCGACAAGACCGACCCTGGACAAAACGCCGGTTCGCTGAAAACGCGGCCGTGGGCGGTGCGGGTGGAAGGCGAATGCCTGAAACCACAGACCTTTGATATCGACAGCCTGATCAAACTGGCGCCGATGGAGGAACGTATCTATCGCCTGCGCTGTGTGGAAGCGTGGTCCATGGTCATTCCGTGGGACGGGTTTCCGTTGTCCGAGCTGATCAAACAGGTACAACCCACCGGCAACGCCAAATATGTGGAATTTACCTCGCTGGCCGACCCGCGCCAGATGCCGGGCCTGGCCGAACGCGTGCTGGACTGGCCTTATACCGAGGGTCTGCGCATGGACGAAGCCATGAACCCGCTGACGCTGTTGACCTTTGGCCTGTATGGCAAGGCACTGCCCAACCAGAACGGCGCACCGGTACGGGTGGTGGTGCCGTGGAAATACGGTTTCAAGAGCGCCAAGTCCATCGTGAAAATCCGCCTGGTCAGCAGCCAGCCCGGTACCGCGTGGAACAAGTCCGTGCCCAGCGAATACGGGTTCTATTCCAACGTGAATCCGGAAGTGGATCACCCGCGCTGGAGCCAGGCCACCGAGCGTCGTATCGGCGAATTCTTCCGCCGCAAGACGCTGATGTTCAATGGCTACGGCGATTACGTGGCTGGTATGTATAAAGGCATGGATCTGAAGAAGTATTACTGAGTGAGGTGTGAGGTGTGAGGTGTGAGGTGTGAGGTGTGAGGTGTGAGGTGTGAGGTGTGAGGTGTGAGGTGTGAGGTGTGAGGTGTGAGGTGTGCAGAGTGTAAGTGCCGGTCTGCCAGATGCAACTACCCTTTCACCCAAACCACAGCCTCGTCATTCCTGACCTCGGCGGCCCCTTGGCCGGAATCCAGGCACAAACAGGTGTGCCGAAGGCACTGAAACTGGTTTGCCAGGCAAAGCCCACCTGCGGTGGGCCTACTGGATTCCTGCCTGCGCAGGAATGACGAGCCAGGGGTATGCACGCCTCCCCCTCCTCACTCCTCACTCCTCACTCCTCACTCCTCACTCCTCACTCCTCACTCCTCACTCCTCACTCCTCACTCCTCACTCCTCACTCCTCACTCCCTTCCCCGAACATTCCGGAAACCCTGGTTGGCATATCCCGTGTTTTTCTGCCAAAAACAGGATACGCATCAACGCAGCGGCGCCCTGCCGCCTTTATGTTGATGGGTCCGCTCTTTTCCAGGCCCGGCCTTGATCGCTGCCACAAGCAATGACCCAGGGCGCAAAACAATCTCAACAAGCCGTTTCGGGGAGTACCTTTCAAGATGGATATCATCCGCAGCCTTATTGGCATGCTGGTTCTGTTGTTGATCGCCTTTGCCGTTTCCAATAATCGTCGCCTGATCAAGCCGCGCGTGGTGATTGCCGCGCTGCTCACCCAGATCGCGATCGGCGCGTTCATCCTGTTTGTGCCGATCGGCAAGATCATCCTGGAAGGTGCGGCCAATGCGGTGAATCACGTGCTGGAATTCGGCAACCATGGCATCGCCTTCATGTTTGGCGGGCTGGTCGACAAAAAAATGTTCGAGCTCTTTGGCGATGGCGGTTTTGTATTCGCCTTTCGCGTATTGCCGGCCATCATCTTTGTGACGGCGCTGATCTCGGTGCTGTATTACATCGGCGTCATGCGCTGGATCGTGCTGATCCTGGGTACGATTTTCCAGAAAATCATTGGTGTTTCCAGAATCGAGTCTTTCTCTGCCGCGACCACCATCTTCCTCGGCCAGAGCGAGATGCCGGCTGTGGTCAAACCCTTCGTCAAGCAAATGAACGGACCCGAGATGTTTGCCGTCATGTCCAGCGGCATGGCTGCGGTGGCGGGCTCTGTGCTGGCCGGTTATGCCGGGTTGGGCGTCAAGATGGAATACCTGCTGGCGGCCTCGTTCATGGCCATTCCTGGCGGCTTGCTGTTTGCCAAGATCATTTGTCCTTCCACCGGCCCCAGCACGGTCGAGTTCGAAAACGTGGGTTTTGACGAGCACCGCCCGGCCAACGTGATCGAAGCGGCGGCTTCCGGCGTGCAGGTGGGTTTGCAGATCGCCTTCAATGTCGGGGCCATGCTGATCGCTTTTATCGGGCTGATTGCGCTGCTTGACGGCATTGTTGGTGGCTTCTTTGGCTGGTTCGGCCACCCGGACCTGACGCTGGAAGCCATACTGGGCTATATCTTCTCGCCGCTTGCCTGGCTGATTGGCGTGCCGTGGAATCATGCGCAGATTGCCGGCAATTTCCTTGGGCAGAAGATGATCCTCAATGAGTTTGTCGCCTATGTCGGGCTGGCTCCCTATCTGAAAGATGCCGCCAGCGTGACTGCGGCAGGCCTGACTGTGCTGGACCCCAAAACCCTGGCCATTGTGTCCTTTGCCTTGTGTGGCTTTGCCAACTTTTCTTCCATCGCCATTCTGGCCGGTGGTTTTTCCGCCGTCGCACCGGAGCGGCGATCCGAAGTGGCCCGTTATGGTTTGCGCGTGGTCGCCGCCGGGACGCTTTCCAACCTGATGAGTGCAACCATCGCCGGTATTTTCCTGTCTTTGTAATCACGGCTTTGTCCGGATTCTTCTTTTCAGCCGGAGGCAATCATGACCGACCTGACCCGCAATCATTTGACCGAAGCAGCCCTGCGCGCGCTGCATCTGATGGACCTGACCGCCCTGAACGACACCGACACGCACGATTCCATCCGCGCGCTGGCCGCTGCCGCCAACACGCCGCTGGGCACGCCGGCTGCGCTGTGTGTCTATGTGCAGTTCGTACGCACCGCCAAAGAAGCCCTGGCTGCGCAGGGGCTCAATATCCCGGTCGCCACCGTCACCAACTTTCCGATCGGTGAGGCCAACCCGCAAGCCGCCGCAGGCGAGACCGCCGAGGCCGTGTTGCTGGGGGCCGACGAAGTCGACGTGGTTTTCCCCTATCGCGCGTTGATGGCAGGCGATGAAGACGTCGGCCACAAGCTGGTGTCGATGTGCCGCACCGCCGTTGGCGACAAGGTGCTCAAGGTGATTATTGAATCGGGCGAGCTGACCGCGCCGCAATTGATCAAGCGCGCCAGCGAGATTTCCATTCAGGCCGGCGCGCATTTCATCAAGACCTCTACCGGCAAAGTGCCGGTGAACGCCACCTTGCAAGCGGCGGAAATCATGCTTGAAGCCATCCGCAAATCCGGCAAACAAGTGGGTTTCAAGGCCGCTGGCGGTGTGCGTACGGCCACCGAAGCCGCCGCTTATCTGGCGCTGGCGGACCGCATCATGGGGCCGGACTGGGCAAAGCCGGAGACATTCCGTTTTGGTGCATCCAGTTTGCTGGGCAATCTGTTGACCACGCTGGGGCAGGATGCCGGCGCCACGCGCAACACCGCCTACTGATCCCCGATTGCGGGCGCGACGTGCGCCCGCTTTGCGTGTTGAGGTTCATCATGTTTCTTCCCCAGGAAATCATCCGCAAAAAGCGTGACCAGATTGCACTGAGCACCGAGGAAATCAGCTTTTTTGTGCGGGGCGTGGTTGATCGGTCGGTCTCTGACGGCCAGGTGGCCGCGCTGGCCATGGCCATTTATTTCAATGGCATGAGCACGCCAGAACGCGTGGCACTGACACTGGCCATGCGTGATTCTGGCCGCATTCTGGACTGGGCCAATTCGCGCCTGCCCGGGCCGGTGCTGGATAAACACTCCACCGGCGGCGTGGGCGATCTGACCTCCCTGCTGCTCGGGCCCATGGTCGCGGCGTGCGGCGGCTTTGTGCCCATGATCTCTGGCCGTGGTCTGGGCCATACCGGCGGCACGCTGGACAAACTCGAAGCCATTCCCGGTTACGATGTCTCGCCCGATTTGCCGCGCCTGCAGCGCATCGTCAGCGAAACCGGCCTTGCCATTGTTGGCCAGACCGCAGACCTGGCGCCGGCAGACAAACGTATTTACGCGGTGCGTGATGTGACGGCGACGGTGGAATCGGTGGCCATGATTACGGCCTCCATCCTGTCCAAGAAACTTTGTGCCGGCTTGCAGGCGCTGGTTATGGATGTCAAAACCGGCAGCGGCGCCTTCATGCCCACCATGGATAAAGCCCGCACGCTGGCGCGCAGCATTGTTGATGTCGGCAACGGCGCGGGGCTGAAGACCTCTGCCTTGATCACGGACATGAGCCAGGCGCTGGCGCCCGCCGCCGGCAATGCGGTGGAAATCCGCTGTGCCATTGATTACCTGACCGGCAAAGCCAGGCCCGCGCGGCTGCACGAGGTCACCATGGCGCTGGCCACGCGCATGCTGGTGCTAGGCGGGCTTGCCGGCAGCGATGATGAGGCGCGGGCGGCGCTGCAGCGCAGTCTGGATACCGGTGCCGCCGCCGAGCGCTTCGCCAGAATGGTGTCCGCCCAGGGCGGCCCGACCGATTTGCTGGAAGCGCCCGACCAGTATCTGGCCTCGTCACGTACCCAGGTTCCTGTCGTCGCCACGCAATCCGGTTATATCAGCACCATTGACTGTCGCGCGCTGGGGCTGACTGTGGTGAATCTGGGGGGCGGCCGGCGCCTGCCAGCAGATCGCATTGACTACGCGGTGGGGCTGACCGGGCTGGCGGAACTGGGCGCACGCGTGGAGCCCGGCCAGCTCCTGGGCGTCGTCCACGCACATAACGAAAACAGTGCCCGCAACGCCATTGCAGAAGTGACGGCGGCCTATACCATCACGGACGCGCCGCCGCGCCTGCCACCCGTGATACACGAACATATTCATTGATACCGGCGTTTTGACAAGGAGCCGCCATGGACCAGCAGCAACTCATGCAGGAAGCAAAAACCGCACGCCAGAAAGCGTATGCGCCGTACTCCCGTTTTCAGGTCGGTGCCGCGCTGCTGACGCGTGATGGCAAGGTGTTTCATGGCTGCAATGTAGAAAACGCCTCTTATGGCCTGTGCAACTGTGCCGAACGCACGGCGCTGTTCGCCGCCATTGCCGCTGGCTATAAACCGGGCGACTTCGCCACGCTGGCCGTGGTGGGCGATACCGACGGCCCCATTGCACCGTGTGGCGCGTGCCGGCAAGTGATCATTGAACTGGGCTCGCCCACGCTGGAGGTGGTGCTGACCAACCTGAAGGGCGATGTCGAGGTCACCAGCGCCAGCGCCCTGCTGCCTGGCGCGTTTTACCTGGACCCCAACGCCTGACCGACCGTACTGACGAGGACAAGCTTATGTCGCAAGCCGATCACAAATCCGAGGTGTTCCACCTTGGGTTGACCAAAGCCATGCTCAAGGGCGCTACCGTTGCCATCGTGCCGGGTGACCCTGGCCGTAGCCAGCGCATTGCCGAACTGATGCAGAACCCGCAACCGCTGGCCAGCCATCGCGAGTTCAACTCCTGGCTGGGTGAATTGAATGGCCAGAGCGTGGTGGTGTGTTCTACCGGCATTGGCGGGCCGTCGACCTCTATTGCGGTGGAAGAACTGGCACAACTGGGCGTGCGAACCTTTTTGCGGGTCGGGACGACGGGCGCGATCCAGCCCCATATCAATGTGGGCGATGTGCTGATTACCACGGGCTCGGTCCGGCTGGATGGCGCCAGCTACCACTTCGCCCCCGCGCCATACCCGGCCGTGGCCGATTTCGAGTGCACCACCGCGCTCGTCGCCGCCGCCAGGGCCAAGGGCGCCACAGCGCATGTGGGGATCACCGCTTCCTCAGACACCTTCTACCCGGGGCAAGAGCGCTACGACACCTATTCCGGCCGCGTGAACAAGGAATGGGAAGGCAGCATGAAACAGTGGCAAGCGCTGCACGTGATGAACTACGAGATGGAATCGGCCACGCTCTTGACCATGTGTGCCGCAATGGGCCTGCGCGCCGGCATGATCGCTGGCGTGATCGTGAACCGTACCCAGCAGGAAACCCCCAGCGCCGAGACCATGAAAAAAACCGAGAACGATTCGGTCAGCATTGTGATTGAGGCCGCACGCCATTTGCTCTGAACGATCTGGTTCGCCACACAAACCGGGCCTGAGGCCCGGTTTTGTTTTATGCGACCCCACAAAAAAAGAACCCGCCTTGCGGCGGGTTGAAGGTACGACTCTGCTCTTTACGATCAAGAGGATGTGTTTTGTCTTGTTCTGGTTCTATTACTCCACACGTTCGCCGTGCAGGGTCACATCCAGACCTTCGCGTTCTTCTTCTTCAGTCACGCGCAGGCCGATCACAACATCAATAATCTTCAGCAGTACGAAGGTCAGCACGCCGCTGTAGACCAGCGTGGTCAGCACGCCCTTGATCTGCAGAACCACGTTGCCATCAACACCACCGATATCTTTCACTGCGAACACACCAGTCAGCACCGCACCCAGGATACCGCCCACACCGTGCACGCCGAAGGCATCCAGGGAGTCGTCGTAACCGAGCTTGTGCTTGAGCCATGTAGCGGACCAGAAGCACACCACGCCAGCCAGCAGACCAATGATCAGGGCGCCGCCGACACCCACGAAGCCAGAGGCCGGGGTGATGGCAACCAGACCTGCCACAGCGCCAGAGATGATGCCCAGTACCGAAGGTTTGCCCTTGGCAACCCACTCGGCAAACATCCAGCCCAGTGCAGCCATGGCGGTTGCAACTTGCGTGGTCATCATGGCGAAACCGGCACGGCCATCAGCAGCCACAGCGGAGCCGGCGTTGAAGCCGAACCAGCCCACCCACAGCATCGAAGCACCGATCAGCGACAGCACCAGGTTGTGCGGTGCCATGGCTTCCTTGCCATAACCCACGCGCTTGCCCAGCACCAGGGCGCAAACCAGACCGGCAACACCGGCGTTGATGTGCACAACCGTACCGCCAGCAAAGTCCAGGATACCAGCGCCAGCCAGCCAGCCTGTCGGTTCCCACACCATGTGAGCGATCGGCGCGTAGACGATGATCGACCACAGGGCCATGAACACCAGCATGGCAGAGAACTTCATACGGTCAGCAAACGCGCCGGTGATCAGGGCCGGAGTAATGATGGCGAAGGTCATTTGATAGACCATGTACACCGATTCCGGGATCGTCGAGGCCAGATGGCTGACGGTCAGCGTGGTTGCATTGGCGCCCTTGATGTAGTTCATGCCGGACAGCAGGACACGAGAGAAGCCACCAATGAAGCTGTTACCCGGCGTGAAGGCCAGCGAGTAACCAATCACCACCCAGATGATCGTGATCAGGCAGGTGATGGCAAAGCTTTGCATCACGGTAGCCAGCACGTTCTTCTTGCGCACCATGCCGGCATAGAACAGTGCCAGGCCCGGGATGGTCATGAACAGCACCAGCGCGGTGGAAGTCAGCATCCAGGCGGTGTCGCCGCCGCTGATCTTGGAAGAGTCAACACTGAACGGTGCAGTCGGTGCCGGGGCAGCAGCCGGTGCGGAAGCAGCACCAGCGGCAGAAGCGTCAGAGCTTGCTGCAGCAGCCGGAGCCGGTGCGGCAGCAGACGCATCAGATGCCACTACGGCGGCAGCATCAGATGCAGGCGCCGCGGCGGAAGCATCGTCGGCAAAGCTGGGGGCTGCCATACACATCGCGCCCAGCATTGCGAACATCGCAAGTAATTTCTTCATCGGGTCATCTCCTTCCCGTATTGTTCTTGGATTACTTAAATCGCAGACTCACCGGTTTCGCCGGTGCGGATACGGACAACGTGCTCAAGCTGGAACACGAAGATCTTGCCGTCACCGATCTTGCCGGTATTCGCGGCCTTTTCGATGGCTTCAAGGGTCTGGTCCAGCAGATCGTCCGCAATGGCGACTTCCAGTTTGACCTTGGGCAGAAAATCAACAACGTATTCGGCGCCGCGATAGAGTTCGGTGTGGCCCTTCTGACGGCCAAAGCCTTTTACTTCGGTCACGGTCAAGCCAGCCACGCCAATGGCCGACAAGGCTTCACGAACCTCATCGAGCTTGAACGGCTTGATGATGGCGGTAACAAATTTCATGGGTTTGCTCCTCATGTCCCGGTAACGACGTTTCCCTCTCAGCAGAAACCGTGCCAGCCCCGAAAATGACGCAAGAATGTGGCGGACAAACGGTAAATGCGCCGCTTTGCACCCAGGTCCGCACCAATTACGAGCGCGTGAACCAAGTTGAAAATAGTGCATGCACCGTGCAAGTGCATGGATTTTCAGGAAATATTCGCGTAAGCAATCGCCACGAGGAGTAGGCTTTTGTGCTTGCTCTGCTAAACTGGTCGGGTACGAAACAAAATCAGGAGAAGCATCATGATCAAGGAAAAGCTGTTCGACGAAATCGCCAACAAGATTTCTGACGCCATTGCCAGCAGCCCGGCCAAGGATGTCGAAAAGAATGTGCGCGCCATGATGAGCACGGCCTTTACCAAGCTCGATCTGGTGACCCGTGAAGAATTCGAGATCCAGCAAGAAGTGCTGGCCCGCAGCCGTGAAAAACTGGCTGAGCTGGAAGCGCGCGTACTGGATCTGGAACAGCGTCTGCACGGTGCCAATCCGCAAGACAGCATCTAAGGGCGACGCCTCAGGCTGCGCAAGAAAAAAGCCCCATGGCATGCCATGGGGCTTTTTGTCTGAATGAGGTTGCGAAGCGAGCCGGTAAGCCGGGTTTTGTACAGATGCTCGCGCATCCTGACAGTCATTCCTCTAGGCCCATCATTACTGATGGACTCCTGCAACCTACCCGCAGGCTCGACGGGCCGTTTCAACGCCTGCTGCTTGGTCTTGCTCCGGATGGGGTTTACCGAGCCGCCCGGTTGCCCGGGACGCTGGTGCGCTCTTACCGCACCGTTTCACCCTTGCCTGTTCCAGTTTGACCTGGTCATCGGCGGTCTACTCTCTGTTGCACTTTCCGTCGCCTCACGGCGCCCGGCCGTTAGCCGGCATCCTGCCCTGCGGAGCCCGGACTTTCCTCCCCCCGTTTTGCAACGGGCAGCGACTGTCTGGCTTGCTTCGCGGACCCGATTATACACACATTCGCCAGCGCCCTTTCCCCACGGGTCGGTTTGCCGGCTTCGCGCGCGGGCAAATCAGGCGTCGGTCTGGGCGGTTTGTTCGACAAACGGCAGGCTGGCCTGGGCAGCCAGGCGGTGCGCTTCTTGCACCGCTTTGGCCACGCCGCTGCGGGTTGCGCGGTAGTGCGAGAACACAAAACGCGCGTCGCCGTTGTCAGCCAGGCATACCCAGACGCTGTCCGGACCGATGATATTGGGTTCCTGATCCAGCACCACCCGGGTAAATGCGCTCAGCGGAATATGCCGGGTGCGCACCGGAATGAGGCCCAGCAAGCAGATCCGCCGTTCCAGCACGCCATCATGCACACGCTGCTCGGCGGGAAAGGCCCAGAAGCCGGCCGCCAGCAGCAGCATGGAGTACCAGAACAAACCGAAGAAGTGGTTTTCAAAGCGCGGCGAGTCAATCAGCGGCCAGCCCCAGAACGCGGCGGCGATCAACACCACGCCGAACACCAGCCACGCCGGCTTGCTGGCATTGCGATGCGTCAGCATCAAGCGGCCAGCGTCCATTGCACTTCTTCACCGGCGCGCAACGGCACGACAGTGTGTTCGCCAAATGGATACTCGGCCGGCACCGTCCAGGCGCTACGGTTAAGCGTGACCTTGTCCGTGTTGCGCGGCAGGCGGTAGAAGTCCGGGCCGTTAAAGCTGGCAAAGGCTTCCAGTTTGTCCAGCGCACCGGCGCGGTCAAACACCTCGGCATACAGCGGCAAGGCGGCGTGGGCGGTGTACATGCCAGCGCAACCACACGAGGCTTCTTTGGTATGACGGGCGTGCGGGGCACTGTCGGTGCCCAGGAAGAACTTGGCCGAGCCGCTGGTCACGGCCTGCACCAGCGCCTGACGATGCTGTTCACGCTTGAGCACCGGCAAACAATAGTGGTGCGGGCGGATGCCGCCGGTGAACATGGCATTGCGGTTCATCAACAGGTGATGCGCCGTCACCGTGGCGGCGACGTTCTCTGGCGCGGCAGCGACAAACGCGGCGGCCTGGCGGGTGGTGATGTGTTCCAGCACCACGCGCAGGCTGGGCAAACGCTGCAGCAGCGGGGCCAACAGCGTGTCGATGAACACGGCCTCCCGGTCGAACACGTCAATGTCGCCATCGGTGACTTCGCCGTGCACCAGCAGCGGCAGGCCGATCTCTGCCATTTTTTCCAGCGCCGGCATGACCTTGTCCAGGCTGGTGACGCCGCTGTCCGAGTTGGTGGTAGCACCAGCCGGGTACAGCTTGATACCGTGCACGAAACCGGAGGCCTTGGCGCGCTCGACTTCGGCCGGGTCAGTCCGGTCTGTCAGATACAGCGTCATCAGCGGTTCAAACGACATACCGGCCGGCAAGGCGGCCAGGATGCGGTCGCGGTAGGCCGCAGCCAGATCCACCGTGGTAACCGGCGGCTTGAGGTTGGGCATGACAATGGCGCGGGCAAACTCACGCGCGGTATGCGGCAGCACCGCCGCCATCAGGGCGCCGTCGCGCAGGTGCAGGTGCCAGTCGTCAGGGCGGGTCAGGGTAAGGGTCTGGGTCATGATGAGGTCGGTCTCTCGCGCGCTTTCAGCGCTTCTGGATCACAAAAACAAACTTGCCTGCTTCTTCAGCGCTATCAAGCAGCGGATTACCCGTCTGCTTGCAGAAGGCTGCAAAATCTTTGGGCGTGGCCGGGTCCGTGCAGGTCACATGGACGGTCTGGCCGCTTTGCAGGTTGGCCAGCGCTTTCTTGGTACGCAAAATGGGCAAGGGGCAATTCAGGCCAGACAAGTCGATGACGAGATCGGCGGCATCCATGGGCGGTGGTTCTCTTGTTTAAATGCTTGATACAAGGCAAACCCCGGATTTTACGCTTCAAATGCGCGCTTTGCCG
This sequence comes from Silvimonas iriomotensis, assembly GCF_014645535.1. Classification (NCBI taxonomy): domain Bacteria; kingdom Pseudomonadati; phylum Pseudomonadota; class Betaproteobacteria; order Neisseriales; family Chitinibacteraceae; genus Silvimonas; species Silvimonas iriomotensis. The sequence continues at coordinate 93,957 of NZ_BMLX01000008.1, forward strand.
ATCAAGATGTATCCCGCCCCGCGCAGAGAATTTACACACGCGCGCCGCGAATGCCTCAGGAACGGCGTATCATTAGAAGGTTGTGGCCGGCCAGCCCGAGCGTTGCGCCACCCCGCTTGAGGAGCAAGAACTTGAAATGCCTGATCCCTGCCGCGTGCCTGTTGTTGTGCGTGGCTAGCCATGTGTACGCCGCTGAAAGCGGGGAAAACACCGATGCGCGCAACGCTGCCAACAAGTCTCTGGACGATGGCGATGCAAAGCATGAGTACAGCATCACCAATTTCTTCAAGGACAAGCTGCCCGTACCGGCCGAACAAAGCTTCACCGCGCCTGACCTGGCCACGCTGGGTAACTGGGCGCCGATCCGCAACAACTACGCCTGGGGCAATGTTCATTTCATCGTCTCCAAAGACAGCCTGTCGGTAGGCGACAAAGACAAACTGGTTCGCTACGCCGTCGGTATCCCGCTGCGCAATGGCAAATACAACTACGTCTATGAAGGCATGGATTGCGACACCGGCCAGTCTCGTTCGTATTACTACGGCAACAGTGACAACCCGGTCTGGGCGCCGTTGAATCGCCCGTGGGAGCGCATCCAGGAAAAGGGTTACAACACCTATCAGGCACCGCTCTACGATGCGCTGTGCAGCATGCGTGACCCGTTGTCGATCAAGGACATGAAGTCCGCACTGGGTTCAAGCACCACCTCGCAAAACACTGCCAAATGTCCGGCCTGCCACACTGGTGGTGAAGGCGCATCGTCCGGCAAGTAAGGCGAACCGGGCATCAGACAAAAAGGGCGGCGCGACCGCCCTTTTTTTCCGCCCGTCATTTGTGGCCCCTTTTTCTGCAGCCCGCGCCTATGCTTCGCGCAGGCTTTCGCCCCTTTGCCATTGATCAATGGCCACACCCTTTGCTGCCGCATCCTGGCGCCTTGCGCCGCGCGGCAGGATGGATTAATCCCCAGACCCATAAAGACACATTCGCTCCAGACCCCGGGGCCTGTTTCAGGCCACCCGGACCGGTATTTCACAGGGTGATCCAACTGGCAGATCTTGAATTTGAATCTGGAGGTAGATATGCGTATTTCTTTGTGGCACCAACCCGTACGGCGCTGGCTCGCCATGGGGCTCAGCGGATTGGCGGGGCTGGGATTGCTGACCCTGTCTGCCAGCGCCTGGGCAGACCCGCTGGTCATGACCTGCACCGGTGCAGCCAGCTTTACCTATAACCCCGGCCTGACCAATACCACGCAGAGCATCCAGTTCACCTCAAACCAGACCGACGCGTGCGTGCCGGTACTGGGGGCGCCCACCGGGCTGACTGGCGGCACCCACTCGTTCTCTTCCACCTTGCCCTTGTCTTGTGACGAGTTGCTGGGCAACGATGCCGTCTCTGTGGTCCGCACCTATTACTGGAACGATCCGGCGCATAGCCAAAGCCAGGTAACCTACCCCAGCGTGCGGACAGAAAAAGTGCAGGGGAACTCGGTCATCACGTTTACCGGCACGGTGACGGGCGGATTGGGGCTGGGCAGCGCGGTGACGCAGGTGATTGTCCTCGTCAACACGGCCTTGCTACAGGATAGCTGCGCGTCTGCCCAGGGCATACAGAGCGTGTCTGGCGCCGTCTCACTGACCTTTGGTCTGTAACGGCGGTCGCGGCAAGCGGATCAAGACCGGGGGCTGCGGGCAACCTGCCGGCAGCCCCCGGTTGGTCTGGCTCAGAGCAATACCAGGTTATCGCGGTGGATCAGCTCGGGTTCTTCCAGATAACCCAGCAAGGATTCAATCTGGCTGGTGGGCTGACGCATGATGCGGCGGGCGTCGCCAGCCGGGTAATTGACGAGGCCGCGCGCCAGTTCCATGCCTTCGGCCGTCACGCAGCTCACCATATCACCGCGCGAGAACTCGCCCTCCACCGCCACCACGCCGATCGGCAGCAGGCTGGAACCCTTTTCCGCCAGCGCACGACGCGCGCCTTCATCGACCACCAGCCGGCCTTTGACCTGCAAGTGCGCGGCGATCCATTGCTTGCGCGCCGCCAGCGGGGTTTGTTCCGCGATCAGTTGCGTACCAATGGCCTCGCCCCCGGCCAGCCGTGTCAGCACATCCGGCTCCCGGCCACTGGCGATGATGGTCGCCGCACCACTGCGGGCAGCGCGCTTGGCTGCGATCACCTTGGTATACATGCCACCGGTGCCCACGGTAGAGCCCGCGCCGCCGGCCATGGCTTCCAGCGCCACATCACCCGCGCGCGCTTCCTGGATCAGCGTGGCAGAGGGATCTTTACGCGGATCGGCAGTGTACAAGCCTTGCTGGTCGGTCAGAATAACCAGCGCTTCGCCTTCGACCAGGTTGGTCACCAGCGCGCCCAGCGTGTCGTTGTCGCCAAACTTGATTTCGGCGGTGACCACAGTGTCGTTCTCGTTGATGATGGGGATCACGCCCAGCGCCAGCAGCGTCAGCAGCGTGGTGCGGGCATTGAGATAACGCGTGCGGTCGGCCATGTCTTCATGCGTCAGCAAGACCTGGGCGGTTTTCAGGCCATGCGCACGAAAGGCACTTTCGTAGGCCTGGCACAGTCCCATCTGGCCGACAGCGGCGGCGGCCTGTTTTTCGTGGATGGCAGTGGGTTTTTCTTTCCAGCCCAGCCGGGCCACGCCTTCAGCCACCGCACCGGATGACACCAGCACCACCTGTTTGCCCAGCGCGGCCAGTTGGGCGATCTCTGCCGCCCAGCGGGCCAGCGCGGTGTGATCAAGGCCGCGACCTTCGTTGGTGACAAGGCTCGAACCCACCTTCACCACGATGCGGTGCGCAGGCAAGAGGGCGCTGACAGGCATGTTGTTCATCCGGAAGATTAGAAAACGCGTAATTATACCGGTCTGGCCCTGTCATAGACGAAGCGGTTGTACGACCAACACTTATTCGCCGGATTTTTTACGGAATCAACCATGTCTGCCCTTGCCATCAAGCGCCTGAAAATCGTGCTTTTCCTTGTTTGCCTGATCCCGCTGGCCCGTACGGCCTGGCTGGCGATCAGCGCAGTCAACCCGATTGAATTCATCACACACCAGACCGGCACCTGGACGCTGATTTTCCTGCTGCTGACGCTGACCATCACCCCGTTGCGACAAATCACCGGCCGCAATGAATTGATCCGCTTTCGGCGCATGCTGGGCCTGTATGCGTTTTTCTACGTGTGCCTGCACTTTCTGACCTGGCTGGTGCTGGATCACTTTTTTGATTTTCACGCCATCATCAAAGACATCATCAAGCGCCCGTTCATTACCGTGGGCTTCCTGGCGTTTGTGTTGCTGATCCCGCTGGCCGTGACCTCGACCGACAAGATGATGCGGCGTCTGAAGCGCAACTGGGGCCGCTTGCACAAGCTCATCTACGTGATCGCGCCACTGGGTGTGCTGCACTACTGGTGGCTGGTCAAACGCGACATCACCCAGCCGCTGATCTTTGCCGTGTTGCTGGGCATCTTGCTGGCCTGGCGCGTGGTACGCCGGCAGCGTGCCGTGGCGGCGGCAACCTCCGGCGCGCGGGCGTAAAGCCGGCAGATTGGCCGATCTATCCAGCAATCGGGCAGGCGACTCCATATCAGCGGCTTTGCCCGGCTAAATGGTTCCAGCATAATTTGCGCTTTTCCGGCTCCGCGCCGGGCCTTTGCGACCGTTTCTGGCTGGAGCCTTCATGTCGATTCAATCTGCGCCGTGGGATCACGACGCGACCCTGTACACCCTGGAAAACGCCCACGGCATGCGCATGCTGATTACCGACGTCGGCGCATCGCTGGTTTCCTGGTTTGCCCCGGACCGCGACGGCAACATGAGCGATATCGTGCTGGGGCACGACAACGCAGCCGGTTATTTGTCCGGTGCCGGTTTTTTCGGTTGCATTGCCGGGCGTTGGGCCAACCGCATCAAGGGCGCACGCTGCACCATTGATGGCCAGCAGTACATTTTCACCGCCAATGAAGGCGCCAACCTGCTGCATGGTGGCGATGCCGGCTTTCACACCCAGCGCTGGCAAGGCCACATCCTGGGCAATAGCTTGCAGCTGACGCTGACCTCGCCCGCTGGCGCGGCCGGGTTCCCGGGCAATCTGCAGGTCTGGGTGGAGTACGAACTGGCGGACGACGGCACGCTGACGCTGACCTACGGCGCCCGCACCGATGCCCCCACGCCCGTCAATCTGACCAATCACGTCTACTTCAACCTGGCCGGCGGCGCAGCCGATATCCGCGCGCAGCAACTGCAGGTGAATGCAGGGCGTTATCTGGCCATTGATCACGAATCCATTCCGGTGGACATGGCGCGCGTTGATGGCACGCCGCTGGATTTGCGCCAGCCGGTAGCGCTGGGCGAGGTGCTGGCCATGAGCCACCCGCAACTGGGCATCGCGCGCGGTCTGGACCACTGCTACGTGCCTGAAGGCGAGCCCGGTACGCTGCGCCAGGTTGCCACGCTGTTTGATCCGGCCAGCGGGCGCGAACTGATTACCGCCACCACCGAACGCGGCATTCAGGTATATACCGGCAACTTCCTGGAAGGCACCACCGGCCGCCGCGCTTATCACGCGCACGATGGAGTTTGCCTGGAAACGCAGGCGTTCCCGGATCAGGTCAACATGCCCTCGGCACACGAGGTCATCCTGCGCCCCGGGCAGACTTACCGGCAGATCACCACGTACCGCGCGACCGTACGCAGCTGACCAGCCAGGCGACCCTGACTCGGGGCGGCCCACAAAACAAAACAGCCACCGCAAAGGGTGGCTGTTTTTTTGTCTCACACGGCCTGTCAGGCGGTCTGGACAGGGTCTTGCTTGTTGATCGACCGGGTGATGTACCACTGTTGTGCGATCGACAGGCAGTTGTTCACTACCCAGTAAATCACCAGACCGGCCGGGAAGAAGAAGAAGAACACACTGAAAATCAGCGGCATGATCTTCATCATCTTGGCTTGCATCGGGTCCGGCGGCGGCGGCGACAGCAGCGTCTGCACGTACATCGAGACCGTCATCAGCACCGGCAGCACGTAGTACGGGTCTTTCACCGACAGATCGTGAATCCACAGAATCCACGGGGCCTGGCGCAGTTCAACCGCAGCCAGCAGGGCCCAGTACAGCGAGATGAAGATCGGGATCTGCACCAGCATCGGCAGACAACCACCCAGCGGGTTGACCTTCTCGTTCTTGTACAGCTCCATGGTGGCTTGCTGGAACTTCATGCGGTCATCGCCATGACGTTCTTTCAGCGCTTCCAGGCGCGGTGCCAGCTTGCGCATCTTGGCCATGGAGCGATAGCTCTTGGAGGCCAGCGGATAGAACAGCGCCTTGATCAGCATGGTCAGGATGATGATGGACCAGCCCCAGTTGCCGACGATCTTGTGGATATGATCCAGCAGCCAGAAGATCGGCTTGGAGAACACGGTGAAAATGCCGTAGTCCTTGATCAGGTCAAAGCCTGGCGCCACGTGATCGATGATGGCGGTTTCCTGCGGACCAGCATACAGCTGCACCGTCAGGTCTTTCTTGCCACCCGCCGGAATGGCCGGCAGATCAACAATGGCACCGGCAGAGTACAAACCGTCCGGCAGTTTTTTCAGCTCGTAACGGCAGGCGGTTGCGCCACATGCCGACGGCTGGTCAAACGGCGACAGAATCCACGCGCTGGCAAAGTAATGCTGGATCATGGCAATCCAGCCATCCTTGGCACTTTGCACGTAGTTGGCTTCGCCCTTGTCGATCTTGGAGAACTCAACCTTCTGGAACTTGCCTTCGTCCGTGTACACGGCCGGGCCAGTGAAGGTATGCGCGCCACCAAACATGCTCGGGCCAGTGCTCTGGTCGGCCGGCTTGCCGTCACGCAGCAGGCGGAAGTACGCCGACGTCGTCACCGGCGCAGTGCCGCCGTTGGTGATTTCGTAAGTGACATTGATGATGTAGCTGCCACGGGTGAACGTGTAGATCTTGGCGACCTTCACACCATCCGGGCCGGTGCTTTCCAGACGCACATCCACCTTGTTCTGGCCATCAGCCAGGGTGTAGGCCGCCTGGCTGGCAGTAAACATGCTCTTGTGGTTCGGCATGCCAGTGCCGATCAGACCGGTTTGCGCCACGTAAGTGTGCGCGCCGCTGTCTTGCAGCAGCGTGAACGGCTGCGAGGCATCGCCCTGGGCACCATGCTTGAGCAGTTGCAGCTGGCGCAGGTCGGCACCGTCGGTGTCGATCTCGGCTGCAAACAGGTCAGTCGTGACCTTGACGCGCTGACCCTTGGCCAGTGCGGCGGCGTCTTGTGGCGCAGCGCCCGGCGCAGCGGGTGCAGCGGCGGAGCCGGAAGCGGTCGCGGTTTGCTCGGCGGTCTGGGCGTGCGGATAGCGCTTGTCCACCCACTTCTGCCAGAAGAAGAGAATGCCAAACGAAATCGCGATGAACAGAATCAGTCTGCGGGTATCCATCGTGTACTCGAATCACGGTCCGGCGCAGCGGGTTAGGCTGCTGATCCGGCACCTGGTGCCTGTTTCGGTGTAGTCAGGCCAGCTCACGGCATGTGACTGGAACGACTGCGTTTTTGCTGCAAACCCGTTCAGGGAACGGGGTCGTGCCCATGCCCACCCCACGGATGGCAGCGGGCAAGACGGCGCATTGTAAGCCACCCACCTTTCACCGCGCCATATCTGGTCACGGCTTCGATCGCATATTGTGAACAACTGGGGGTGAAACGACAGCGCGCGCCCAGCAAAGGGCTGAGCGTGTAGCGGTAGATTTGCAGCAGTAGAATGATCAGACGGGACATCTGCGGCGGATCCGTGCGAACAGATCTTGCAATTCTTCCCGCACGGCAACGCGTTCCTTGCGGCCAAAGGCCTGGCGCGAACGCACCACCAGATCAAGCCCTGCCAGAGACTGGGCGTTGAGGCGGAAAGTTTCCCGGATTGTGCGCTTGATGTAATTGCGCACCACGGCCCGGTTGTCGGTCCGTTTGCCTACCACGAGGCCGAGTCTGGCCCTTGGCAGCGCGTTGGGACGGGCTAAAACCTGAAAATGCACATTGCTGACCGCATTACGCAAACTAAAAACGGATGAAAATTCATCCGTTTTCAGTAAACGCTGTGCCCGCGTAAAGCGGTATCGTGCAGCGCCCGACATACCGGACGCACCCGCCCAGAATCAGGCGGACAGCTTGGCGCGGCCTTGAGCGCGACGAGCGCGCAGAACTGCGCGGCCACCGCGGGTTGCCATGCGTGCGCGAAAGCCGTGGTTGCGTTTGCGCTTGATAACGGAAGGCTGGAAAGTACGCTTCATGATGGTGTCTCTGCAAAAAAACTGGAGTAAACCATCAATTACACAGTTAAGCTCTTAAATTGTCAACACAAAAAGACAAACGCTATCCACCGCGCCTGTGGATAAGTCCGCTTGTTGAGCGTAGAATCCGGTCGATCCACAAAAATCAGTCCGAACCAGGCTTTACCCAGGCTGGCTTATCCGCCAGCCGCTGCGGCCTGCGCCTTGCGCGCGCCAGAGGCGGGGTAAACCAGACATTAGGGCATATCAAAACAGGTCGTCATGTCTGCACTGGAAAACTGCTGGTCCCACTGCCTTACTGAACTGGAGTCCCGCCTTGGGGCCGACCAGTTCCGTATCTGGATCAAGCCGCTGGTGGCCGAGGTCAACGGCGACAGCCTGAACCTGATCGTCCCCAACCAGATTTTTCTGCAGTTCATCCGCGACCGTTACCTGGGCGTGATTGAAGAATCCGCCAGTTCCTTCTTTGAAGGTGGTGTGCCCGCGATTTCGCTCAAGGTCGGTTCTGCCGCGCGCAAAGTGCCGGCGCCGTCGGCCACCCCGCCGCGCCCTGCGGCCGCCCCGACCAGCTACAACCAGCCCGCCAGTGTCGCCACCATTCCGGCGCCTGCGCCCAGCGTGCGCCCGGCACCGGCCATTCAGGGCGGTTCCACGCACCACGAAACCACGCGTCTGAATCCCGGCTTCACCTTTGAAACGCTGGTGACCGGTAAGGCCAACCAGCTGGCGCGCGCCGCGGCCCAGCAAGTGGCCGAGAACCCGGGCGTGAGCTACAACCCGTTGTTTGTGTACGGCGGTGTCGGTCTGGGCAAGACCCACTTGATCCAGGCGATTGGCAACGCGGTGCATCAGCGCAACCCGGCGGCCAAGATCCGCTATATCCACGCCGAAAAGTACGTGGCCGACGTGGTGCGGGCTTATCAGCACAAGTCGTTTGACGAGTTCAAGCGCTACTACCATTCGCTGGATCTGTTGCTGATCGACGATATCCAGTTCTTTGTCGGCAAGGACAAAACGCAGGAAGAATTCTTCTACGCCTTCAACGCGCTGGTGGAAGGCCACAAGCAGATCATCATCACCTCGGATCGCTACCCCAAAGAGATCGACGGCCTGCAAGACCGGCTGGTGTCGCGGTTCTCCTGGGGCCTGACGGTTGCCATTGAGCCGCCGGAACTGGAAATGCGCGTGGCCATCCTGATGATGAAAGCCGAGCGCGAGAACTTCAAACTCGATTCGACCGTGGCGTTTTTTATCGCCAAGCACATCCGCTCCAACGTGCGTGAACTGGAAGGCGCGCTCAAGCGCGTGCTGGCCTATGCCCGCTTCACCAACCAGGCACTGACGCTGGAAGCCGCCAAAGAAGCGCTGCGCGACATTCTGGCCTCTGGCAACCGCCAGATCACGGTGGAGAACATCCAGAAAACCGTGGCGGACTTCTACAAGATCAAGGTTGCGGACATGCACTCCAAAAAGCGCACGCGTGATATCGCCCGCCCGCGCCAGATTGCCATGTCGCTGACCAAGGAACTCACGCCGATGTCATTGCCGGCCATTGGCGATGCCTTTGGCGGCCGCGATCACACCACGGTGCTGCACGCCTGCCGCACCATTGAAACCCAGCGCAGCAGCGACAGCGAACTCTCGCACCAGTACAACGTGCTGCTGCAGATGCTGCGCAGCTGATCCGCGCGGTCCTGATCAACAAAAAGCCCGACAACATGTCGGGCTTTTTGTTGGTTGGCGACGCAATCAGCCTTGCCTGGCACCGGCCAGGCTGGCCAGTTTCTCCCGGCTGGGCGCAAAGAACGCCACACCGCTCACCGCGCGGGTGTAGTTGAGCATATGGTCAACACGGCCATCAAAAGTGGGGGCGACCATGCGCGTCAGCATCTTTTCAAAGATATCCGGCGTGCGGGCATAAGAGGCAAAGTACAGACCGCGATCACCGGCGGGCGAACCATACGGCAACGAGTGCCGCAGCATTTCCAGTTCTTCGCCGTTTTCTTCAATCACCACGCGGGCAATGTGTGCGGTGCGCGGCTTGTGTTCGTCGTCCATCTCTTCGTTGTGCGCCTTGGTGCGGCCCATGATGGCTTCTTGCTGCTTTACGGGCAGCTTGGTCCATTGCTCCAGCCGGTGCACATAGCGCTGCACGTGCAGATAGCTGCCACCGGCCCACTCGGCGTCTTCCTCGCCCACGACGGCGGCGGCGGTGCGGTCTTCATCGCCTTCCGGGTTTTCGGTGCCGTCCACAAAGCCGGTCAGATCACGTTTGTCGCGATAGCGGAACCCGTTTACGGATTCGACCACTTCAAACCAGTCGCCCAGCTGCACTGCCAGATGGTCGGCAAATTCAAAAATCAGGTCATAGCGCTCGCCGCGGATATGCAGCAGCAAGTCGCCATCTGTGGCCGGGGCCGGGTGGATGGCGCCGGCAATGCGCGGAAACGGCCGCAACAAGGCCGGACGGCCGGATTCAAAAATCTCGGCCCAGCAATCACTGCCGATGGCCAGCACGGCACTGATGCCCGCTTCTTTGTTGCCGGCGGCCAGGGTTTCTATCCGCTCGGGAATCTGCCCCAGCAAGCTGCGCAAGGCCGGGTCGCCGCGACGGCCCAGACGGCGGCGCAAGGTCAGGAAAATTGCGTGGGTGGACGCAACAGGCAAAATGCCGCGCTGTGGCGTAGGCATGTCTAGCTTTCTCCTTGAGCGAAGTCCCAGATTTGCGGCAGGTAATCACCATACCGCTGGAACGAATGATCGCCGCCTTCAATGACGGTTTGTGCACTGCCCGCGTATTTGGCCACCGCTTCGCGATAGTCCAGCGTTTCGTCGCCGGTCTGCACCATGAGCCAGTAGCGCGCAGGGTCGCTGATCTTACGCTCGAAGTGTTTCAGGTGCTCGCCGAATACCGCGTCAATCTGATGAATCTCACCAGTCTGGTAATTACGTTGCAGCCCGACATACTGGTTGATCAGCACATAGGGGTGAACGGCCGGGTTGACCAGCACCGCGCTGCCTCCGAACTCTTCTACCGCCCAGGTGGCAAAGTAGCCCCCCAGCGAGCTGCCGATAAAGCACACCGGCTCGCCGTGCAGTTTGTCGATGGCAAGGCGGATTTCCGTGGCGGCCTCAAACGGCTCCATCGGCAATTGCGGGCAGTGAAAAAAATCCGAATAACCGTGTTCAGCCATCCAGACCGCTGTTTCATTGGCCTTGTGCGAAAACGGACTCGACAAAAACCCGTGCAGATACATGAGATGAACCATGGTGGCGCTCGCAGTACGGGTGAAGTGGGTTCAAGGCAGCAATACGATGGAGCCCGTGGTCTGGCGGCCTTCCAGATCCCGGTGCGCCTTGGCCGCGTCGGCCAGCGCATAACGCTGGTGGACCTCGGCTTTGACGGCGCCATTGGCAACAACCGAGAAATAATCAGCGGCTGTCGCCAGCAATTCCTCACGCGTTGCGGTGTAATGCCCCAGCGTCGGGCGCGTCAGAAAGAGCGAGCCTTTTTGCGACAGAATGCCCGGCGAGAACGGCGGCACCGCGCCAGAGGCATTACCAAAACTGACCAACATGCCGCGCGGCGCCAGGCTATCGAGCGAGCCTTCAAATGTCGCCTTGCCCACGCCGTCATACACCACCGGCACGCCTTTGCCGTCAGTCAGCGCGCGCACTTGTTCGGCAAAGCTGCCCTGGGTGTAGTCGATGACATGATCGCAGAACGGGGCCACCAGTCTGGCCTTGGCCGCAGAACCCACCGTGCCGATCACGCGCGCGCCCAGCGTGCGTGCCCACTGGGTGGCGATCTGGCCCACGCCGCCGGCTGCGGCATGAATCAGCACCGTCATGCCCGGTTCAACCTTGAACGTACGCTTGAGCAGGTATTGCGCGGTCATGCCGCGCAGCAACGTCCCGGCGGCGACTTCATCCGGTACTGCGTCCGGCACCGGTACAAGGCGGGCCGCCGCGATATTGCGGTGAGACGAATACGAGCCGATCGGGCCGCCGGCATACGCTACGCGATCTCCCACCTTGAATTCGGTCACGCCCTCGCCCAGCGCTTCCACGACCCCGGCGGCTTCCTGGCCAATGCCGGACGGCAGCGGCACGGCGTACAAACCGCTGCGGTGATAGGTATCAATGAAATTCACACCCACCGCCACATGGCGCAAACGCACTTCGCCGGGGCCGGGCTGGTCGGGGATATCGGTATCGCCATAACGCAGCACCGACGCATCGCCAGTCTGCTCAAAACGGATGGCCTGTACTTTCATGATTTCGCTTCTCCTGTGCGATGTGTTCGCGTGTTCTTTTTGTGGTGACGGGCCGGGGCTGATACCGCGGCTCCTGTGTGCAAGACCAAGTATCGCCTGATTATGTTCCAGCCGTTGCGCCGGTTTCAGCGCAAGACCGGGTTGTTCTCAAAGTGGGTTTTTCTGGCCGGTTTTACAAGCACCGGGCCGCAAGCCGGCAAACGCGGCAAACAACACCCGGGCGCGTGACAATTGCACGGGTAATTTTCTGTTATGCGCCGCGCCAGCGCTTGCCGCAAGCCTAAATCTTCAGGTCAGGCTATCCGCCAATGGAATGAGCGGCCCACCGGCTTTGGCTTTTGCCACCCGCCCTCATGTTAAAATTGCAGATTCGCCCTGTGAAACCCTTGAGAATCAAGCCCATGACTCGTCGCGCCGACCTGCAACACCAGCTCAACCAACGCATCCTGATCCTGGATGGCGGTATGGGCACGATGATCCAGCGCTATGAGTTGCAAGAAGCCGACTACCGCGGCGAGCGTTTTGCCAACTGGCCGAGCGACCTCAAGGGCAACAACGATTTGCTGGTGCTTAGCAAGCCGCAGGTGATCCGTGAAATCCACCAGGCGTATCTGGACGCTGGTGCCGACATCATCGAGACCAACAGTTTTAACGGCACGCGCATTGCCATGGCGGACTACGGCATGGAAGAGCTGGTGTGGGAAATGAACCACGCCGCCGCCAAACTGGTGAAAGAACTGTGCGTGGCGCAAACCGCCAGAACACCGCACAAGCCGCGTTATTGCGCCGGCGTGCTGGGCCCGACCAACCGCACCGCCACCATCAGCCCGGACGTGAACGATCCTGGCTACCGCAACGTGACTTTTGATGAACTGGTGGAAAGCTACACCGAAGCCATCGACGGCCTGGTGAAGGGTGGCGCGGACTTGCTGCTGGTCGAAACCGTGTTCGACACACTGAACGCCAAGGCCGCCGTGTTCGCCATCCACAAATACTTTGACGAGCACCCCGAGGCCGAGCGCCTGCCGGTGATGATCTCCGGCACGATTACCGATCAATCCGGCCGCACGCTGACCGGCCAGACCACTGAAGCTTTCTACAACAGCCTGCGCCACGCCGAACCGCTGACCTTTGGTCTGAACTGCGCGCTGGGCCCGGATTTGCTGCGCCAGTACGTGGAAGAAATGGCGCGGATCTCTGAGACCTTTGTCTCAGTCCACCCCAACGCCGGCCTGCCCAACGCCTTTGGCGGCTACGATCTGGACCCGGCCACCATGGCCGGTCAGGTCAAGGAATGGGCCGAGCATGGCCTGGTGAACATCATTGGTGGTTGCTGCGGCACCACGCCGGATCACATCGCCGCCATTTACGAGGCCGTTAAAGACATTGCGCCGCGCGCGCTGCCGGATATCGAAAAGAAATGCCGCCTCTCCGGCCTTGAGCCGTTCAACATTGGCGACAAAGACCTGTTTGTGAACGTGGGCGAACGCACCAACGTCACCGGCTCCAAAGCCTTTGCTCGCCTGATCCTGAACGGCGATTACCCCGCCGCGCTGGAAGTGGCCCGCCAGCAGGTGGAAGCCGGCGCGCAGGTGATCGACATCAACATGGACGAGGGCATGCTGGACGCCCACAAAGCCATGGTCACCTTTTTGAACCTGGTCGCCGCCGAGCCCGACATCAGCCGCGTACCGATCATGGTCGATAGCTCCAAGTGGGACGTCATCGAAGCCGGCCTGAAGTGCATTCAGGGCAAGCCGATCGTTAACTCGATCAGCATGAAGGAAGGCAAAGAGAAGTTTGTCGAACAGGCCCGCCTGCTGCGTCGCTACGGCGCGGCGGTGATCGTCATGGCGTTTGACGAAGTCGGCCAGGCCGACACCTTTGCCCGCAAGATCGAGATCTGCGAGAAGAGCTACCGCATCCTCGTGGACGAAGTGGGCTACCCGCCCGAAGACATCATCTTCGACCCGAATATTTTTGCCATTGCCACCGGCATTGAAGAACACGCCCGCTATGGCCTGGACTTCATCGAAGCCACCGGCTGGATCAAACAGCACCTGCCGTACGCCAAGATTTCCGGCGGCGTCTCTAACGTGTCTTTCAGCTTCCGCGGCAACAACAAGGTGCGCGAGGCGATCCACGCCGTGTTCCTGTACCACGCCATCAGCCAGGGCATGACGATGGGTATCGTCAACGCCGGCGCGCTGGAAGTGTACGAAGAAGTGCCGCAAGAACTGCGCGACCGCATCGAAGACGTGGTGTTGATGCGCGACACCGGCAACCCGGACCCGCTGGCCGCCACCGAGGCGCTGATCGCCCTGGCCGAAAGCTTCAAGGGCGACGCCAACGCCGCCAAGGGCGAAGACCTGAGCTGGCGCCAACTGCCGCTGCAAGAGCGCATTACCCACGCGCTGGTCAAAGGCATCACCACCTTTATCGTGGAAGACACCGAAGAAGCCCGTCAGGCCGCCGAGCGCCCGATCCACGTGATCGAAGGCCCGCTCATGAACGGCATGAACCACGTGGGCGACTTGTTCGGCGCCGGCAAGATGTTTTTGCCGCAGGTGGTGAAATCCGCCCGCGTCATGAAAGCCGCCGTGGCCCACCTGGAACCGTTTATCGAAGAAGAAAAAATCGCCATGGGTCTGGCAGACGCGCCGGCCAAGGGCAAGATCGTGATGGCCACCGTGAAGGGTGACGTCCATGACATCGGCAAGAACATCGTCGGCGTGGTGCTGCGTTGTAACAACTATCAGGTGACCGACCTGGGCGTGATGGTGCCCGCGCAAAAGATTCTGGATACCGCCAAAGAGATCGGCGCGGACATCATTGGCCTGTCTGGCCTGATCACGCCTAGCCTGGAAGAAATGGCGCACGTGGCCAAGGAAATGGAACGCCAGGCATTCGACGTACCGCTGCTGATTGGCGGCGCGACCACCTCCAAGGTGCACACCGCGGTCAAGATCGAGCCCAACTACCCCAGCGGCAACGTGATCTACGTCCCCGACGCCAGCCGCGCCGTGGGCGTGTGTTCCAGCCTCTTGAGCGACGAACTCAAGCCCGATTACGTCGGCAAGGTGCGTGACGAGTACCAGAACATCCGCACCATTCACGCCAACAAGGGCGCCAGCAAGCTGCTGCCGCTGGCCACCGCGCGCGCCAACGCCTTCAGGCCCGTCATCGACTGGCCGCACTACAACCCGCCCAAACCCAAACAATTGGGCGTGATGAAGTTTGAAAACGTGCCGCTGGAAGAGATCGCCCCGATCATCGACTGGAGCCCGTTCTTCAACGCCTGGGAGCTGTTTGGCAAATACCCGCGCATTCTGGAAGACGCCGTCGTCGGCGAATCCGCCCGCGCGCTGTTTGCCGACGCGCAAGCCATGCTGCAAAAGATGGTCGCAGAAAAATGGGTGACCGCATCGGGCGTGATCGGCCTGTGGCCCGCCAACAGCGTGGGCGACGATATTGAAATCTACGACCCGCAAACCGGCGAAAAACTGATGGCCTGGCACACCCTGCGCCAGCAGAACGCCAAAGCCGAAGGCAAACCCAACTGGGCGCTCTCTGACTTCATCGCCCCCAAAACCAGCGGCAAGACCGATTACATCGGCGCCTTTGCCGTCACCGGCGGCCTGAACATTGACCCGCACGTAAAACGCTTTGAAGACGCCAACGACGACTACAGCGCCATCATGGTGAAAGCATTGGCCGACCGTTTTGCCGAAGGCTTTGCCGAATACATGCACCGCAAGGTCCGCAAGGAAATCTGGGGCTACGTACCGGAAGAACAACTGACGGTGGATGAACTGACCGACGAGAAATACACCGGCATCCGCCCCGCCCCCGGCTACCCCGCCTGCCCGGACCACACCACCAAAACCGACCTATTCCGCGTACTGGACGCAAACAGCATCGGCATGACCCTGACCGAAGGCTACGCCATGCTGCCCACGGCGGCGGTCAGCGGCTTCTACTTCAGCCACCCGCAGGCGCAGTACTTTGCGGTGGGCAAACTGGCCAAGGATCAGGTAGAGGATTACGCGGCACGGCGTGGGGTTTCTGTGGAGCAGGCGGAACGGGATTTGGCGCCGAATTTGGGGTACAACGCCTGAGGATCAGCCTGTTCAGATTTCAAAAATGCGATGCGCCTGCCAGGATATGTCGATCAATCCCTGAGGAAATGCCATGCACAAAACCAGCGGCGATCCCAACCGCCCCGCACCCATCCTGATTGACGAGCGCATTGCCGAGCTGAACGACTGGCGCGGCGAGACTTTGGCCAGGCTGCGGGCGCTGATGCATGAAGCCATCCCGGAGGTGGTCGAGACCTGGAAATGGGCCGTGCCGGTGTGGGAACACAACGGCATTATCTGCACCGGGGAGTCTTACAAGGCAGCGGTGAAGCTGACTTTCCCCAAGGGCGCGGCGGTGGCAGACCCCAACAAACTGTTCAATTCCAGCCTGGAAGGCAATGCGCGGCGGGCGATTGATTTCAAGGAAGGCGCCACGCTGGATGAAGCGGGGTTGAAGGCTTTGTTTGTGGCCGCTGCAGCGCTGAACAAGCCCCGCTGAGCAGCGGCAACACCGGCTATAATTGCGCCACGGCTCACACAGAGATTCTTTATGGCAAGCCAGAAAGTCAAAACTGAGTACGTCATGAAAACGCGCCTGGCCAACTATAACGCCAGCTTGCGGCTGGAGGGCTATGCCCCGTCTTCGGCCAGGATCATGACGGTCACGGAACTGGAACAAACCAAGGCGACCCTGATCGCCAAGTACACGCACAAGAGCAAGTAATGCGTGACAAGTATGGCGCGGGGCAAGACAGCTATTGCTACCCAGGTAGCGCCGTACTGAAAAATCAGCTGGGCATCACCGACAACAGCCTCCTGGATGAAGCAGAGCAGGAAATCACCGCCATCAACGCTCAGCTGATCGACCCCACCAACCCGCCTTACACGCTACACGATCTGCAAAATATTCACCGGCAACTCTTTGCAGATATTTACGCCTGGGCCGGGGAAATTCGTAGTGTCGATATTTCCAAAGATGAAACGCGGTTTTGTACTGCCAGCCGGATAGTCTCCGAAGCTACACGCTTGTTTACCAGGATGGAACAAGCCCGATTCTTTGACGGGCTGGCCAAACCGGAACTGGTAAGTGGTATTGCAGACTTCTACGTGGAGCTGAATGTGATCCACCCGTTCCGGGAGGGTAACGGCCGGGCCCAGCGTATTCTGTTTGAACATCTGATTGTGGCTTGTGGTTATGAAATCGACTGGTCTCCCATCACGCAAGAGGAGTGGATTCAAGCCAACATTGCCGGCTACATGGGCGACACCGCGCCCATGATTGTTCTGTTTGGCCGTTGCATCGGCAATCCTTTGTAGATCATGAACTCATCCCCGCTCAAATCCCGCCTGGCCGATTTTTCCCTGACCGATAACGCGCGTTATCTGAAGTTTGCGCTGGCGATGTGGCTGGGGTATTTCCCGGCGTACTGGTACGGCAATAACGAGGTGGCGATTGGTATGGCGACCTCGGCCATGCTGACTTTGGCACTCGGTAACTCTGTGAACGCGGCGCAGAGTTATTTTTATCAGCGCGTGCTGACCAATGTGATTGCAGTGCCGGTGGGGTGTCTGGTGTTGTGGCTGACGCATCCGCATTTTGTGCTGGGTGTGGTGCTGGTGCCGATTGTGATTCTGGGGCTGGTGAAACTGCGGCCGCAGTTTTTCCGGCTGACCAGCCTGACGGTGGCGATGACGCTGATTTTGTATTCCGGCACGTATATGGAGTTGATCGAGCAGCGGCTGTTCAGCGTCATTGTCGGCATGTTTCTGGGCTTTGCCATACACAAGCTGATCTTGCCGCCCGATCACGGCCACGAGGCGCACAAGCTGCTGCTGCAGGCGACCGGGGCGGCCACGGCGTGCGTGCGGGCCAGCCTGGCGGGCGATCAGGCTGCGTTGCCGGCGCTGGAAAAATCCGCCAATGCATTCCGGGCGTCGGTGCAGATGCTGGCGGTGGATCTGAACTCGCTCATGCCGTGGCATCTGGAACGATATCGCGCAGATCTGGGCTTGCTCAAAACCCATCAGCAGGTGCTGGATTTTCTGGTGGATTTTGGCAAGTTGATGAAGACGTTTGCGGCGGAATACACCAGTGCATCGCCCACGTTCAAGGCCGCGCTGCAAGAGGTGATGTTGCAGATGGCCGCCACGCATGACGCGCTGCTTGCAGGCCCGGTGCCTGCGGTGCAGGTGTCGGCGTTGCAGCCGCTCACCCAGATGAACCTGGCGGGCAATGTGCATGAGTCGCTGTTCCGCGGCAAGGCGGTGGAATATGCCTTGTTGCTGGAAAAACTCGGCAAGCAGCAGCTCAGCGCGTGATGCGGGCGGTCAACGCGCGCAATCGGCCGTGCTGACCGCCTGTACTACCTCTGCCGTTTGCGGGTTTTGCAGCCACGCCACCACGCGCACTTTTTTGCCGGTCGCGGCGGGGATGGCCAGCGTGGTTTGCACGGGGTTGTCGTTGTGGATGGACAGCGCCGGGCTCAGGGCACGGACAACGTGCGCATGGGTCAGCGTGGCGCCGCTGTTTTCCCCGGCGACCACATGAGAGACAAGGCCGCCTTCCACCACCGCCACACGTAGTTGCGCATCCGTTTTCAGCCCGGATGCCTTGGCCGAAACCGTCAGCTTGTTGCCCTCTTGCGGGGTGGCGTCCACATACACGCCGGCCGGGGCGTTCTGGCGGGTAGCGTTGTTCATCAGGTCATCCAGCCGGCTGCGCCAGTCCAGCAGCGGGGTGCCGTTGATGAAAAAGTGCGGTGTGTACACCACGCGCCCGCCAGTGGCGTGAACCATCCATTCCTGAACATCGCCATAGGCCGGGTCGGCAAACGGGTCGCGCCAGCCTTGGTCGTCCCAGTAATTCACGTGCAGGGCAATGGGGATAATGGCGCCGGTCTGGGCAGACGCGGCGTTGCCCAGTGTGTCCAGGCGGGCGTCGGCGGGCGGGCAGTCTGAACAGCCTTCAGAGGTAAACAGTTGCACCAGCGCGGCGCGGTGCGTGCCGCTTTGGGCCTGGCATGCGGCGGCAACGGCCTGGGTTGCGGGGAGCAGCGCCAGCGCAGCGCTGGCAACCAAGTGGGGGAGCTGAAACAACAACGGGCGCATGGCAGACCTCTGGTGGCATTTGATATACCCATAGAGTCGTGCAAGACGCCCGTTCATGACACCGCCTGGCGGCAGAGCCCGCCCTAGCCGCGCATGGAGAACATGCGGTCTTTCTCGACCACGGTCTGGCCAATGGGGGCCAGCGCTATCAGCGCCAGTTTCAGGTGCTGAATGCCAAACGGAATACCAATGATGGTGATGAAGTTGGCAGCCGCGCACAGCACGTGGCCAATGGCCAGCCACCAGCCGCCAAACACAAACCAGATCACGTTACCCAGAAAACCCAGCGCGCCAGTGCCAATGTCATGCTTGCCGTTGATATCGCGCCGGTTCACGGCTTCCCGCCCGAACGGCCACAGGGCAAAACCGCCGATGACAAAGCAGGCCTTTGCCCAGGGAATACCCACAATCGTGATCAGCATGACCAGGCCAGCCAGCCACCAGCCAATGGCCATCCACACGCCACCCAGCACAAACCACAGAATATTGCCGATGAACCGCAGCATTGTTTTTTTCCTTTTTAGAAGAAATGCCGGCGTCAGCCACGCTGACACAAAAGATCATAATGGGCTATGCGATGAGGTCAAAGTTCAGTCACACCCTGGTGTGACGAGCGTGACAATTACCAGGCCAGCCGCGCGCGTCGCCTCAACCCCGGCCGGGGCGCGGCATCCGGTACAATGCCGGGTTTGCGGCTGCGCTGGCCGCCACTTTTGTCTGGATCAAACTGAATGCTGCGACTGAACGAAATCAAACTCCCGCTGGATCACACCCCTGAAGAACTGCCCGCCGCGATTGTGGCCAGGCTGGGCATCAAGGCGGACGATCTCATCAGCCACAGCATTTATCTGCGCAGCTACGACGCCCGCAAAAAAGCCAGCATCCTGCTGATCTACACCGTGGACGTGGAAGTGCGCAACGAGGCCGCGCTGCTCAAGCGCTTCAAGAACGACACTAAAGTGAGCGTCACGCCGGATACCAGCTACAAGCCGGTGGCGTTTGCGCCAGACAACCTGCAAAAGCGCCCGGTGGTGGTGGGCCTGGGGCCCTGTGGCCTGTTTGCTGCGCTGATCCTGGCGCAGACCGGATTCAAGCCGATTGTGCTGGAGCGCGGCAAGGCGGTGCGCGAGCGCACCAAAGACACCTGGGGCCTGTGGCGCAAGCGCGAACTGAACCCGGAATCCAACGTGCAGTTTGGCGAAGGCGGCGCGGGCACGTTCTCTGACGGCAAGCTCTACAGCCGTATCAAGGATCACCGTCATCATGGCGACAAGGTACTGCACGAGTTCGTGATTGCCGGCGCGCCGGAAGAAATCCTCTACGTGTCCAAGCCGCACATTGGTACGTTCCGGCTGGTGGGCATGGTCGAAACCATGCGCGAGAAGATCATCGAACTGGGCGGTGAAATCCGCTTCCAGACCCGCATGGACGATCTGATCGTCGAGAAAACCGCCGACGGCAACCAGCAGGTGCGCGGCGTGAAAACCCATACCGGCGAAGTCATCGAGACCGATCATGTGGTGCTGGCACTGGGCCACTCTGCGCGCGATACCTTCCAGATGCTGTTCGACCGCAATGTGTACATGGAAGCCAAGCCGTTCAGCGTGGGTTTCCGGATCGAGCACCCGCAATCACTGATCGATAACGCCCGTTTCGGCCCCAATGCCGGCCACCCGATCCTGGGTGCGGCCGATTACAAACTGGTGCACCACGCCAGCAATGGCCGCGCGGTCTACAGCTTCTGTATGTGCCCGGGCGGCACGGTGGTGGCGGCCACGTCCGAAGAAGGCCGCGTAGTCACCAACGGCATGAGCCAGTACTCGCGCAACGAGCGCAATGCCAACGCCGGCATCGTGGTCGATATCAGCCCGGAACGTGACTACCCTGGCCACGTGCTGGCGGGCGTGGAATTCCAGCGCAAGCTCGAATCCGCCGCCTATGTGCTGGGCGGCAGCAATTACAGCGCACCAGGGCAACTGGTGGGCGACTTCATTGCCAACAAGCCCTCCAAAGACTTCGGCAGCGTGCAGCCGTCCTACACGCCGGGCGTGCATCTGACCAACCTGGATACCGCGCTGCCGGATTTTGCCATCAGCGCCATCCGTGAAGCGTTGCCGGCGTTTGGGCGCCAGATCAAGGGGTTTGATATGCACGATGCAGTGCTGACCGGCGTGGAAACCCGTACGTCGTCCCCGGTGCGTATCCGTCGTGACAATGAATCCTTGCAGAGCATGAACACGCGCGGTCTGTATCCGGCTGGTGAAGGCGCCGGTTACGCGGGCGGGATCATGTCGGCGGGCGTGGATGGCATCAAGGTGGCAGAGGCCGTCGCGCTGTCCATCGTTGGTCAGAAATAAACGCCGGCTTTACCGCAAGCACGCGCAGTGTAATTTATCCCTCAGACATACGGCCGGAGCATGCGTGGCGCTGCCCGCATCCGACCGGTTCATCCTGTTAACATCCACTTTTCACGGGTCCGCACCCCATGCAAACGCTTGAAGTTGAAATCAACACCGAATACATCCCGCTGAACGATTTGCTGAAGATTGCCGGCGTGGTAGACAGCGGTGGCGCCGGCAAGGCGCTGGTCGCCAGCGGCGTGGTGATGGTCGACGGCGTGCAGGAACTGCGCAAGACCAACAAGATCCGCCCGGGCATGGCAGTCAATGTCGATGGCCAGGTGTTGATCAAGGTCACAGCGGCGGCAGAATAAGCGTCGCTCCGCCTTCGCGTAATTGATATCCCGACTTGAGGCACGTGCTGACGCGTGCCACAGTCAAAGCCGGCCAGGTTTTCGCCTGGCCGCACTTTTTGGTGCCGTTTGGGCGCCAGACTGGCGCTGATTTGATAGACCCCGGTAAGTACACCGGCTTTGCAGGAAACCTGTTTTGGATACATCCACCTCACAAGACGGCCTCAAGCGTGGCTTGAAAAACCGTCATATCCAGCTGATCGCGCTGGGCGGCGCCATTGGCACCGGCCTGTTCCTGGGCTCTGCCGGCGTGCTCAAGGCCGCCGGGCCCTCCATGATTCTGGGCTATGCCATTGGCGGCTTTATCGCGTTTCTGATCATGCGCCAACTGGGCGAAATGGTGGCGCAAGAGCCAGTGGCCGGCACCTTCAGCCACTTTGCCTACAAATACTGGGGCGACTTCGCCGGCTTTTTGTCGGGCTGGAACTACTGGGTGCTGTATGTGCTGGTGAGCATGGCAGAACTGACCGCCGTGGGGAAATACGTCGAATTCTGGCGGCCCGATATCCCGACCTGGGTTTCTGCGCTGGTGTTCTTTGTCGCCATCAACGCCGTGAACCTGGCCAACGTGAAGCTGTTTGGCGAGATGGAATTCTGGTTTGCCATCATCAAGGTGGTGGCCGTGATCGCCATGATCGTGTTTGGCGGTTACCTGCTGGTCAGTGGCCACGGCGGCCCGCAGGCTTCCATCTCCAACTTGTGGAACGACGGCGGCTTCTTCCCGCACGGCTTCAGCGGCCTGTTCATGATGCTGGCCGTGATCATGTTCTCGTTCGGCGGGCTGGAGTTGATCGGCATTACCGCGGCAGAGGCGGATGACCCGCGCAAGAGCATTCCCAAAGCCGTGAACCAGGTGATCTACCGGATCCTGATTTTCTACATTGGCGCACTCACGGTGCTGTTGTCGCTCTACCCCTGGAGCAAGGTCGCCGCTGGTGGCAGCCCGTTTGTGATGATTTTCTCGCAGATTGGCGAAGGGCTGACTGCCAACGTGCTGAACATTGTGGTGCTGACGGCAGCGCTGTCGGTATACAACAGCGGCGTGTATGCCAATAGCCGCATGCTGTACGGCCTGGCCGAACAAGGCAATGCGCCGCGGGCACTGTTGAAGGTGAACCGCCGTGGCGTGCCGGTTGCCGCTATTTTGCTGTCGGCACTGGCAACCTTTGCCTGCGTGATCATCAACTATGTGATCCCGGCCCGCGCGCTGGATGTACTGATGGCGCTGGTGGTGGCGGCGCTTGTGATCAACTGGGCGCTGATCAGCCTGACCCATATCAAGTTCCGCAAAGCCATGGACGCCAAGGGCGAGCACATTGTGTTCCGCTCGTTCTGGTTCCCGCTCAGTAACTGGATTTGCCTGGCGTTCATGGTCATGATCCTGGGCATCTTGCTGTTTACGCCGGGGCTGGATGTCTCGGTTTATCTGGTGCCGGTCTGGCTGCTGGCCATGTGGCTGGGCTATCGCTACAAGATCAGGGCGACCCGCCACTAAGCCATCATCAAACTGCGGATGGACAAAAAGGCTGACCACATGGTGGTACAGCCTTTTTTTATTACTTTTGCCAGGCTGTCAAAAGGATGACTACCGCCCCTCCCCCTGGACACAGCAAAACAGATTGACGTGTCAGTAACATGTCCTATGCATAACTTTGGACCTGATAAATGGTTTGCCCCGCCAAACCAGGCTTCTCAGGCCCATTTGCCGCTACAACATCTGAGTCCAAATGAGAGGGAATAAGAATGAAGCAGCTTTTTTTGCGCACCACACTGGCACTGGCACTTGGTCTGGGTCTCGGCGTGACCGCCACTTCGGCTTGGGCCGACGGCGCGAATGGTGACAACGGCGAGAAGGCGATGGAAGCAAGCACCGCCAAGCCGTCGGTGACCTCGCAGGTCAAGAAAGCGCTGAAGGATCCGGCACTGGGTGCATCCAAGGTCAAGGTCAAGAACAAGAAGGGCGTGATTACCCTGTCTGGTACTGCCGCGACCAAAGACCAGGCTGCCGCCATTGCTGATGCAGCTGGCAAGGTCGACGGCGTGAAGAGCGTGGTGAACCACATTATCACGGCAGACTCGCTGACTGGCCAGGTCAAGGCCGCCCTGAACAAGGACGCCACCCTGCATGCCTTTAACCTGGGCGTGAAGGAAAACAATGGCGAAGTCACCCTGTTTGGTTCCGTGCAAGAGCAGGATGACTCTGAAAAAGCCGAAACCATCGCCAAGGGTGTCAGCGGCGTGACCTCGGTGAAGAACCTGATCAACGTGGCACACCCGCGTTAATCAGCCTCGCCTGCGTGGCGTACAAAAAACAGCGGCCCTGGCCGCTGTTTTTTTATGCCTGGCGCGCCAGATGCAGTCCTGGCAAGGCTTTCAGACCGTTTGAGGATGTTTGCAGGCGATGGCGTTCATCAATTTATTCGCGCATTCCGGGCAGTTGTCATGAAACCGCAATGATTGATTCATACATTTCCGCCTGAGTCGGAAATCCCTGCGCGGGTCTCGCGCACGCCGATCCGTTTTCAACTGCTCTCATTATCCGGTCTTGTGACAAGGGAAAAGAAATGAACAAACTGCTCGCACGTACGCTGATCGCCGCCGCCCTGGTTGTTGGCACTTCCTTCACCGCTACTGCTGCCATGGCTGCTGACGCTGCCGCCGCTGCTGCCCCGACCGACGAGCAACTGGCTGCTTCCGTCAAGGCTGCGCTGGATGCCGACGCAACCCTGAAGGCGTTCAACCTGGTTGTGACTTCCAAGAAGGCCGAAGTCACCATCGACGGTACGGTTGATCACGGCGAACAAATGGCCCAGGCCGGCCAGATCGCTGAAAAGGTGCCGGGCGTGAAATACGTCATCAACAACATCAACCCGAAAGACTGATCACTGATCAATCTGCTGGTGATGTTGCAGCAAAAAGCCCGGTCCATGACCGGGCTTTTTGCATGCGCGCCGCCTGGCCGCCTTAGCCTTGTTCGCGCAGCGTCAGCCACACCCGCAAGTCGAACTCCAGCTGGTGGTAATCGGGCTGCATATGGCAGCACATCTGGTAGAAAGCCTTGTTGTGGTCCTTCTCTTTCAGGTGCGCCAGTTCATGCACGACAATCATGTTCAGGAACTCCGGCGGCGTATCGCGGAACAAGGTGGCGATGCGGATCTCGTTCTTGCGCTTGAGCTTGCTGCCTTGCACGCGTGACGCAAAGGTATTGGTGCCCAGCGTGCCACCAATCAGATCAAGCTGGTTGTCGTACTGCACCCGCGCCGGTTGCGGTGCGTTTTTCAGATAGCGCTGTTTGATCTCGATGACATAGTCGTACAGCGCCTTGTCGGTCTGGATCTCGTTGCGATCCGGGTAGCGTTTGGTCAGCCAGGGCGCCAGTTCGCCGCTGTCCAGCAACTGTTCAACGCGCGTGACCACTTCGGGCGGGTAGCCCGTCAGAAACCGCAGCTTGCTCATTTGGCCGCCACCGCCGCTGCCCCGGACGCCACCATGCGGGCTTGCCGCCAGCCGCCAAAACGGTAGTACAACAGCGCCAGCGTGAGCGACACCACCGACCCCACCGGAAAACTCCACCAGATGGCTTCCTGACCCATATGCGTGCTCATCAGCGAGGCAAACGGCAAGCGCGTCAGCCACATGGAGATCACCAGGATCACCAGCGGCGCCACCACCGCGCCCGTGGCGCGCACGGTGGCAAACAGCACAATCGTCACGCCGAACAGGATGAACGACCAGGACACCGTCCAGTCGATATGCCGGGCAATGCTCATGGCGTTGGCATCATCGGGCAGGAACAAGCCCAGCACCACGCGATCAAGCAGCAGCAACAGGCCCACCAGCGCCCCGGTCATCAGGAAATTGAACATCACGCCCACCCGCGTAATGCGCGATACCCGATCCCACAGCCCCGCGCCGACGTTTTGCGCCACCATGGACGACACGCCCGCCCCCAGCGCCAGCGCCGGCATCTGGATGTAGTTCCACAGCTGCGAGGCCACGCCATAGGCCGCCGTCACGGTTGAGCCATGCGCGTTCACCAGGCTGATCATGACAATGGCCGAGGACGAGATCACCAGCATCTGCAAACCCATGGGCAAGCCCTTGAAGATCAGCGAGCGCAAGATGGCGGGATCAGGCTTGAGGTAATGCAGTTCGTGCCGGCCCAGCAGCAGGAAGTATTTGCGGCGCTTCAGGAACCACATCATGGCGATCAGACTGGTGCTTTGCGCAATCAGCGTGGCCGTGGCCGAGCCGGCAATGCCCAGTTTGGGGAACGGTCCCCAGCCAAAGATCAGCACCGGATTGAGGATGATGTCCGTCACCACCGAAAACAACATGAACCAGAACGGCGTGCGGGAATCCCCCGTACCGCGCAGGGTCATCATCATGACGTTGTACAGGTACATGAACGGCACGGCGATAAAGATCACGCGCAGATAGGCCACGGCGTACGGGCGGGCATCGGCCGGCGTGCCCATGGCATCCAGGATGTGCGGGGTAAGGATCACGCCGGCCAGGGCCAGCAACACTGAAACAATCACAAAGAACGTGGCGCTGGTGCCAACCACGCGCCGGGCCTGATCCATGTTGCGCGCGCCCACAGCCTGGCCGACCAGAATGGTGTTGGCCATGGACAACCCGAACACCACGCCCAGCAAAAAGAACAGCACGATATTGGCGTTGGACGTTGCCGTCAGCGCGGCCTCGCCCAGGTAATGCCCCACCCACATCGAGTTGATCGAGGCATTGAGCGATTGCAGCACATTGCTGCCCAGTACCGGCAATGAAAACAGGAACAGCGTGCGACCGACCGGGCCGGTGGTGAGATTCATGCGGGATCTGGACATGCGGCAATTCCAGCTTTATGTGATGATCAGAGCCCCGAATATTGGCGCGTTTGCGCCCGCACGCAAACCCTTTTTATGCAGCCTGTTACCGACGGCGCCAGCGCGCCCTGGTTTGTCTATCTGATTGAGTGCCGCAACGGCAGCCTGTACACCGGCATCAGCAATGATGTGGCGGCGCGCTATCTGGCACACGCCAGTGGCAAAGGCGCGCGCTATACCCGTGCCAACCCGCCTGTACGCTTGCTGGCGGTACTGGTGTGCACAGACCGGGCCGAGGCTTCACGGCAGGAATACGCAATCAAGAAACTGGCGCCCAAAGCCAAGCGCGCGCTGTGTGCCGCTCATCCGCCGGATAGCGCTTTACTGGCAAGGCTGGCCGGCGCGGCTGACTGATCAGGCCGGCACGGCGACTTCTGCCACGCGGCACAGCGCATCAAAGCAGCGCGGATCAATGGCTGTGCCCACGCTCTTTTTCATGATGGCCAGTGTTTCGTCGATCGATGTGGCCGGGTGGTAAGGGCGCTCGGCGCTGATGGCATCAAAAATATCGGCCGTGGTGACAATGCGCGTTTCCAGGCTGATGGCATCAGCCTTCAGGCCACGCGGGTAGCCCGTGCCATCCAGACGTTCATGATGCGCCGCCGCCATTCTGGCCAGTTCACGGAACGAACCGATGCGCGAGAGGATGGCCTCGGTATAACTGGCGTGCATCTTGATGGCTTCCCACTCTTCGTCATCCAGCTTGCCGGGCTTGTCCAGAATGGAGTTACTGACGCCCAACTTACCCACATCGTGCAGCAATGCGGCGCGGCGCAACCAGCGCCGGCGCGCTTCCGGGATCTCCAGCGCCGCGGCAATGGCATCGGTATACAGGCCTACGCGCTGGCTGTGGCCAGCGGTAAACGGGCTTTTGGAATCAACCACCTCGCCAAACGCCTCGGCAATATCATCCAGATAATCTTCATCCACCGGCACGGCAAACTGCGCTGGTTCCAGTGTCAGTACCGCTTTGGCGATCTGGTCAGACTCCAGCATCTGCCAGAACATGGACTCCTGGGCGACGGATTCGAACGCGCGGCATAGTTCCGGATCAAACCACTTGCCGGCACGGGCGCGGACTTCATTGAGCGCTGCGCCGCGGCCGCCAGAGAAGTGAAACACGTCAATCACCTGCGCCAGCAAGGCAATGCGCGAGGCCAGCGGAATGGCTTCTCCCGCCAGTCTGTCCGGCCGGCCGGAACCATCCCAGTGTTCATCCAGCGCGCGGATGCCGCCTGCTACGGCCTCGTTAAAGCGCAGCCGGCGGGCAATCTCCGCGCCACGGTCGCAGCGCGTCTGGATCAGCTCTTGCGCCATGTCGCCACCGTTCTTGAGCACATTCATGATGGCTTGCAGACGGGAGCTCCAGCGGGCATTGCGCCCGGTGTGGCTGAACACAAAACCCAGAATCTGCGGCAGGCCGGTGCCCACCAGTTTGAAACTTTGCTTGAAACCGAGATCATCGGTGAGATACAGCTCGCAAATGCGGGCGGCATTGCTGCTGCAACCCAGATCCTTGAGCAGCAAGGTGTAGTAGAGGTCCCACTGGTCGCGCTGGCTGACACCCAGTTCGCGCGCAATGTTGATGCCGATCCAGCAGCAGCGCACACAGTGGCCTTCTGGCTGGCCTTCCGTGATGTCCAGTGCATAGCTGAGCGAGGCCATCAGGTCTGCCAGCTTGAGTCTGGAACCCGGGTTGACCGCGGCGGCGGCAGACATAAACAGGGTGGATTGTGCATTCATGGGTGTCGCTCCGGAACCGGACGGCATGACATCGCCATCCAGTTTGTAAGTTTATACACCCACAATTTGTTGATTGATATCAAAAAACGCTAATTTACTTACGAATCGACGGGCGGTGGTACTGCGCATGATCCTGACTGCGGGATCAAGCAAAATTCCTTTATAATTCAGCCTTGTCCAGTGGCGCCAATGCCAACCAGACTGGACCCGCCGGCCAGATGCCGGTTTTTCTGTTTGAAGAGATTGCCCGTGAACAACGCCCCAGAAATCCGCCCCGGCCAGTCGGTCGAATTACTCAAGCAACTGCACATCCTGACCCGGGACGGCAAACTGAATCAGGACAGCCGCCGCAAGCTCAAGCAGATTTACCACCTGTACAACTTCATTGAGCCGCTGCTCAAAGACGTGCTGGAAAAGCACCCGGCGGTGTCGCTGGTGGATCACGGCGCGGGCAAGTCTTACCTGGGCTTCATTCTGTACGACCTGTTTTTCAAGGAACGCAGCGACGGCCATATCTACGGGATTGAAACCCGTCAGGCGCTGGTCGATGGTTCACGCGAGCTGGCAGACCGGCTGGGCTTTGGCCGCATGTCGTTCCTGCACGAGACGGTAGAGCAATCAATCAGCTCCACCGCCCTGCCCGAACAGATCGACGTGGTGACCGCGCTGCATGCCTGCGATACCGCCACCGACGACGCGATCAAGTTCGCCCTGGAAAAAGATGCCCACCACATCGTCCTGGTGCCGTGCTGCCAGGCCGAGGTGGCCAGCCACCTGCGCAAGCTGAAAAACCAGTCCTTCGGCAAAACGCCGTTGTCTGAAATCTGGCGCCACCCCATCCATACCCGCGAGTTCGGTAGCCAGATCACCAATGTGCTGCGCTGCCTGTTGCTGGAAGCGCACGGTTACCAGGTCACCGTGACGGAACTGGTGGGCTGGGAGCACTCGATGAAGAACGAGTTGATCATCGCCAGCAAATCCGGCCAGCGCCCGCGCAACGCACGTGAACGGGCCGAGGCGATTCTGGATGAACTGAACCTGGGTGAGATGCGGTACCGGTTTGTGTATTGAGGGTCACGCGACACAATCCACCGTTGCGATGGTGGATTGTCGCCCCGCTCCGAATCCACCCTACCCGCTAACGGCGTTTCAAGGTCTTGCACACACCCGCCGGCAACGCGCCAGATCAGGCCGGAACTTCCACGCCCTGCATTGCATCCAGCGCATCCGTAAACACCCCGCTCACGCCCCACCCTTGCAATTCTCGCGCCCGTTCGGGGTCATTCACGGTGTAGGCCAGCACGTGATAACCGGCCTCCCGCACGGCTTTCACGCGGGCGGCGGTCAGGATTTTGTGATTGCAATGCAGGGAAACGGCTTCCAGCTTCTGCAGGCGTTCGGCCCAGTCGTCGTGCCAGTGATCCACCAGCCAGCCGACGGGTAACCAGGGCGCGGCGGCGACGGCGGCTTCCAGCGCCTCGTACGAGAACGATGACAACAGCGGCGGCACGTCCTCGCCCTGCCACAGCAAGGCGGCGTCACGCGCTACCAGTTTGCCGGTGTCCACTTCGCGGCCGGGGCAAGGTTTGATCTCGACATTGGCCATCAGGCGATTGCGCACGCAATACAGACCCACGTCGCTAAAGGCCGGGATAGGCTCGCCGGCAAATTCCTCGCCTTTCCAGCTGCCGGCGTCCACATCCTGCAGATCGGCAAAACGCTTTTGCGCCATCGGGCCATGGCCGTCGCTGGTGCGCTCCAGCGTGTCGTCATGCAGCAGCACGCAGACGTTGTCGGCAGTGAGTTTGACGTCGAATTCCACCGCCCGGTAGCCGCATTCCGTGGCTTTCATCATGCCGGCCAGGGTGTTTTCCGGCGCCAGCCGGCCGCCGCCGCGGTGGGCAAACAAGAAGGGATAGGGCCAGTCGCTCATGGTCACATGCCTGCATAAAACGGGGTCATACCTCGTCAGACGATTATGCCGCACCGATTGTTCCATCGGCGTGTCAGCCCATTGTGTGCCGATCAGCCGGCGTTAGGGGCGAAGCGGGCCGGCATGCGGTGTATACTGGCAGGCTTACCCGAAACTTCTACAACGTGGCATACAGGCTATTGTTTTTGCCTGATAGCAAGGTTTTGTCACGCTGCGGCAATATCGGTGTCATTCAATACAGAGTATGAGCGAGAGCAACATGAGCAGAACCGTCAACTGCGTCAAACTGGGCCGTGAGGCTGAAGGGCTGGATTTTCCGCCGGTCCCGGGTGATCTGGGCCGCCGCCTGTGGGAAAACGTTTCCAAAGAGGCATGGCAGGCATGGGTGCGTCACCAGACCATGCTGATCAACGAAAACCGCCTGAATCTGGCTGATCCGAGCGCCCGCAAGTATCTGCAACAGCAGATGGAAAACTACTTCTTTGGCGGTGGCGCAGACGCTGTTCAGGGTTACGTGCCGCCTTCGAACTAAGCATCGGCATTGCGATCGCTTCAGGCGATCGCTGCTGCAGCAACCGGCTCTACCCTGTTTGCGCGCCCGGCTCACGCCGGGTTTCAAGACCGATCAACCGCCACGCATACGCCGACACCATGAACATGATCTACAAGCCCGCAGAAAACCAGTTGATGCTGAACCGCGAACTGGGTCTCCTGGAATTCAACCGCCGCGTGCTGGCGCAAGCGGAAGACCAGGCCAATCCGCTGCTGGAACGACTCAAGTTCCTGTGTATCGTTTCATCCAATCTGGATGAATTCTTCGAAGTGCGCATGGCCTGGCTCAAGGAGAACATGAAGCTCTCCGCCACGCGCCTGCTGCCTGAGGGCGTAACGCCCATGCAGGCCTTCGAATGGATTACGCGTGAGAGCCATGATCTGGTCGAGCGCCAGTACCGCGTATTTGGCGAAGTGATGCTGCCCGCGCTGGCCGCTGAAGGCATTCACTTTTTCCGCCGTACGCTGTGGACCGACAGCCAGCGCGAATGGGTGCGCGATTACTTCTTCCGTGAACTGATGCCGGTGCTCACGCCGATCGGTCTGGACCCGTCCCACCCGTTCCCGCGCGTGCTCAACAAGTCGCTCAACTTCATTGTTGAACTGGAAGGCCGCGACGCATTCGGCCGCAACTCCGGCATTGCCATTGTGCAGGCCCCGCGTATCTTGCCGCGTTTTGTGAAACTGCCGGCCGAGGTCAGCGGCGTGGAACACGGCTTTGTGTTCTTGTCGTCCATCCTGCACGCACATGTTGATGAACTGTTTGCCGGCATGCGCGCCAAGGGCTGCTACCAGTTCCGCGTCACGCGTGACTCTGATGTCTCGGTCGATAACGACGAAGACGTGAAAGACTTGCGCGCCGCGCTGGAAGGCGAATTGTCACAACGCCCGTTCGGCAGCGCCGTGCGCCTGGAAGTGGCCGATAACTGCCCGCTGCATCTGCAGGACTTCCTCAAAGAACAATTCCGCCTGGAAGACGTGGACGTTTACCGCGTCAACGGCCCGGTGAACCTGGTGCGCCTGATGCAGGTGCCCGATCAGGTTGATCGCCCGGATCTGAAATTTGAACCGTTCATGCCAGGTACGCCGGTCGAGTTGCGCAAGCAGTCTGACCTGTTTGCCGCCATTCGCCATGGCGACGTGCTGTTGCACCACCCGTATCAAAGCTTCACCCCGGTGATCGACCTGCTGCAACAGGCCGCGCTGGACCCGTCCGTCGTTGCCATCAAGATGACCGTGTACCGCACCGGTTCTGATTCGGCCTTGATGGAAGCGCTGCTGGAAGCCGCCCGCCGTGGCAAGGAAGTCACCGCCGTGGTGGAACTGATGGCGCGCTTTGACGAGGAAGCCAACATCAACTGGGCCGCCAAGCTGGAACGCGCCGGCGCGCACGTGGTGTATGGCGTGTATGGCTACAAGACGCACGCCAAGATGCTGCTGATTGTGCGCCGGGAAGAAGGCAAGCTGCGCCGTTACGCCCACGTTGGCACCGGTAACTACCACCCGCGTACCGCCAAGCTGTATACCGACTTTGGCCTGATGACGGCGCATGACGAAATCACCAGCGACGTGAACGACGTCTTCATGCAGCTCACCGGCCTGGGTCTGGCGGGTGATCACTATCAGCTGTGGCAATCGCCGTTCACCTTGCAACCGAATATGGTCAAGGCCATCGACCGCGAAATCGCCCATGCGCGCCTTGGCCGCAAGGCGGTGATCATCGCCAAGATGAATGCGCTGCTGGAACCGACCATCATCGAGAAGCTGTACGAAGCCTCGCAAGCCGGGGTGACGATTCATCTGATCGTGCGTGGCGTATGCGCGCTGCGTCCGGGTATTCCGGGCATCTCTGAAAACATCCGGGTGCGTTCCATTGTCGGCCGCTTCCTGGAACACCATCGCGTGTTCTACTTCTACAACGATGGCGTGGAAGACCTGTACCTGTCGTCCGCCGACTGGATGGGTCGCAACCTGTTCCGCCGCATCGAGATCGCATTCCCGATCCTGGACCCGCGCGTGAAGCGTCGCGTGATCCGCGAAGGCCTGCGCCCGTACCTGGTGGATAACGCGCAAGCGTGGGAAATGCAGTCGGACGGCCGCTATCGCCGCAAGGCCGCCCGCACCGCCAAGAAACGCAATGCCCAGATTGGTCTGCTGACTGAGCTGGCCGCCAAGCAACGTAACTAAGGTCGCGCATGGATCTGATTCTGTGGCGCCACGCTGAAGCTGAAGATGGCTCGCCCGATCTGAAACGGGCACTTACCCGCCACGGCCACGCGCAAGCGCGGCTGATGGCGCAATGGCTGGCACCACGGCTGGCGCAAAGCACGGTCCGCATCGTGGCCAGTCAGGCGTTGCGCGCGCAGCAGACGGCCAGCGCGCTGTCGTCGGAGTTTCTGGTGGATGAGCGCCTGAACCCGGATGTGCGCGGTCCGGCCGATTACCTGGATGTCACCGGCTGGCCAGAAGGCAACGATGGCGATATCACCATTCTGGTTGCCCATCAGCCCACCATTGGCCGTCTGGCCGGTTTGCTGCTCACCGGGCTGGATCAGGACCTGTCGACCAAAAAGGGCGCCATCTGGTGGATTCAGCGGCGTTTGCGGGGCGGCGCGGTGCAATACTGCCTGCGCGCGTCGATCTCGCCGGATTTGCTGCAAAACAGCTGAGCACCGGCCTTCCCGGCGCTGTTGCCCAGGAAATAAAAAACCGCCTCGAAAGGCGGTTTTTTATTTGGCAGCTGCCACAAACAAACTAGCGCGAGAGCGCCAGCTCCAGCGCCGCGCGATAGTGCTTTGCGGCGTCGTCATGGCGATCCAGCCGCTCCAGCAACTCGGCCAGTTCGGCGTGCGCCACGGCGGTTTTCTCTACCGCCAGGCACGCTTCCAGATAGTTGAGCGCCTTGCCCCACAAACTGCGCGCGCTGCACAAGCGGCCCAGCGTCAGCAGCAGCTGGCTGTCTTCCGGATGGGCCACCAGCCAGGTTTCAGCCTGCTGCAACTGGCCGACCCGTTCTTCAGCCGGCAGATCAAGCCGCCCGTAGCGTTCGACCAGGTCGCTGGACCATTGCTTTGCCAGCGTGTCTTCAATGATGACGCGTGCATCTTGCGCCGCGCCCTGCTCGCTGAACTGGTCCACCACCGCCGCGGTCACTTGCGGCAAGGCTTTGTCGTCGGCCGACAATTTGGTCCACCAGTTCTTCAGCTCGCGTCCGGCTAGTGCGTGGCTGGCCAGCAAAGACAACAGCGCCTGAGCGCGAATGCGGGCCGCCTGGGCGGCATCCAGCGCATCGGTACGGGCCAGTTGCTCACACAGGCGCAACACGGCTTGCGGATTGTCTTCACGCTGGCGCAGACGCAATTCAAGGCGCATGGCGGCGGTCAGCTTGGGCGAAACCGCACGGGCCTCGGCAATGGCGATGTCGGCATCAGCATAACGGCGCTCATCCAGATACAGCTCGGCCATGGTCATGGCCAGCGCCAGATGCTGCGGCGTCAGTTTCTGCTTGAGCTCGCTGAAATATCGGTCACGTTTGGCGTAATCGCGCATGGCGTGGGCAGAACGCGCCGCCAGCAGACCGTTGACGGCGATGGCTTCTGCCGTGCGGCTGGCCGCATAAGCCTCGCTGGCAAGGCGCTCGGCGCGCTGGTAGCGGCCTTCATGAAAGGCAATGCGCGACTCACGCTCCAGCTTCATCGAGGCATCTTGCGCCTGCCGTTCACGGTAACGCTTGACCCGCGTCGGCAAGCCGCCCAGCTCCCGCACAAGGCGCGTCACGGCATAGAGCACGGCCACCGTGATCAGCACCAGCAGGATAAAGACGTTGAGCGAAATTTCCACGCGCCACGGCGGCACAAACAGCAAGGCGTAACCGGTGTTCACCTGGGCAAACAGGGTGACACCGACCGCCAGCGCAAACAGGGCAATCAACCAGACCAGAATTCTCACGGCTTGGCCCTTTCCGCCGTGGTACGGGCGGAGCGGACTGCCGCCAGGCTGCTATCGAGCGAAGGCAGATTCTGGGCGAAAGAGATGCGCGACAGGTCATTGAGCGCGGACTGGGTAAGCTGCACCGGTCTGGCGCTGCCGTCAAAATACAGGCCCAGATAGCGGGTGACGGCGGCGAGGTCTGCCTTGAAGCCCTTTTCATCGTGCGAGTACAACTCGGTGCGGGCGTTCAGCAGGCGCAGCTTCATGTTCTCGCGCAGGAACAGGGCCTGGTCCGGCGTCAGCAATGCGGCGTCGGGTTTGTCCATGCGGCGGATCTGGATCAGGCCCTTGAGGTCAGCCCACAGTTCTGCGCCAAAGCTGCTGGCCCAGGAACGTTGCGCAGCCGGGGCACTGGCCGACGCCGGCAGGCGGTTTACATCTACCGCCAGCGGCAACTGGTCAAGCTCGTCGATCAGGCTGTTGAGGCGCGACGTAATGCCCACCGTATCGAGCACTGGCAGCGACTTGAGTTTGTCCATGTCATGGGCCACCGCCTGCCGCAGCGAGATCAACTCTGGCTTGTTCAGTTCTTGCAGCTTGCGATCTGCGGCATCCAGCACCGTGAGCGCGGCCGAGACATTGCCGGTCAGCTGCAATTGCTGGCTGGCGTAGGTCAGGTTTTGCTCGATCTCGGCCAGCGAACGTTGCGTGTCGCTGCGGGTAAGGGTGTCGTACATGCTGGCCAGCGACGATTGCTGGCTTTGCGCCTCGGCCTCTTTGGCCGAGACCAGCGCAATCTGCTGTTGCACCGTACGCAGTTGCAGCTGGGCGGCCGCGTTGGCGGCGTTGGCATCCTGCTCACGTTTGGCCGCCTGGGCAGATTGCTCTGCCAGGCGGTTGCGCAACTGGTCCACTTCACGCTGCTGGTGTACCCAGACAGCGCCAGCGGCGACGATGGCGACCACGGCCAGCCATACGCCCGGCTGATTCAAGCCAAAGCGGCGCGGTGGTTTGGGATGGGTTGTCAGCGCGGCCGACAGAGAGTTCTGGTCCTGGGTCATGGCGTCCTGTTGAAATGGCGGCACAGCGAAGTCACGATGCCAGCATCACCCGCTTCTGTGGCGACGACACGCGTCGCGCCATGTTCTGCCAGTGCGGCAGCAATCCGCGGGTGCGGCGTGAAATATAAAACCGATTGTAGCCGCTTGCAGTAGCTGGCTTCAAATTGAGTAAACAGGTAATGCGCCGCTTCCGAGCTGGAAATGATCGCGCCATCGCAGCCGGCATCCAGCGCTGCGCCCAGCCGGGCGCTGTCAAACGCTGGCGGCAAGCGGCGATAAGCGCTCACAACCTGCAGACGGGCGCCGCGTTCACGCAGCGCATCTGGCAACAATTCACGCCCGCCATCGCCCCGGAACAGCACCACACGGCGGCCTGCCAGCGCCTGCATGCGTGGCTCGGCCAGCAAACCTTCGCTATCAAACCGGGTGGCGGGACTGATGATATCGGTCATGCCCAGTTCTTCTGCCCGGCGCTGGCTGCCCGGCCCGACCACGGCCACCGGCACCTGCGCCGGCCAGGCTGCGCCAAGGCGTGCCATCACCGCATCCATGGCCGAGGGGCTGACAAAAATGGCCAGATCCGTGTGAGCCAGTTCCGCCAGGGCAGCGTCCAGCGCGGCCGGATCAGCCGCCGGGGCGATCTCCAGCAGCGGCAAGGCGACCGGCACCGCGCCGGCCTCCCGCAGGCGCGTCAGCAGGCCTGCGGACTGTGCTGCCGGACGGGTCACCCACACGCGCTGGCCGCTGAGCATGACGAGGCTCAGTCTGCCGCGTTTTCCGCAAGGCGCTTGAGGACCTCAGCCGCGCCTTCGGTCAGCAACAGATCCGCCACTTGCAGACCCAGCCCGTTGGCCGCCGCGCGTGAGCCGTTGGCTTCGGCGTAGACCATATCAGAACCGTCCGGATTGGCGACAAAGCCGCGCAGGCGCAGGAAACCTTCATCGTCTTGCGCAAACGCACCCAGCGGCACCTGGCAAGAACCACCCAGACGGCGCGACAACGCGCGCTCGGCCGTCACGCAAGCGGCGGTTGCGGCGTCATTCAACGGCGCCAGCAGGGTTTTAAGGTCTTCACGCGAAGCCAGGATTTCAATCCCCAGCGCGCCCTGGCCCGGTGCCGGCAAGCTATCCTGGGCGCTCAGTGTTTCACGGATGCGATCAGTAAAGCCAAGACGCTTCAGGCCGGCGGCAGCAAGGATGATGGCATCAAACTCGCCGGCATCCAGTTTGGACAAGCGCGTGCCCAGATTGCCGCGCAAGGGCTTGATGGTCAGATGCGGAAAGCGCGCGCGCAACTGGCTTTCGCGGCGCAGGCTGGATGTCCCCACCACGGCGCCTTGCGGCAGGTCTGCCAGGCTGGCGTACTGGTTGGAGACAAAGGCATCGAACGGGTCTTCGCGCTCGCTGATCGCGCCGATGGCAAAGCCTTCAGGCAGCACCATCGGCACGTCTTTCATGGAATGCACGGCCAGGTCCGCCCGGCCTTCGGCCAGCGCGGTTTCCAGTTCTTTCACAAACAGGCCCTTGCCGCCGATCTTGTTGAGCGTGCGATCCAGAATCTGGTCGCCCTTGGTCGTCATGCCCAGCAGCTCTACGGTCAGACCCGGATACAGCGCCAGCAAACGGTCACGAACATGATTGGCCTGCCACAAGGCAAGCGGGCTTTCGCGAGTGGCGATGACGAGGCGATGCGGCGCGGCAGTAGTCATGAGCGGTTCTGCGTTCTGGATCAAACCGCCATTCTAGCGCGGGATGGCGCGATCACCACTGCGGCAATCGCGAACCCCTGCACTTTAACGCCGGTCTGCAAACACAAAGGGCTTGAGGTCGAACTCCATATCGCCCGACCAGGCCGGCGGCACCGGCCGCAAGGCCAGCGCCTCGTCCCGTTCGCGGATCACCTTGCGGGCCTGGCTGCGCCGCATCATCAACAAGAGGGCACCCACCGCCAGTACCGACGCCAGCGCCGCAATCAGGATCTGCGCATGCGCGGCCACGTATGCCAGCGCCGTTTGCAACAAAGGCTGGGCTGGCTGGTCTGCCCTGACGATTTGCGGGCTGGCACGCGGTGCGGCGCGCACCGGGCCTTGATGCTCCAGCAGGCGCATGCGCATTTCAATTGCGGCCTGCTCTTTGCGCAGGGTGTCCAGCGTGGCATCCAGCACCGGAGAGGACACCGGCGGCGGCAAGGCGACCGGGTCTGACAGTCTGCCGTCCAGCACCAGCGGGATGGGGGTCGTGGCCGCAGGGGCGCAATCTTCCTGCGCGGCGGCGTTGTCACACTCGGCCAGTACCGGATGGGCCCAGAACGCCAGCAAGAGGGCGATCAGGGGTAACAAGGGCCGCGCAAGACGGCCGGAATCAGTTGAGGACATGCTATTGCTCCCGCAGAAGGCGGGGCATGCCATCTGCAAAAGACAACAGCATATTTTTGCAGGGTGGCTCAAACCATCAGAAAAGCCCTAATTCCGGCGCAGCCATGACCAAAGCGTTCTTACTACCGCCTCAATGCGCCTCTTCCCAGCTCATCCCCACACCGGTATCAGCCACCAGCGGCACCTTCAGGCGCGCGACTTCGGCCATGATCCGTGGCAACTGGGTGCGGACCACGTCGAGTTCTGCGTCCGGGACTTCCAGCAGCAGTTCATCGTGGACCTGCAGCACCAGTTTGCTGGCCAGCTTGTCGCGCTCAATCCAGTCTTGCACGGCCAGCATGGCCAGTTTGATCAGGTCGGCCGCAGTGCCTTGCATGGGCGCGTTGATGGCGGCGCGTTCAGCCCCGGCGCGGCGCATCGGGTTAGCGGCTTTGATCTCGGGCAGCCACAGGCGGCGGCCAAAGACGGTTTCCACAAAGCCCACACGGCGCGCTTCGGCCCGGGTGCGTTCCATATAGGCCGCCACGCCCGGGAAACGGCCAAAATAGCGGTCGATATAGTTCTGCGCCGCGCTGCGTTCAATTTCCAGCGATTGCGCCAGGCCAAAGGCACTCATGCCGTAAATCAGGCCAAAGTTGATGGTCTTGGCGTAGCGGCGCTGTTCGCTTGTCACTTCCAGCGGGGTGACGCCGAAAACTTCGGCCGCCGTGGCACGGTGA
This sequence comes from Silvimonas iriomotensis, assembly GCF_014645535.1. NCBI lineage: Bacteria > Pseudomonadati > Pseudomonadota > Betaproteobacteria > Neisseriales > Chitinibacteraceae > Silvimonas > Silvimonas iriomotensis. Next base: position 132,687 of record NZ_BMLX01000008.1, read on the forward strand.
ATGTCCTCGCCTTCGGCAAAGGCTTTGAGCAGGGCGGCGTCGCTGGACAAATGCGCCATGATCCGCAATTCAATCTGCGAATAATCAGCCGACACAATCTTGTGGCCCGGTGGCGCGACAAAGGCCTCGCGGATGCGGCGGCCTTCTGCTGTGCGCACCGGAATATTCTGCAGATTGGGGTCGGTTGAACTCAACCGCCCGGTCACCGCTACGGTCTGGTTAAAGCTGGTGTGCACGCGGCCGGTATACGGGTTCACCATCAGCGGCAGCTTGTCGGTATAGGTCGACTTGAGCTTGGACAGGCTGCGATGTTCCAGCAGCACCTTGGGCAGCGGGAAATCCTTGGCCAGTTCTTGCAGCACGTCTTCATCGGTCGAGGGCGCGCCCTTGGGGGTTTTCTTGATGACCGGCAACTTGAGTTGCTCGAAGAAAATTTCGCCAATCTGCTTGGGACTGCCCAGATTGAAGGGCTGGCCGGCCAGCTTGTAGGCTTCCTGTTCCAGTTCCAGCAATCGCAGGCCGATCTCGTGGCTTTGCTTGTTGAGCTTGGGGCCGTCCAGCAAGATGCCGTTGCGTTCCATCTTGAACAAGACTTCCCGTACCGGCAGTTCGATGGTCTTGTAGAGCTTGTCCAGCGATGGCACTTGCGCCAGCCGTTCGTGCAAGGCGTGTGCCAGGCGCAGGGTAATGTCAGCGTCCTCGGCGGCATAGGCGGTCGCGGCTTCCACGCCTACCTCGTCAAAGCCGATCTGCTTGGCGCCCTTGCCGCAGACATCTTCGTATTTGATGGTGGTTTCGCCCAGTTCGCGCTCGGCCTGGTCGTCCATGTTGTGGCGTTCGTGGCTGGCCAGCACGTAAGACATCAGCAGCGTGTCATCGCTGATCCCGCGCAAGGTAATGCCATGATTGGCAAAGACGTGCTGGTCGTACTTGAGGTTCTGGCCCAGCTTTTTGTGGCTGTCTGATTCAAGCCAGGGTTTGAGCGTCGCCAGCGTTTCATCAAACGCCAGTTGCACCGGTGTATCCGGGCCGCGATGCGCCAGCGGCAGGTAGGCCGCTTCGCCCCCTTTGACCGAGAACGACATGCCGACAATGCGTGCCTGCATCGGGTCAAGGCTGGTGGTTTCGGTGTCGACGGCAGTCACTTCGGCCGCATTCAGTTTCGCCAGCCAGGCTTGCAATTGCTGAGGGGTCTGGATGGCTTCGTAATGGCGCTCCAGCTTGCCGGCCGGTTTGTCCGCCACGGTGGCCGGGTCGACTTCACCCACAACGCCGGAAGCCAGTTTTTCTTCCGCCTCACGCAACCAGGTGCGGAAGTTATACCGGCGGAACAGCGCTTCCAGTTCTACCCAGTTGGAGGCGCGCGGGCTCAGATCAGGCAGGGCGCCCGGCAATTCTTTGCTGAGGTCCACATCGCATTTGATGGTGACCAGTGCCTTGGCTGTCGGCAGCCAGCCCAGCGAGTTACGCAGGTTCTCGCCCACCACGCCGCCAATCTTGTCGGCATTGGCAACAATGTTATCCAGGCTGTCGTATTCGGCCAGCCACTTGGCGGCGGTTTTGGGGCCGACTTTGGGTACGCCGGGCACGTTATCCACCGTGTCGCCAATCAGCGAGAGGTAATCGACGATCTGGTCCGGCCGCACATTGAACTTGGCAAACACGCCTTCGATATCCAGCACTTCTTCGGTCATCGAGTTTTCAATCCGCACGCACTCGTTCACCAGTTGTGCCATGTCCTTGTCACCGGTGGACATGATGGTCTCGATACCGTGCTCGCACGCCATGGTGGCCAGGGTGCCGATCACGTCATCGGCCTCAACGCCTTCCACACACAAAATGGGCACGCCAAACGCGCGGACGGCGGCGTGGATCGGTTCGATCTGCACGCGCAATTCGTCTGGCATGGGCGGGCGGTTGGCTTTGTATTCGGTGTAGATATCGTCGCGGAATGTCTTGCCTTTGGCATCAAACACACAGGCGATGTAATCGGCCGGGGTGGTCTGCCGCAGCTTGCGCAGCATGTTCACAAAGCCATAGAGCGCATTGGTGGGCGTGCCATCCGGCGCGGACAATTCACGGATGGCGTGAAACGCGCGGTACAGGTAAGACGAACCATCAATGAGCAAAAGCTTAGGCATCAGGGGAAACCCTCTATACTGGAAAAATGCGGCGGCGCGCGGCACAGGCGCACATCAATAAAATCAACGGGGATACCACCATGAGCCTCAAAGACAAAGTGCCCACACTGGTTGATACCGCCGCGCAGGCGGACATTCACGCCTGGCGCGCGCGCGAATCCTGGCGCGTGTTCGAGATCATGGCAGAGTTTGTCGAAGCCGCAGAGCGGCTGCAACCGATTCAGCCCGCGGTTTCTATCTTTGGCTCGGCGCGCACGCCCCAGGAGCATCCGTATTATAAGCTCACCGAACAGGTTGCCAGACTGTTGTCTGATGCGGGTTTTTCGGTGATCTCTGGCGGCGGCCCCGGCATCATGGAGGCCGCCAACAAAGGCGCGTTCTTCGGCAAAAGCCCGTCGGTGGGGCTCAATATCCAGTTGCCGCATGAACAAAGCGGCAACCCTTATCAGGATGTCAGCCAGAGTTTCCGCCATTTTTTTGCGCGCAAGGTCATGTTTGTCAAACACGCCACGGCCTACGTGGTGATGCCCGGTGGCTTTGGCACGCTGGACGAACTCACCGAAGCGCTCACGCTCATTCAGACTGGCAAGTCGCGCCGCATTCCCATCATTCTGGTCGGGAGCGCGTTCTGGGGCGGCATGGTGGACTGGTTCCGCAATGTGCTGGTGACCGAAAAAATGATCGGCCCGGCAGACATGGATCTGGTGCAACTGATTGATGATCCCAAAGAGATCGTCGACGCCATCTTCAAATACTATGAAACACGCGGCTTTGAAATGTCGCCGGCTGAACGCGAAATGCAGTTCAGTTTGTAACCAGGATGAACCTGCCGTGCCAGGCAGCCGTCCAATCAAGAAACATACAAGCAAAAGCTATAAAGGAGACCTGCTCATGCGTACAACATCCCTGATCGCCTGCCTCGTGTTGCTGGCTGGCGTGGCGCAAGCCGCCACCGATACCAGCAAGAAAGAACCCGATGCCCCGCCGCCCCCGCCCATGCCCGCCGCAGACAGCCCGGCCGCGCCGGAGCCGGAAGTCACCGTGGTGCAAAAACAGGACGCCACCGTCACCGAATACCGCATGAAAGGCAAGCTGTACATGATGCGGGTGGTGCCCAAGGTCGGCAAACCGTATTACCTCGTCGACAAGGAAGGCAACGGCCGTTTCAACGAGATGTCTGACATTGGTGGAGACAATCTGGCGCCACCGCGCTGGGTCTTGCTTGAATTCTGAACGCGCCTTTGAAACAATGCCCGGCGTTGGCCGACCCCGGCGTACTCGTTGATAAACGAACCATGTCTGTTTTCACTACCGTTACGCCGGATGATCTGGCGCCCTTTCTGAAGCGCTATTGCATTGGCCAGCTGGTCGAGCTCAAAGGCATCGCCGCGGGCGTCACCAACACCAATTTCTTCGTGACCACGACGCATGGTCGCTACGTGCTGACCTTGTTCGAGACCTTGCAGGCCGAAGAACTGCCGTACTACGTGAACCTGCTGGCCCATCTGGCGCACCATGGCATTGCCTCGGCCGCGCCGATTGCCAATCTGGATGACCAGTACGTCGATACGCTCAATGGCAAACCGACGCTGCTGGTCACCTGCCTGCCGGGCAAGGTGGCAGAACACCCCAACACCACCCAGTGCGCCGAAGTGGGCGAGATGCTGGCGCAAATGCATCTGGCCTCCCGCAGCTATGGCGGCTACATGAAAAACCCGCGCGGCGTGCAGTGGTGGGCCGATACCGCCGCCACAGTCGCGCCGTTCATGGCCCCGGCTGATGCCCAATTGCTGCAGGCCGAAGTCACCCTGCAGCAATCCACCGATTACCGCGCCCTGCCGTCAGGCATGGTGCATGCCGACCTGTTCCGCGACAACGTGCTGATGGATGGCGATCGTGTGGGCGGGTTTATCGACTTTTACTATGCGTGCAACGACGCCTGGTTGTATGACGTCGCCATTGCGCTGAACGACTGGTGCTCGACCGCCGATGGCAACATCGACGACGCCCGCGCCCGCGCCTTCCTCAAGGGCTACACCGATGTACGCCCGCTGGACGCCGCCGAGAAAGCCGCCTGGCCGACCATGTTGCGTGGCGCCGCGCTGCGCTTCTGGACCTCCCGCCTGCTTGATTTCCACAAACCGGCCAGCGGCGAAATGACGTTCGCCAAAGACCCGACCCACTTCCAGCGCGTGATCGAGCATCACACACGCCGCCAGGATTTCTGGCTGGACTGACAGGCCATGTCGATCGCCGACGCCCTTCATGCCCTGCGCCCGGACCTGCTGCGCTATGCGCGCTACCAGCTGGGCGATGACACCACGGCCGAGGACGTCGTCCAGGAAACCTTGCTGGCGGCACTGGAGAAACCCGACGCTTTCAGCGGGCAATCCACCCTGCGCACCTGGGTTACCGGCATCCTCAAGTTCAAGGTGATCGACGCCCAGCGCCGCCGTTATCGTGATCCGCTGCTCATTCACCCGGAGCTGGACGAGGAAAACGACCTCTCCGACTTCGATACCCTGTTCGACAAAACCGGACACTGGGGCAGCGAGGCCCCGCGCCACTGGGCGCATCCGGACGCCAGTCTGCAGGACAAACAGTTCTGGCTGACTTTTGACGCCTGTCGCAAAGCCATGCCCGCCCGCACAGCCCTGGTGTTCTGTCTGCGTGAAATAACCGGGCTTGAGATCGAGGTGATCTGTCAGCAACTGGATATCACCGCGACTAATTGTTCTGTACTCTTGTACCGGGCACGCATGGCCTTGCGCCTGTGCCTGCAAAAGAACTGGTTTGATGAAGAAGCAGGCGCGTGAACGCGCCGCTCTGAAAGGATATCCCTATGTTTGGCGCCTGCCGGCAAGCCAGCCGCTTGCTGTCCAAGTCTCAAGACCTGCCACTGACCTTTGGTGAGCGTCTGAAACTGCGTTACCACCTGGCCTTGTGCGACAAGTGCCGGGCGTTCTCGCGCCAGCTGGATCAGTTGCGCCACTTTGCCCGCCAGGGCTCGCAACAAGCGCAGTCAGACTCCTGATGGGCTGACTGGCGTCACCGTTTTACCCCGAGGTACCCGCATGTCTGACGCACACCCCTTGCTGGCCGAACTGGCCACGCTGCTTGATCCCGCCGGCATCCTGACTGGCGAGGCCACCGAAGGCTACATGATCGACGGCCGCCGCCGTTATCACGGCCGCAATCTGGCGGTGATCCGCCCGCGCAGCACCGAAGAAACTGCCGCCGTGGTCAAAGCCTGTGCCCGCCACCAGGTCGCCATGGTGCCGCAGGGTGGCAACACCAGCCTGTGCGGTGCGGCCACGCCGGATGAAAGCGGCCACAGCGTGGTGATCAGCATGGAACGCATGAACCGCGTGCTGGGCGTGGATGAAGGCAACAACACCATCACGGCCGAGGCCGGTGCGATCATTGCCGATCTGCAAAACGCGGCGCTCAATGCCAGACGTTTGTTCCCGGCCGACTGGGGCGCCAAAGGCTCCGCCCGCGTTGGCGGGGCGCTGGGGACCAACGCCGGCGGCCTCAATGTGCTGCGCTACGGCAATATGCGGGAACTGACGCTGGGGCTTGAGGTGGTGCTGGCCGATGGCCGCATCTGGAATGGCCTCAGAGGCCTGCGCAAGGACAACACCGGGTACGACCTCAAGCAGCTGTTCATTGCCTCGGAAGGCACGCTGGGGATCATTACCCGCGCCACTTTCAAGCTGTTTCCGCTGCCCACCGCGCAATCGACCGCGCTGATCCCGGTGGCCGATCCGCAAGGCGCCGTGGATCTCTTGCGCGGGCTGCAGCATGAGCTGGGCGATCGCGTGACGTCGTTTGAGTTGGTCTCCCGCCGCTGTTGGGAACTGCTGGCCCAGTACTGCCCTGATCTGCCCAAGCCGTTTGCCGAGCTCCCGCAATGGACCGTACTGGCCGAGGTCTCGGACGGCGGCAGCGATGACCACTTGCTGGATAAATTTGCAGAGGCGCTGGTTGCACTGGGGGCTGCCGACGAGGCACTGATCGCCCAGAGCCGTTCAGACGCCGCCGATTTCTGGGCCCTGCGCGAAGCCATTCCCGAAGCGCAAAAGCGCAAGGGGGTAAGCATCAAGCAGGATATCGGCGTGCCGACGTCGGCTTTCCCGCTGTTCCTTAAAGAAGCCGAAGCGGCGCTGCGGGCCGGGTTTGGCGAGGCCGACATCATCGCCTTCGGCCATCTGGGTGATGGCAACCTGCACTACAACGTGTTTTTGTCGGACGTAAGCCAGGGCGTCTACGCCCATGAGGCGCGCATCAATGACATCGTTTACGAGATTGTGCAGCGCCACAGCGGTACAATTTCGGCCGAACATGGCATCGGCCAGCTCAAGCGCAATCTGTTGCCGCATTACCGCAGCGATGTGGAAATGGCGTTGATGCACCAGATCAAGGCCGCGCTGGACCCCGCTAACCTGATGAACCCTGGCAAGCTGTTGGCCGGTTAAGGCGTGAATCCCACCCGGACTCACGCAGCCCACACTGCCCCCATAGACCCTTTGGTGCCCGCAATGCTGACCCTTTCTACCGCTTTTGACTCCGGCGCAATCGAGGTGATCGACCTCAACGATCATGCCAACATCCGCCTTAACCTGCGTCCGGACAACGCCTCTGAATTCAAGCAATGGTTTCACTTCCGGCTGGCCGGCACGGCGTTTCGTGAATGCGTGATGCATATCGAAAACGCGGGCCAGTCTGCCTATCCGGGCGGCTGGGACGGCTATAGCGCGCGCGCATCTTATGATGGCGTGGAATGGTTCTGCGTGGCGACCGAATACGAAAACGGCGTGCTGACCATCCGTCATCAACCGCAACGCGACGTGGTCTATTACGCCTATTTCGAGCCGTACTCCTGGGAGCGCCACCTGCAGATGCTGGGCCATGCCCAGTACTCGCCCGATTGCGTGGTCCGCGAACTGGGCCAGACTGTCGATGGCCGCCCGCTGGACTTGCTGCGTATTGGCACACCGGAAGCCGGCAAGCGCAAAGTGTGGATCATTGCACGCCAGCACCCGGGCGAAACCATGGCCGAATGGTGCGCGGAAGGCGTGATCGGCAGCCTGCTGGACCCGCAACACCCGGTGGGCCGCGCGCTGCTGCAAAAGGCCGTGTTCTACATCGTGCCCAATATGAACCCGGATGGCGCCGTGCGCGGCAACCTGCGCACCAACGCCGCCGGCACCAACCTGAACCGCGCCTGGCAAACCCCCAGCATGGCCACCAGCCCCGAGGTGTTCCTGGTGCGCCAGGCCATGGAAGAAACCGGTGTCGATGCGTTCTTTGATCTGCATGGCGACGAGAGCATTCCGCACAACTTTGTGGCCGGTTGCGATGACAATCCGTCGTTCTCCGACCACCAGCGCACGCTGGAAGACGCCTTCAAACAACTGTGGGTAGCGGTCTCGCCTGATTTTCAGACCGAGTACGGCTACGGCCCCAGCCAGTTCGGCCCGGAAACCCTGACGCTGGCCACCAACTGGGTGGGCGATCGTTTTGGTTGCCTGGCGTTCACGCTGGAAATGCCATTCAAGGACACCGCCAACCATCCGGAGCCGGATGTGGGCTGGAATGGCGAGCGCTCGCTGCAACTGGGCGCGTCCATGCTGACCGCGCTCAACGGCGTCATTGACCGCCTGCGTTGATCCGCCAACCCTCCGCTCCCGCAACCCGGCCCTGTGCCGGGTTGTTTTTTGCCTGGCGTGTCTTTTAACCGCCCGACGCGCCAGCACCGGCCGTACACGGCAGAACGCCGTGCCTACACTGATGGCTCCGCATCCGGAGGCCTCATGACCCTGCCCGAATCCCTGTTGCCGCTAGCATTGCAATTTCTGGGCGGCCCACCTGCCAGCGCAGAGAAAATCGACGGTTTCTATGCCGAAGTCTGGCTACTCACCGGCCACAATCACCAGCGCGTGGTGTTGAAATGCTTCCGCCAGCCAGATAATGCTTCACGTGAAACATTGGCGCTGGATACCCTGCGCGCAGCGGGCGGCGCAGTGTTGCCACAGGTGCTTGGGCAAGGCCTGGATGCGGCGGGACGCGAGGTGCTGATTCTGGAACGGGTCGAAGGCGTGGATGCCTGCGCGGCCATTCAGTCGCCCACCGCCATCACCCGGTTTGCCGATCAGGTCACGGACATCCTGCTGCACTGGCACGGTATCAGTTCACCCCATGGCTTTCAGGATATCGACGGCACATGGCGGGCAGACTTTGCCGCAAGCTGGCAACAGTTTGCAGCAGACAGGCTGGCCTGGCTGTTCAGTGCGGCGGGTGAAGCCCGCACCAGCCTCAGCATGCGCCAGGGCTTTGAGCGCGTGTGGCGCGCCGCAGATGCGCTGGTCGCGCCGCTGGCTGGCAGCGCGTCATCGTTGATTCACGATGACTGCCACGCCAGCAACTTTCTGGCCGACCCGGTCACGCAGACGCTCACCGCCGTGATCGACCCCAACCACGCGCGTTTTGCGCATCGCGAGTTTGATCTCTTTCACCTGAACGATGCCCGGCCCGACTTCCGCCTGCTGGAAACCTATCTGGAAAAACACCCGGCCGCGCCCGGCTTTGCCGCGCGGCGCTGGCTGTTCTGCCTGTTTGATGACCTCAAACATGTCCAGTTTACGGGCTGGTTTGATGAGGACTGGTTCAAGCGCAAGTTCGCGCGCTTTGATGCGGCGCTGGCCAGCGCGGCCTGACCGCCAGGCAACAAAAAAGGCACGCTGTGCGTGCCTTTTTTCAGCCAGAACCGTTGGCATCAAGCTAGTGCCGGTTCCAGTGCGTCCTTCATCTTCTGCAGGGCCTTGGCCTCGATCTGGCGGATACGCTCAGCCGATACGCTGAACTCAGCTGCCAGTTCATGCAGCGTGGTGCTGCCTTCATCGCCCAGCCAGCGCGCTTCAATGATGCGGCGGCTGCGCGGGTCCAGCGTACCCAGCGCTTCTTGCAGGCCTTCAGACTGCAGACGGTCATACGCCTGACGTTCCATCTGGCGCACCGGCTCGTTATCGCTGTCGGCCAGCCAGTCGATCGGCGCGTAGCCGTCGTCATCGCCTTCTTCTGCCATCAGCGCAACGTCCTGACCGGTCATGCGGGTCTCCATTTCGAAGACCTCTTCCGGCTTGACGCCCAGATCATGCGCAATGACTTCGGCTTGCGCCTGGGTCAGTGCGGAGAAACCGGTTTTCTTGGAACGCAGATTGAAGAACAGCTTGCGCTGGGCCTTGGTGGTGGCAATACGCACCAGACGCCAGTTGCGCAGGATGTACTCGTGAATCTCGGCCTTGATCCAGTGTACGGCAAACGAAAACAGGCGCACACCGCGGGTCGGTTCGAACCGCTTCACGGCCTTCATGAGGCCGATATTGCCTTCCTGAATCAGGTCTGCTTGCGGCAAACCGTAACCGGCATAACCACGCGCAATGGACACCACAACGCGCAGATGGGACATCACCAGCTGGCCAGCGGCTTCCAAGTCGTTGTCATGGCGGTAGCGATTTGCCAGATCGATCTCTTGCTCGTGCGTGAGCATGGGCATGGCATTGACTCGCTGGATATAGCTCTCAATGCTGTCGCCACCCGTGATCACCGGCAATGCAACGCTGTCTACCATGAATGTTCTCCTGTGTTGCTCTGCGTCGTTTCAAACGACGACGCTAGATATTAGCACTCCATACCTCAGAGTGCTAACCGAACAAAAAGTTCTTATGAATTCAAGCACAGACGCGATGTTGTTGCACGGCAATATTTTCAATGCTTCCGATAGAATAGACCAATCGGTCTATTTCCGATAGACGGTACAAAATACCGGCGGAAAACCTAGCGGAACTGGCGCAAATGACGCCCGACCGCCAGCGATGCCCCCAGAAGGCACAGCAGCGTGGTCACCGCCAGGGTCACCAGCACCACGCGCCAGTCGGCCAGCGCCAGACTGAATTGTTGCCCATAGCTGTGGGCCAGCGCCTCTACCGCCGGATTGAGCCAGGTGCGCGCCATCCAGACGATCCCGCAGGCCAGCAGGCCACCCAATACGCCCTGCACCGCCGCAAAATACACAAAGGGGCGACGGATAAAGGCATCGGTGGCGCCAATCAGCTTGGCCACTTCGATCTCATCCTTGCGGGTCAGGATCTGCAGGCGGATGGCATTGCCCGTCACCAGCACCAGCGCGACAGCCAGCAGCACCAGCACGATTTCCAGCAATGCCTTGCCCACGATGATCAGCTGCTGCAGGCGCCTTGCCCATGCTGAATCCAGTTGTACCTGTTCTACCCCGCTGGACGCTATCAGCTCTTTTTGCAAGGCTTCGAGAGAATCCGCCGACGCATCGGTACTGGCGGTCAGGATGAAAGTATCAGGCAGCGGGTTATCGGTCAGGCCGGCCAGCAGATCACCGCCGCCCACGCTGGACTGCATTTGCTTGAGCGCATCGTCCTTGCTCACGAACTGCACCCTGGTCAGGCGCTTGTCGCCCGCCAGATGCTGCTTGAGCTGGTTGATGGCATCGGCACCGGCGCTGGTACGCAGGTATACCGACAACTGTGGCTCAACCGGCAATTGGCCGATCACGCCCTGCGCGCTGGCGATCAGCAGGTAAAAGCCCAGCGGGAACGCTGCGGTAATGGCAATGACCAGCAAGTTGAGCAGGCTGGACAATGGCGCGCGCAGCATGCTGCCAAGCGTACGGGTAAAGGCAATCCAGTTCAGACGGATCCAGTGTTTCATGGCTTACCTTATGCCGAGAACTGGCCGTTTTTCAGGCGCAGGATACGACGGCCATAGTCGGCCATCAGGGTTTCGTCGTGAGCGGAAATAACCAGCGTGACGCCAACCTGGTGGAACGACTTGAACAATTCCAGGATGTCGTTGGCGTAGTCGCGGTCCAGGTTGGCAGTGGGTTCATCGGCCAGCAGGATGGATGGCCGGTGCACCACGGCGCGGGCAATACAGAGGCGTTGCTGCTCGCCGCCCGAAAGGCTGACCGGATTGAGCGTTTCCTTGCCGGCAAGGCCCACTTTGTCCAGCGCGGCCTGCACCCGGCGGCGCGCTTCGCGGTGATCAAACCCGATGATGTCCAGCGGCAGGCGCACGTTGTCGTACACGCTGCGGTCGTAGAGGATTTTGTGGTCCTGGAAGATCAGACCGATATGCCGGCGCGTATACGGCATGGAGGCGCGGCGCATGCGCGCCAGGTTCTGGCCATTGACCAGCACCGCGCCCGCAGTGGGGCGCTCGATGCCGGCAATGAGTTTGAGCAGCGTGGATTTGCCCGCCCCGGAGTGCCCGGCCAGAAAGACCAGTTCCCCGTCTTCGATATCAAAACTGAGTTGTTTGACGGCATCAAAGCCGCCTGGATAACGCTTGGTGACTTGCTGGAACTGGATCATTCGTTGTCCGTTGTCAGGGTAACCATGCTTGATAGGTTGAAAAAGTACGCATATATGACCAGACGACCGGCCGGCGCCCTCGCCTTAGTCAAACAAAGCGTCAATATAGTCTTTTGCCACAAACGGGCGCAGATCGTCGATGGTTTCACCCACACCGATAAAGCGCACCGGCACCGCGCGCTGCTTGGCGATCGCCGCAATCACGCCGCCCTTGGCCGTGCCATCAAGCTTGGTCAGCACCAGACCAGTCAGACCCAGCGCGTCATCAAACGCCTTGACCTGGCTGACCGCGTTCTGGCCGGTATTGGCGTCGATCACCAGCATGACTTCATGCGGGCCTGTTGGATCGGCCTTTTGTACCACGCGTTTGACCTTGCGGATTTCTTCCATCAGATGCAACTGCGTCGGCAACCGGCCAGCGGTATCGACAATGATCACATCACAGCCGCGCGCTTTGGCCGCGTTGACCGCATCAAAGGCCACGGCGGCAGCATCGCCCGATTCCTGCGCAATCACCTGCACGCCGTTGCGCTGGCCCCAGACCACCAGTTGCTCACGCGCGGCAGCGCGGAATGTATCGCCCGCAGCCAGCAGCACATTGTGACCCTGGCCCTGGAAATACTTGGCCAGCTTGCCAATGCTGGTGGTCTTGCCCGCGCCATTAACGCCTGCCACCATCAGGATGAAGGGCTTTTGCGGGGTAATGACCAGCGGCTGCTCCAGCGGCTGGATCAGTTCCAGCAGCGCTTCTTTCAGCGCCAGCTTGAGTTCGGATGCATCTTTAAGGCCGCGCAATGACACGCGATCGCGCACGTTCTTGAGCAGCGTGCTGGTCGCTTCCACGCCCATATCGGCGGTCAGCAGCACGGTTTCCAGTTCTTCGTACAACGCTTCGTCGATCTGGCCACCGCCAAACAGGCCCGCCAGGTTCTTGCCCAGCGAGTCACGCGTTTTGGCCAGACCGGCCTTCAACCGATCAGTCCAGGACAGCTTGGGTTTTTCCTGCGGCTGGGCTACCTCTTGCAAAGGCACGGGCGCCGGGGCCGGTTCTGCGGCCACGGGCGCGGCTGGCGGCGCGGGCTCGACCGGCGCCGAAGTGTCTTCGGTGACCGGCGCGGTTTCGGGCGCTGCGGTTTCAGTTTTGGGTTTCTTGCGGAAAAAATCGAACATAGGGTTTGCGTCACGTCGCCAATGGCGGAAAATATCTGATTTGGCGCGATTTTAGCGCGGGTGAGGCATGGCAGGACAGCATAAAAACCAGGTTCGCATTATCGGCGGCGAGTACAAGCGCCGGCTGGTGCATTTTCCCGACGGCGACGGCCTGCGGCCCACGCCGGATCGCGTGCGTGAAACGCTGTTCAACTGGCTGGGGCAAGACCTCACCGGGCAGCGTTGCCTTGATCTGTTCGCCGGCAGCGGCGCACTGGGTTTCGAGGCCGCCTCACGCCATGCCCGACAAGTGGTGATGGTCGAGAAATCCAGACCGGTCTACACCGCACTGATGGATAACCGCAAGACGCTGGGCATGAGCAATGTCGACATCGTCTGGTCTGACGCGCTGACCTGGCTGGCTGGCAAGAAGCTGGACTTCGACGTGGTGTTCCTGGACCCGCCCTATGCCTCTGACCTGCTGTCCAAAGTGCTGGCCCTGCTGGCCGACGCGCTCCCGGCCGAGGCCGTGATCTACGCCGAGTGCGCAGCATGGCCCGATCTGGCGGGCTGGGAAGTCACGCGGGAACTCAAGGCCGGGGCGGTGCATTGTGGATTGTTGCGGCGTGTCGTTTAGACCGAAGACATATCTATCAAAAGAAAATGGAAACAATCCATGAAGAAACTGCTGTTTCTGGCGATGCTGGTATTGATTGGTGTGCGCGGTTGGCAACACATACAGCAAAGCAAAGCTGAAAATACCCCCGTCGTCACCAGCACCCCAGCTACGGTAAGCAGCCCTGAATTGCTGGCCGCCAACACGACACCGGTGGCATTTCAGTGCGAAAACAAACACTACTGCCACGAAATGCGTTCATGCGAGGAAGCGCGGTTTTACCTGAACCATTGCCCTGATCCGAAAATGGACGGCGACCATGACGGCGTGCCCTGTGAGCAAACGTTGTGTAGATAAGAAGCAAAACTCTCGGGATGGCGCTTTGATCTGAGCGACTCACAAACCGGACGTCAGGAGCCTGATCAGCGGGCTATCACAAATCGGCAACATGGACGCAACACAATCCATGTTGTCGGATGGCATCAGTTACGACATTTGCGGGCCTTTCGGGTGTCAATAATGACAAAACCATAGACGCGCCCTGCCGTCCAACTGTAATGCGGTTGTCGCACTGTAAGGAACGTGGGACAATCGCCGCCGTTTCAAACGTACCTGTTTTTGAAGGAATATTGCCATGGCGCTGATGATCACTGATGAGTGCATCAATTGTGATGTCTGCGAACCCGAATGCCCCAATAGCGCCATTTCGCAAGGCGCTGAAATTTACGAAATCGACCCGAACCTGTGTACCGAGTGCGTTGGCCATTACGATGAGCCGCAATGCCAGCAGGTCTGTCCGGTCGACTGCATCCCGTTCAATCCGGACGTCAAAGAGTCCAAAGAAGAACTGATGCAGAAATACCTGATCATTTCTGGCAAGGCCTGATCAACAGATCAGCCATACCAGCAAGAAAAAACCGGGCCCATGTGGCCCGGTTTTTTTTATGCCTGTGACACTCAGGCGCCCTGATAACGCGTCGGGTCGGCCACACCGGCATCGGCAAAGCCGGCTGCACGCAGGCGGCAAGCATCGCATACGCCGCAGGCACGGCCATCATCATCGGCCTTGTAGCAGGTCACGGTCTGGCTGTAATCCACGCCCAGCTTGAGGCCGGTTTCCACAATCTGCGCCTTGGACAGCGAGATCAGCGGCGTGTGGATGGTCAGCGGCGAGCCTTCTACCCCGGTGCGCGTGGCAAGGCGGGCCATGTGTTGGTAGGCGGCAATGTAATCCGGGCGGCAATCGGGGTAGCCGGAATAATCCACGGCGTTCACACCAATAAAGATGTCGTCGCCCTTCAAGACCTCTGCCCAGGCCAGCGCATACGACAACAGGATGGTGTTGCGCGCCGGGACATACGTCACCGGGATTTCGTCGTCGGCTGTCTTGCCGTCGGTCGGGACTTCAATGCTGGCATCGGTCAGGGCCGAGCCGCCAAACGCCGCCAGATCAATCTTGATGATGCGGTGTTCAACCGCGCCCAGGCTTTTGGCCACGCGCGCAGCGGCTTTGAGTTCTGCGTTGTGGCGCTGGCCGTAGTCAAACGACAGGCAATAGGGCGCAAAGCCCTGGTTTTTGGCAATGGCAAGGCAAGTGGCGGAATCCAGCCCGCCAGACAGCAGGATCACGGCAGGGCGTGCGTTGGTGGTACTCATCAGTGTTTGCTCCCGGAGCTGACCGCCATCTGCTTGAGAATGCCGGCGGCCAGGTCATGATAAAGATTGGTTCGGTAAATACGGGCCACGCTGGAGGCCACCATGGCCGCAGCCAGGGTAGAGATCACCATCGCGTGGCCATCGGTCATTTCGATCATGATGATGGCGGAGGTCACCGGCGCCCGCGTCACTGCGGCCAGCATCGCCACCATGCCAATGGCAAGGATCTTGACTTCAATGGAATGCGCGAACAGCGGCGTGAACCAGCTGCCCACCCCCGCACCCAGCGCCAGCGACGGCGCGAAAATGCCGCCCGGCAGGCCGGTGAGGAAGGTCGCCAGCAGGCTGACAAACTTCAGCGGCAGGTAGTACCAGGCCAGAGGACCCTGGCCGCCAATCGCCGCGCTGGTCTCCGCCGCGCCACTGCCGTAGATGGGCAAAACCAGCCCGCACAGCGCAATGGCCAGCCCGCACAACGCGATAAACCAGTAGGGATGCTCGCTGCGCCATTGCAAGACCCGGCCCGGCAGCCAGCGCGACTGGTGCACGCACAGCCAGGAAAACAGCCCGCCGATCAAACCGGCGGTCACGGCCACCAGCAGCAGCGGCGGCAAGATGCTGTATTCAAAATCCGGCACCCGGATACGGCCAAAGTAGGTGTAGTCGCCAATCAGCGCCAGCGAGACGATACCCGCCAGAATCACCGAACCAATCAGCTTGCCGCTGGTTTCGGTTTCGACCGAGCGCGCCAGTTCTTCAAAGGCAAACACAATCCCGGCCAGCGGCGTGTTGAACGCGGCAGAAATCCCCGCTGCGCCCCCGGCCAGAATCAACTGGCGCTGGAATACCGGATCGGCCAGCGGCAAAAAGCGGCGGCAGGCGTACATGATGCTGGCGCCAATCTGCACGGTCGGGCCTTCTCGCCCCAGAACAAAACCACTGCCCGCGCCCAGCACAATGCCAAGGAACTTGATCCCGGCAATGCGCAACGACAACAAGCGCTCGGCCTCAGGCGGGTTTTCCGCTACATCAATCGCCGCCATGGCCTGCGGGATACCGCTGCCTTCCGCGCCCTGGCCCAGCCTGGACATCAGCCAGCGAATGCCCATACCGCCGATTGGCAACACCAGCAGTGGCCACCAGTGCCAGCGCTCAAAAATATGCTGGAAGCCCAGAAAAGCCCATTCCGCCGCCTTGGCCAGCAGCACCGCAATCAGACCGACCAGGGCAGCACCGAACCAGAATACAAGGGTGGCACGGCTGCGATAGGGCAGTTCTTTGAGGCGGACCAAAACACGCCGGGCAATGATGCGCAGCTTCATCAGGCAACCTGAGTTGAGTGAAACAACCAGAAGTATGGGATGCAGAGGGCTCTAAATGCCAGCGCCATGGTTGATGCCGGTGTTATTTACCGTACCGGCAGCAAGGGTCAACGCAAGCCAGAGGCAAGCCACTTGCGCGTGCGCCGTGGCAACGCATCCCGGGGTGCAGGGCTGGGGTTAAACCCCCGGACGATCGCCCCACAGGATTTTGTGCAACTGCACCTGCACACGCACCGGCAAGTGATCTTCCAGCACCCAGGCGGCCAGATCGGCCGGTTTCAGGGTTTCCCAGACCGGCGAGAACAACACCGGCGCGCGGTCGGTCAGTTGCTTGTCACGCAGAAGGTCACGCGCCCATTCGTAGTCCGCGCGATCGCACAGCACAAACTTGATCTCGTCGCCCTGGTTCACGGCATCCAGGTTTTCCCAGCGCATTTTGGCCAGTTCGCCCGAACCCGGCGTTTTGATGTCGACAATGCGCGAAACACGCGGATCGACGTTTTCGATCGGCAACGCACCGCTGGTTTCCAGGCTCACGTCAAAGCCTTCATCGCACATGCGCTTGAGGAAAGCCAGGCTGTGCTTTTGCGCCAGCGGTTCGCCGCCGGTGACACAGACGGTTCTGGCGCCAAAGGAGCGGACTTTCTCGACAATGGCGTCGAAACTTTGCGTCTCGCCACCATGAAATGCATACGCGCTGTCGCAATAGCCACAGCGCAAGGGACAGCCTGTCAGCCGCACAAAAACGGTGGGCACGCCCATGCGGCTGGTCTCGCCCTGCAGCGAGAAGAAGATTTCGGTAATGCGTAAAGAGGGTGCTTGTTCAGCCATGAAACAGTTACTCCGTGCCGGAAACACAGTCCAGCGGACTATCAAAACGGCGTGCAGCAAGCGCTGCACGCCCTGGGGTTTTCCCAACCAGATAGAAGTCCGGCGGAAAAACAAAAACGGCGCCGGCCGTGACCGACGCCGTTGAATATTGCAAACACCCTTAGTTGGTGGTCAGCAGCGCCTTCTTGGCGATGGCAGCCTTGTCCGAACTGGGGTATTTCTCCAGCAATTGTAACAGGTATGCGCGGGCAGACTTCTTGTCACCCGATGCATTGGCGGCTACAGCGCGGCCATACAGGGCATCCGGGGCGATCTGGCTGTCCGGCGCATCTTCCAGCACAGCAGCATAAGCCGTCTGCGCTGCCTTGTAGTTCTTCAGATTGGTCTGGCTCACGCCCAGCCAGTACTGCGCCACCGGCGTCTGGTCACTGTCCGGGTTGGCCTGGATAAACTGCGTCAGCGCGCTGACGGCTTCCTTGTTCTTGCCATTTTTGGCCAGCGCCACTGCAGCATCCAGCGTTTGCTGCACGTTGGCTTGTTGCTGCTGGGCAGCCTGCGCCTTGGCTTGCTCAATATTGCGCACACGGGTGTCCAGATCGACATACAAGTCTTTCTGGCGCTTGGTGGCTTCATCCAGGTTGTATTGCAGGGTTTCGTTCTGACCGCGCAAAGTGGCCAGGTCCTGCTTGAGCTGTTCAATCTGGTTCACCAGATCCAGCATGCGTTTGTTGCCCGCTTCCAGCACCTGGATGCGCTGTTCCTGCGCACTCACCTGGGTTTGCAGATCCTGGATCTGCTTGCGGGCGTCATCGTCACTGAACAAACCGGCGTTGGCATGCGCTGCGGCAAATGCCAGCACCATGAGGGCAGCAATTCGTTTCATCGTTTCCGGATCACCATGTGAAAACAGCGTCGGGCCAACCCCTGCCGGCCCAACGCTGCACGATAAGCAGATTCAGTTCAGCAATCAAGCCTTACTGGGCCGATTCGCCTTGATAAACGATCTGCGTACGACGATTGCGCGACCAGGCTTCTTCGGTGTCGCCTTGCTCGATCGGCTTTTCCTTGCCGAACGATACGCTTTCGATCTGGCTGTCAGCCACGCCCAGTGCGGCCAGTTGCTTCTTCACGGCGTCTGCACGCTTTTGACCCAGCGCCATGTTGTACTCGGCGGTACCGCGGTTATCGGTATTGCCTTGCAGGATGATCTTGGCGTCCTTGTGCTCGATCAGGTACTTGGCGTGAGCCTGGATCAGATCGTTGTACTTGGCATCGACGGCATAAGAGTCGAAGGCAAAGTACACGTTACGCTGCGACAGAATGTTGTTCGGGTCGGTCAGCGGGTTGTTGGCCGGCAGGTTCTGGCCCTGGGTCAGGTCAACGGTGGCCGGCTTGTTGTCGGTCACGGGTGCCGGTGTCGGCGTGGTGGTCACAGGGGCCGGCTTGGGCGAGGAAGCGCATGCAGCAAGCAGGGCAGTGAGCAGAGCGCTCATCAGGATTTTTTTCATTTCAAAGATCTCCAAAAGTGTGCACGTGCGACCCATCGGCAGCGATGGTTCACCGCAGCCCGCTCTAGCTGGCACGGCTGCGTATGCGTCCCGACTGGTTACTGGTTTTATTTCAGCATGGGCCCCCATGCCGGCTGCCTTACATCACCCGCTTGCGCACGCAGACGCGCCTTGACGCGGCCATCGCTGGAAACTGCCGCCAGCACGCCTTTGCCACCAAGCTGTGTTTCGTACAACACCATGCGGCCATTGGGCGCAAATGTGGGTGAATCGTCGCGGCTGGTATCGGTCAACACCTGCACCTGGCGGGTGGACATATCCATGACAGCCGTTTTGTAGCCGCCACCTTGCTGGGTGACGAATACCAGTGTTTTGCCATCGGGGCTGACTTTGCCCGACGCGTTATACCCGCCCTGGAAGGTCAGGCGTTCTGCGTTGCCGCCACTGGCGGACATGCGATAAATCTGCGGCGCACCGCCACGATCAGAGGTAAAGACGATCTGGCCATCGGCCGTGAATGACGGCTCGGTATTGATGTCGCCCGTGTTGGTCAGGCGGCGCGGATTGCTGTTGGTGCCATTGGCATCGACAAGATAGATTTGCGAGCCGCCCTGTTTGGTCAGCACCACCGCCAGCTTGCTACCGTCAGGCGACCAGGCCGGCGCCGAGTTGCTGCCCCAGAAATTGGCGGCTTTCCAGCGCTTGCCGCTGAGCAAATCCTGCACGTAGACAATCGGCTTTTGATCTTCGAACGAAACGTACGCAAGGCGCGTACCGTCCGGCGACCACTTGGGCGACATGATCGGCTGGTTGGAGGCCAGGATCGCTTGCGAGCCAAAGCCATCGGCATCAGCCACTTGCAGCTCGAAACGCTTGCCCTGCTTGGTGATGTACGCAATGCGCGAGTTGAACATCGGACCGAAGCCGGTGATCTTCTCGTAGATCATGTCGGAGATCTTGTGCGCGGCGTAGCGCATTTTGGCGGGCGGCACGATCAGCTCGTAGCCCACCAGTTGCTGTTTGCTGGCGACATCGACCAGGCGGAACTTGACGGACACCTGGGCGCCTTGCGGCGTAATGCTGCCAATCAGGATGGTCTGCGCGCCCTTGGCCGTCACGGCCGGGAAATTGATCTGCGGCTGCTCATACGGCACCGGCGAGAGATCACCCGCACCGATCACCTTGAACAGACCGCTGCGGGTCAGGTCATCGCTGACCACCGTCGTCACCGGCTGCTGTTGCTGTACTTCGTTCTGGAATGGCGCGATGGCAATCGGGTACTGGTTGGCACCCACGCCTACGACATCAAACGAGATGTCGGCATGGGCAGTGGCACCGGCCAGCAGGCTCATGGCTACAACAAAACGGGCAAAGCGTAACAGCACGGGTTCGTTCTCCTTTTTCATGTGTTCGGTCAATACCAACTGGTCTGTTGCTACCGCATCATTCCTTGAGCCGGAAATTCCCCGTCAACGAGCGCCACTCACCGGTAAACGGCGTACTTCCCGGGCGCGGCGGCAGACGGCCCAGACTCAGAATGGCCCGTGTGACTGCCTCATCATAGGCATTGTTTCCGCTCGATTTGATGACGTGAGCACCCGTCACCGTACCGTCTGGCAGGACATCAATGCGTACATTCACCGCCGGGTTTTCATCGCCGTTGGGCGAGTAAACAATGCGCGGCCGGATGGTATTGGCCAGACCCGCAAGGTAACCGCCACTACCCCCTGCACCCGAACCTTTGCCGCCTGCCGGGCCCGTATTGGCGGTGGCATCCGGGTTGTTACCCTTGCCGCCGGCCTTACCGTTCGGTTTGGCTTCTGACGTATTGGTCAGCGCATTGGTCGAGAGCAAAGAGTCAAACTCACTCTTCTTTTCTTTCTTCGGAGCCGGTGTGGGCGTCGGCTTGGGCGCTTTGGTCGGCACTGGCGTCGGGGCCGGAGTCGGTTTGGGCGTCGGCGTCGGTTTTGGGGTCGGCGTTGGCTTTGGCGTGGGTGTCGGCGTGGGCGCAACCTTGACCTTTTCTTCCTGAATATCCGGCTTCGGTTCAGGCGTAACCACGGGCTCCGGGGTCACAATCTGTTGCTTGACCGGTTTTTCCGGCACAGGTTCAACAATTTTTTCAGGTGCTGGCGGCGTGCCACCCCACAGCTCGACTTCTACCGTCTGGGCCTTGTGGGTTTGCCAATGTACAGAGAACACCAGAAACAGCACGAGCAAGCCGTGCACCGCAATCGCCAGGATCAGCGAGAGCGCGTTTTTTTCTTCCGGATGCCGTTCAGGACGTTGTTCCATCACTGCGTTCATCAGCGCGTGTTCACCTTCAGGCCAACACGGGCAATGCCGGCTTGCTTGAGCGCATCCATGGCATTCATGACCGCTTCATAGCGAACCGATTTGTCGGCGGCGATCACTACCGGGCGATCCGCGTTCTCGCCAAGGTGCGTTTTGACGAGGTCAGCCAGCCCTTTGACGTCTGGCGTGCTCTCGGTATTGCCCTTGTCGTTGATCTTGATGCTGCCATCGGCGTTGATCTCGACAAACACCGGGGCGACATCCATCTGTTTGTCGGCCTTGCCCACAGAGGGCAGATTGACCACACCGCTTTGCATCATTGGCGTGGTCACCATGAAGATCACCAGCAACACCAGCATCACGTCGATATACGGCACGACGTTGATCTGGTTCATCGCGCGGCGGGGGCGTCGGGTACGTGCCATAGCGCCGGCCCCTTAGCGTGCAGCCTGACGTTGCAGGATGTTGGAGAATTCTTCAATAAAGCTGTCGAAACGGCTGGCCAGCTGATCGACATCATGCGCAAAGCTGTTATAGGCCACCACCGCCGGAATCGCCGCAAACAGGCCGATGGCGGTCGCCACCAGCGCTTCAGCGATACCCGGTGCGACGTTGGCCAGCGTGGCTTGCCCGACATTGGAGAGGCCGCGGAAGGCGTGCATGATCCCCCACACGGTGCCGAACAGACCCACATACGGGCTGACCGAACCGGCAGAAGCCAGGAACGAGGTGTGTTTGTCCAGGTAATCCAGTTCGCGCTGGTAAGCGGCGCGCATGGCCCGGCGGGTGCCTTCCATGGTGTCAGACAGTTCCATGCCGCCTTTCTGGCGCAGCTTCAGAAACTCGGAGAAACCGGCAATAAAGATGCGCTCGATCCCATTGGGGGTACCGCGGCGTACTTGTTCGTACAAGGCATTCAGATCAGAGCCGCTCCAGAAACGGTCTTCAAACTCTTCCGTGCGCTTTTTGGCCCTGGAGATCGTGAAGTGCTTGCTGAAAATGCGCCACCAGCTCAGCAGCGACACCAGTACCAAAATCGCCATGACCACCTGCACGACCGTACTGGCCTGAGTGATCAGCGACAGAATCGACATGTCCTGGGTACCGACTTCCACGTTTTTTTCTCTCCCTTGGTGGCCTGATGTGCGGCCTGAATGCAACATTTTAGGCGCCGAAGCACCTTTCTTCGTATGAAATTATGCCGCGTGAATATTCACGTTTCTCTAGTCAAAACCCCGCATCTGCATTGGGCGGGTTAATACCGAAATGCTGGTAAGCCAGTAAAGTCGCCACTCGGCCGCGTGGTGTGCGCTGCAAAAGACCCTGCTGGATCAAATAAGGTTCCAGCACATCTTCGATCGTATCTGAGGCTTCTCCTATTGCCGCCGCCACATTATCGAGGCCCACCGGACCGCCACCGAACTTGTTGATCACCGCGTCCAGCAGCTTGCGGTCCATCACATCCAGCCCGGCGTGATCGACATCCAGCATCAGCAGGGCCGCATCTGCGACTTCCCGTGTCACCACGCCATCGGCCTTCACCTCGGCGTAATCACGCACGCGACGCAGCAGGCGGTTGGCAATCCGCGGTGTACCGCGGGAACGGCGCGCTACTTCAAACGCGCCACCGTCTTCCATGTTGACATCCATCAGGCTGGCAGAACGCTCGACAATCCGCGTCAGTTCTTCTGCGCTGTAAAACTCCAGCCGCGCCACAATGCCGAAACGGTCGCGTAGCGGGTTGGTCAGCATGCCGGCGCGGGTGGTGGCGCCAACCAGCGTAAACGGCGGCAGATCAAGCTTGACCGAGCGGGCCGCCGGGCCTTCGCCGATCATGATGTCCAGCTGAAAGTCTTCCAGCGCGGGGTAGAGGATTTCCTCCACCACCGGGCTGAGACGGTGGATTTCATCAATGAACAGGACGTCGTGCGGTTCCAGGTTGGTCAGCAACGCCGCCAGGTCGCCCGCGCGTTCCAGCACCGGGCCACTGGTCTGGCGCAGGTTTACCCCCAGCTCACGCGAGATAATGTGCGCCAGCGTGGTTTTACCCAGCCCTGGCGGGCCGAACAGCAAAACGTGATCGAGCGCTTCGCCGCGCTTTTTGGCGGCTTCGATAAAGATTTCCAGCTGGCCACGCGCCTTTTTCTGGCCCACGTATTCGTCCAGCATTTTCGGACGCAAGGCGCGCTCAAGCTGCTCTTCCTGCTGGGACATGGTTTTGGCGGTAATCAGGCGCTCTGGCGGCGCGGCGGACAGCGAATCGGTTTCGATCATCGGCGTTTTTTTCCACAGGCAAGGCAAACAGCCCGCATGGGGAAAGCACCAAGGGATGGCGCATCGCAGCATGCTAGACTGGCAATCCGGCTATTGTAGCCGACCAGGTACGTCTTCAGGGCGGGGCGAAATTCCCCACCGGCGGTAGGGCGATGAAAGGGACGCGTGTCAGCGTCTGACCGTCGCCAAGCCCGCGAGCGCTTCTTCAGCAGCCGGATCAGCGGTGATGGGGAAGGTCAGCAGATCCGGTCCAATTCCGGAGCCGACGGTGATAGTCCGGATGAAAGAAGCGTGCTCACCCACAGACCTTGCCAGGGCTGCGTTTTGCGCATGCCCGGCGGCTGTGGGTGCGTATCCGTCAATCTTGTGTTGTTTGCCCTGAAACGTTTTTCGCGCTGTGACGCTTTTTTGCGAGGACGTTTCCCATGCAGTTTTCCCCTGTTTCCCTGACCCCCGCCGATATCACCACCGTTGAAGCCGCCATTGATGCCATTGCGGCAGGCCGTCCGGTTTTGCTGCTTGATGATGATGATCGTGAAAACGAGGCCGATATCGTCATGGCCGCCGAGGCCGTTACGATCCCGGATATGGCGCTGATGATCCGCGAGTGCAGCGGCATCGTCTGCCTGTGCTTGTCCGAAGAGATGGCCAACGCGCTGGATTTGCCGCCCATGGTGCCGGCCAACCAGAGCCGGTATCAGACGGCGTTCACCGTGACCATTGAAGCGGCGACGGGCACCACCACCGGGGTTTCGGCCGCGGATCGGGTCACCACCATCCTGGCCGCTGTCGCTGATGATGCACAGCCGGCGCACCTGACGCGGCCTGGCCATGTGTTCCCGCTACGGGCACGCACCGGCGGCGTGCTGGCGCGGCGCGGGCATACCGAAGGATCAGTTGATCTGGCGCGGCTGGCCGGATTCAAACCGGCCGCCGTGTTATGCGAGTTGATGAATCCGGATGGCAGTATGGCCGTGGGCCAGCAGATCACCGCCTTCGCGCGCAAGCACGACATGCCTGTTCTGACCATTGCCGCGCTGGCGCGTTACCTGGCGGTGCAAACGCCGCTTAACCGCGCACCAGCTGCTTCAGTGCCAGCTTGATCCCTTGTGCCACCTCAACATCGGCCGGCAGTTCTTTCATGGCCGTGGTGGCTTCGCGATCGTTGTAACCCAGCGCCAGCAAGGCATGCAGCACATCTGCGCGGCTGCCTTGTTGCACTGGCGCGGCGTTTTTGTCCGGCATGGCGGTGGATGCCGCCACGCTGCCCAGCTTGCCCTTGAGTTCCAGCACCAGCCGCTCTGCCGTTTTCTTGCCAATACCTGGCACCTTGGAGAGGCGCACGGTGTTTTCGGTGGCAATGGCCAGCGCCAACTCATCGGCCGACAAACCGGAGAGAATGGCCAGCGCAATCTTGGCGCCGATGCCGGTGATCTTGATCAGCGCGCGGAACAGATCGCGTTCATCGCGCGTGGCAAATGCATATAAAAGCTGTGCGTCTTCGCGTACCACCATGTGGGTGAACAGCGAGACTTTTTCGCCCAGATGCGGCAGCACGTAGATGGTGCTCATGGGTACATCGACTTCGTAACCCACGCCCGCGACGTCGATGATCAGTTGCGGCGGTTGTTTTTCAATGAGCGTACCGCTCAGCCTTCCTATCATGCTGGTTTCCTGGATGCGGGGAGTTGGAACAGTTCAACTGAAGATGCGCCAGTATATCGGGCAAGGGCACGTACACAGCGAAAAAGACGATGCGTCTGGTTCAGGTCAGCCGGCCGCGACGCATTTTCAGGCCGCTCCCCAGTTGCTTGAGCACACTGCCGGCGTTTTGCGCGTGCGTTAGCGCCACCGCCAGCGCATCGGCCGCATCGGCCTGGGGCAGCCCGTTCAGGCGCAACAGCCGTTGCACCATGTGCTGCACCTGGGTTTTGTCGGCGTGACCATTGCCGACCACGGCCTGTTTGACCTGCAGGGCGGTGTATTCAGAAATGGGCAGACCCGCCATCACCAGCCCGGCCAGCACCGCGCCGCGCGCCTGGCCCAGCATCAGTGTTGATTGCGGATTGACGTTCACAAACACGAGTTCCACCGCTGCTACATCCGGCTGGTAGTGTTTGCAAACCTCGGCAATACCATCAAGCAAACTGGCCACGCGCGCCGGCAAAGTGGCGCCTTGCGGGGTGCGGATACAACCTGAAGCCACGTAGACGCGCTGTTGCCCCGAGATATCCAGCACGCCAAAACCGGTGACGCGTGAACCGGGGTCGATCCCCAGTACACGCATTACTGCGTGCCCAGGGTTTGCAGATGTTCCTGCGTGAACGACCAGCGGCGCGTGACCACCAGCACCGTGGCGCGATTGCCGTTGTCATCGACCAGCCCTTTGGGCAGCCGGCTAAACGGAGCCGAGCGCTGCAAAACGGCCAGGGCGGCGTTATCAAGACGCTTGTCGCCAGAACTGCGATCCACCACGGCAGAACGCAGCGAGCCGTCCTGGTTGATCTCTGCCGTCACGGTCAACTGACCATACAGTTTCTTGCCGGTGGCATCGGTCGGATAGATCGCGCTGCCCATGCGCTCGATTTTTTCTTTCCAGTCGGACTCCCACAACGCGGTCAGGCTCTTGTTGGCCGCCAGACCAATGCGCACTTTGCGCGGGCGTTGCTGGTATTCGTTGTAGTCCTGATCAATTTTGCCCATGGCGCCAGACAATTCTTTGGCCTGTTGCTCGCGCTTCTGGTCATCAGCGCCATTGGACTGGCTCTGCTGGTTTTTGCCCTGGTTATCCTGCAGCTGTTTGATGGTGGCCGGGATCTGCGCCTTGAGTTGCGTCATCAACTTTGCAGAGTCTTGCTCCAGTTGTTGTTCCTGACGCAACACTTGTTGCAGTTCGGCATTGAACTTGTCGGTCTGGGCCGGCAAGGGGCTGGATACCTGTTTGTCTGCATCGGTATTGCCGCCGGCATCCTGGTTCACCTGGGCCCGTACCTTGGCCTTGGAAGGTGCGGTATCCGTGGCTTTGTTGACCAGTTCGACCTGCATGAATTCCTGCGCGGACGCGGGCAGGATTTCCGGATGCGTAATGCCGATACCGAGGATAACCGCTGCATGCGCCAGCGCGGACACCACGAACCCGGTCGTCATGGAACGGCCGCTGCGCAACATTGCAAAATCGCCTGTGATTGAAGTCATCGCGCGAGTGTAGCATAGCAGTCAAGGCCGCCAACCCGAGCCGCCCGGCGCGTCGTTTGCAAGCCTGACCGGCATTGTTAATATGCCACCTCGCCCTTATATGGATGTGATCAGAAAAATGCGCCTTCGTACGCTACTGGTTTCCTGTGCCTTGCTGGCTGCCGCTTCAGCCCACGCCGAAGACGGCGCCAAAGTGGCTGCCAAATACAACTGCCTGGCCTGCCATGCAGTCGATCACAAGATCGTCGGGCCGTCTTATCACGACGTCGCGAACAAGTATCGGGGCCAGCCCGGCATTGAAGCCAGACTGATGAAGAAAGTGAAAGAAGGGGGCGGCGGCACCTGGGGCACCATTGCCATGCCACCCCAACAGATCGGCGATGAAGACCTGAAAGTCATCGTCAAATGGATTCTTTCACAAAAATAGGATTACGCTTGATGGTCAGGACTGCCATCAAACCGTAATTTGTCGAACGGACTCAGCCAGTTGCATGCCGTTTGTCGCGCTTTGCGACAAAGCGACGGCAGATGTGAACTGGCTGATATTGCATTGGGCGCACGAGTTGATTAAGCTCCATGCCCATTTGGCGGACCGGGTTTTGTAAGCTGCCATTATTAAAACTGCCGGCCCCGCCCGGTTCTGAAAAGCGAGTATCACAATGGCCAAACTCACCGAACAAGACATCCTCAGCTGGAATGGTCCGGAAGACGAGTACATGAACGCAGATCATCTGCAGTTCTTCCGCGAGCTGTTGCTGAAGATGAAGCAAGAACTGCTCGCCAACGCGAACCAGACCAGCCAGCACCTGCAAGAGCAGGAAGCCACGCCTGATCCGGCCGACCGCGCCACGCTGGAAGAAGAGTACGCACTTGAACTGCGTACCCGCGATCGTGAACGCAAGCTTTTGCTGAAGATCGACTCCACGCTGCGCAAGCTTGATGACGGTTCTTACGGCTACTGCGAAGACACGGGCGAGCCGATTGGCCTTGCCCGTCTGGTTGCCCGCCCGACCGCTTCGCTGTCGCTGGAAGCGCAAGAGCGCCGCGAACGTCTGAAAAAGCAGTTCGCAGACTGATCCAGCCCTTTAGCAGGGTTGTTTGCTGTCGCCCGCAACGTGTTCTGCACGCTGCTCACGCCGCACCTGTCGCCGCTTAGGCCAGGTGCGGTGTTGTTTTATACCCCTCGGGATTTTCCCGCACCCTGCTGTTTGCCGCCGGTAGCCCGCACCTGCCATTTAACGGGTTTGCAGCACCTGTTTAGTGCAAGTTCACGGCAGATCGCCCCAGAAGGCGTCTTTGCTCTTGTTCGTAAATGACGGGCAGGCTACTCTAGCGTTTCCCCTATAAAACATTGCGGTGCAACAAGCTCGCGCACCAGCCACTGCCAGGACCGTTTATGCAATACCAGACCGACGACGTACGTATTCGTGAAATCAAGGAGTTACTGCCTCCGGTTGCCGTTCTGGAAAAGTATCCGGTCACCGAGACCGCATCTGCCACCGCGTTCAAGTCGCGCCAGGCCATCCAGGACATCCTGCATGATCGCGATGATCGCCTGCTGGTCATTGTCGGCCCCTGTTCGATCCACGATCCCAAGGCTGCGCTGGAATACGGCCGCAAGCTCAAGGTTCTGCGTGAAGAACTCAAGGACCATCTGGAAGTGGTCATGCGCGTGTACTTTGAAAAGCCGCGGACCACAGTAGGCTGGAAAGGCCTGATCAACGATCCGTTCCTGGATGGCAGCTTCAATATCAATGAAGGCCTGCGCATTGCCCGCAAATTGCTGCTTGATCTGAACGACTCCGGCCTGCCGACCGCGGGCGAGTTCCTGGACATGATCACGCCGCAATACATGGCCGATCTGATGAGCTGGGGCGCCATTGGCGCGCGTACGACCGAGTCGCAAGTGCACCGTGAACTGGCATCGGGGATTTCCTGCCCGGTCGGTTTCAAGAACGGCACCGATGGCAACCTGCGCATCGCCATGGACGCCATCCGTTCCGCCTCGGCACCGCACCATTTCCTGTCGGTGACCAAGATGGGCCATTCCGCCATCGTCGCCACCGCCGGCAACCCGGACTGCCACGTGATCTTGCGTGGTGGCAAGGAACCCAATTACGACGCCAACCACGTCCGTGCGGCCATGGCTGATCTGGCCGGCGCCGGTCTGGCTGAAAAGCTGATGGTGGACTTCAGCCATGCCAACAGCCGCAAAGACTATCGTCGCCAGATGGAAGTCTGTACCGATGTCGCCGCGCAGATTGGCGAAGGCAACAAGGCGCTGTTCGGCGTGATGATCGAAAGCCATCTGGTGGAAGGCCGCCAGGATCAGGTTGAAGGCAAAGAGCTGTGCTACGGCCAGTCGATTACCGATGCCTGCATTGGCTGGAGCGATACCGAGAAAGCACTGACCACGCTGGCCAATGCCGTTGCGCAACGCCGCGCGCTGGGCAAACTCGGCCGCTAAGCCTTTTCCGCAAGGCGACGACAACAGAAACGCCCCGGTCACGGGGCGTTTTGCATGGTGCCGGCCAGATCAATCCGGTCTGGACAAGTTGCGCTGAACTGTCAATGATTGAAGCCATGCGCGAACCCTTGGTCCCCCTACATCTGCTGGCCCTGAATGCCGATGCGTCCTTGCCGTGGCGGCAGGCTGTATCTTCCGGCATTGCGGTCGGCATTCCCGCGCTGGTCGGTTTGCTGGCGGGCGATGTGATCGGCGCCTTGCTGGGGGCCATTGGCGGCCTGTATGCCACCTTGCTTGATTACGGTGGCACTGCCCGCCACCGGCTGATGACGCAAGCATTCGGCCTGGTGGTCATCGTCGGCAGCGGCGCCATTGGCCTGTGGCTGGGGCCGCATCACATCATGATGTTTGTCTCATTGGCCGTGCTGACCTTTGTGATTGGCTGGAATGATGGCCTGGGGGTCGCGCTGGACAATATTTTCCGCTTTGCCGCGCTGGCATTGGTGCTGTACGCCTACCTGACTGCGCCGCCCGCGGCTGCGTTTATCTATCTGGCGTTCGGCATTGGCGTCGGGGTGATCACGGTGCTGGTCGATGACCGTCTGTGGCCACGCGCATTACCGCGCCAGCATCCCGGGCTGCGCAACAGTTTCCGGCGCATGCGGGCCGGGCATAACGCCGGCATCTGGCACGCGCTGGGCCTGAGCCTGACCACCTGCGCCGCGTTATGGATTGCCCAGCATACGCATTACCCGCGCCCGGCGTGGGTCGCCACGGTGGTGTTGTTTGTCACCCGCCCTGATGGTCTTGATAGCCTCACGCGTCTGTTCCGCAGCGTTTTCGGGGCGGTAGTGGGCGTCGCGCTGGCCTGGCTGGTCAGCCATCTGACACCGCAGGCGTGGGCGCTGTATGGCTGGGCCGTGTTGTTTGCCTTCTTGCGGCCCTTGGCGCTGGCCCGCAATTTCTGGGCCCACTACGCGCTGATGACCGCCATGATCCTGCTGTTGTTTGACCTGATGTTCTACCCCAGCGGCAATCATCTGGCCGGGATCGAGATCCTTGGCATCCGCCTGCATGGCGTGTTGCTGGGGTCGGTGATTGCGCTGCTGGGCATGGTCACCTTCAACCGTCAGGCGCGGGGCTATTTTGTGCAGCAAGTGCGTGATTACACGCCAGCCTGGCTGGGTGGCCGGCGCGGGCCCTGAGCCGTCTCAGCGACGCAGCAAGCCGCGTACGTGGCGTTCCACGTCGGCTTCTTCAATCTCGCCATGGGTGCCACCGGGTGCGACTTCGGCCAGATCAACCCCAAGGCGGGCGGCCAGCTGGGCGGCTTTCAGGCTGACCACCAGGTAATCGCGACGCGGCGTGAAACCAGCCGACACCAGTGGCGGCGGTTCATCGTCACCTTCTTGCACCGGCGGCGGCAGGATCTCCAGCATGTCGCCGTCTTCGTCTTCAACTTCCATCATCAGCAACAGACCGGTGGCTTCCACCTGATCGCCTTGCGTCACCATGAAACGGTCAATGAAACCGGCCGCCGGGGCATGCACCACGATATCTGCCTCACCCGCACGCAGCGTCACCAGCACGGCATCGGCCAGCACCGCTTCGCCCTCAGCCCGGTGCAGCTGGGTGACCACGGCGTGGCCGTCAAATTCCGGGGCGCAGATGAGGTGGGTCGTATATTCTTTTGTCATTATCTTCAAGCTGGTTTTGCCAACCTTTCCGGCGCGCAACCTGGTAAATATCTACGCAAAGCGTATTGATATGTACCAATATTTGCTTTTGATGGCGTCATAAAATATGCATTCGTAGTTTTACTACGTACTCACAGGCGCAGACAGGCCTGTCCGTACCGCAGTATATCCGTTTGCCTGCCCTGAACCGAAAATCGGCGCTGTAATCCAGCCCGCCGCGGTGCCAGGGTTGTTTTCAGGCTGCCGCCTGACTTGCCCACTGGCAGGCCAGACTGGCCCAACCAGCCCGTTGTGGGTCGTGCCCAGGCGCGCGATCCAAGGAGAAGCCCCACATGAACGACCTGATCCTGATCATCAATGCCGGCTCGTCCAGCATCAAGTTTTCCTTGTTCATCCAGACTGCTGCAGATCCTGCATTGCTGTACAAAGGTCAGGTTGAGGGAATCTACGTGGACCCCCAGTTCTCTGCCAAAAATGCCGCAGGTGACAAGCTGGCCGATGAAAAACTGCCGGCCGATGCGCCCCGCAATCACGACTACGCGCTGCGCTATCTGCTCAACTGGGTGCAGGCCCACACCGAAGGCCGCAAGCTGGCGGTGATCGGTCACCGTGTGGTGCACGGCGGTACCGCGTTCACCAAGCCGGTGAAGGTTGATGCCAGCGTACTGGCAGAGCTGGATACCACCATCCCGCTGGCCCCGCTGCATGCACCGCACAACATCGGCCCGATGAAAACACTGGCCGGGCTGTTGCCTGATGTGCCGCAAGTGGCCTGCTTTGATACCGCATTCCACCGCACCCAGCCCGAGATCAACCAGCTGTACGCCCTGCCGGTAGAACTGGCCGAGCGCGAAGGCATCCGCCGCTGGGGTTTCCATGGTCTCTCTTACGAATATATCTCCAGCGTGCTGCCTGATATCGATGCGCGCGCAGCGTCTGGCCGTACCGTGGTGTGCCACCTGGGTAACGGCGCGTCGATGGCGGCCCTGCACAAGGGCCTGTGTGTGCTGACGACCATGGGTTTCACCGCGCTGGAAGGCCTGCCCATGGGTACGCGTACCGGCACCATTGACCCGGCCATCGTGCTGCATTTGATGACGCACCTGAAAATGAACGCGGCCGAGATCGAATCGCTGCTGTACAAAGAATCGGGCCTGCTGGGCTTGTCCGGCGTTTCCAGCGACATGCGCGAACTGCACGCCAGCAGCGAGCCACGCGCCCGCCTTGCCGTGGAGTACTTTGCCAACCGCATCGTGCAGCAGGTCGGCTCGCTGGCCGCCGCCTTGCAGGGGGTTGATGCCCTTGTCTTTACCGCCGGCATTGGCGAGAACGATGACGACCTGCGTCGCCTGGTTTGCGCGCCGCTGCAATGGCTGGGTGTGCATCTGGATGAAGCCGCCAACAAGGTGCGCAGCGGCGAGCCACGCCGCATTTCCACCCCGCAAAGCACGGTCGCGGTGTATGTTATCCCGACTAACGAAGAACTGATGATTGCCCGCCACGCGCTGCGTTGTATTGGCGCCTGAGGCGATCTCTGAGCACACTGAAGGCGCAGTCTGCACTGCGCCTTTTTTGTTTTTGCAGCCCGGGAACAAGTCGTCATCGCGCCAGGTCAACCGGCCGTCACACAGGGTTCACAGCAGTTACCGATACTGCTGAACTTGTCAGAATCCCGTCACAGTCAATACGATGCTGCGTGATAGACGACAACAAGGAATCAGCACAGATGGATAACAACGGGATCATCATCGACAATAGCGTGGAACCGCGCCGTGTTCCGGCCGCTCACGGCTGGACGTGGATCGCTGACGCATTCAGGATGTTTTTCAAGCATTGGTGGCAATGGCTGTTGCTGTGCGCCGTCATGCTGGTCATCTTGTTCGGGATGTTAATGATTCCCGTCGTCGGCATGTTGACCCCCATTATTGCGCCCATGCTGATCGCCGGCATTGCCTGGGCCGCGCATGAAAGCCGCAGCCAGGATCGCGCGCCGGCCTTGCCTGACCTCTTCATTGCCCTGAAAGCAAAAACCCGTACGCTCATCAGCGTGGGCCTGTTGTACATGCTGGGTTCGTTTGTGGTGATGGCGGTGCTGGCACTGCTGGGCAAGCTGATGGTCTCGCCCGAAGAAATCCAGGCCATCCACGCTGCCCAGACCGGCGGTGGGCCGGTGCCGCAACTCGATAGCAGCGGCGTGGTGTTCGTGTTGCTGTTCGTGGTTGGCATGTTGTTCATGAACAGCATTTATTTCTTTGCGCCGCAGCTGGTGATCCTGCGCAATCTGAAAGCCGTGGAAGCCATGCGCATCAGTTATCTGGCGTTCTGGCGCAACTGGCTGCCCATGCTGGTGTCTGGCCTTATCCTGGTGCTGATGGCCATCGTAGCCAGCTTGCCCATGATGCTGGGGCTGATTCTGTTACTGCCAGTGACCATCCTGTTCAACTACACCTGCTATGCCGACGTATTCGGCGACCATCCGCAACACTAAAAGGAAATATCGTGTCTGCTGAAGAAAGCCCGTTCAAAGGCAAAACCGGCGCCCAGCGCGTACTGAATGCGCTTGGCTATTCGCTTGATGGTCTGGGCGCTGGCTGGAAGAACGAAGCCGCATTTCGCCAGGTCTCGATGCTGGCCGTGGTCGGCATCATCATTGCCTTTATCGCGCCCTTGCATGCCTGGGCCCGCGCGGTGGTCATTGCCAGTCACTTGCTGACGGTGATTGTGGAACTGCTGAACTCCGCCGTGGAAGCGGCGGTGGATCACACCTCGCTGGAACGCCATGTGCTGGCCAAGCGGGCCAAGGATCTGGGTAGCGCGGCGCAGCTGATCTGTCTGATCAACCTGGCGGCCATGTGGTTGCTGGGTATTTTCGGCGCCTGATCGCAGCTTCACAGCCAACAAAAAACCCCGCAATGATTTGCGGGGTTTTTTGTTGGCAAGACAAACGCCGGCCGCTTAGCCGTTACGCTTGAATTCCTTGATGACGTGCTGCTGGCGACGGCTCACAGCGAGGCGTTCCGGCACATCTTTCAGTACGGCCACCCAATGGGTTTCACCGCCGTTGGACGGCATCTTCTCGAAACCCACCAGCGAATCGCGCGCCACCAGACAATTGCGGTGGATACGCACAAAGCGGCTGCCGAACTCTTCTTCCAGACGGGTCAGCGAGTCTTCCAGCAGGTACTCCCGCTCACGCGTGCGTAGCGTAATGTATTTCTGCTCGGCCTTCAGGTAACGCGCTTCAGCGACCGGAATCAGATGCAGACGGCCGCGTTCGGTTACGCTGAAGTGGCTGCGGGCGTGCGAGGCCGGTTCGGCCTGGCTACGCGCCTGGCGCAGTTCCAGCACGCGATTGAGCGCGTCCAGCAGGCGCTCGCGACGGATAGGCTTGAGCAGGTAATCAATGGCGCGTACTTCAAACGCGGCCACACCGTACTCTTCAAATGCCGTGGCAAAGATGATGGCGGGCGGTTGCGACAGGCCTTGCAGCTCGCGCGCCAGTTCAATCCCGCTCATTTGCGGCATCTGGATATCGATAATGGCCGCATCTGCGTCCGCTTCCGCCAGCTGGGTCAACGCCGATACGCCGTTGGTGGCAGAACCGACAATCTCTACCGGGCACTCGGTTGATACGTCGTTCAGTACATCTTCAAGCCTGCGCAGCGCAGGCATCTCATCATCCACCAAAAAAAGGCGAAGCGGCGTCGTCATGGGCGATCTCTCTGTATGGCACCACAATATGAACTTGATAATAGTCGCTCGCTGCCTGGGTTGTCAGCGTAGCTTCAGCATCAAAATGCAGCAAAAGGCGCTCGCGGATATTTTCGAGCGCCATGCCGTTCCCTACGTGCTCACGCACCGCATCGGGCGGTGGCAGCGGGTTTTTCACGTCCAGGTGTAGCTGGTCGCGAAAGCGGAAAACGTGTACTTCGATTGGTGCAGGATTCAGCGCGGGCTCAACACCATGATAGACCGCGTTTTCGACAAGTGGCTGCAACATCAGGGGGGGCACAGCCGCATCCCCCGGCATGTTTTCTGTATTCCATTGTACTTTGAGGCGCGAGCCCAGCCGAACCATTTCAATATTCAGATAACGCTTGGCCAGTTCGACTTCACGATCAAGCCGGGACAACTGGCGATTATCTTTCATCACCACGCGGAACAAATCTGCCAGATCTTCCAGCACTTGCTCGGCTTTGGCCGGCTCGTAACGGATCAATGACAATACTGCATTCAGACTGTTAAACAAAAAGTGCGGACGAATCCGCGCCTGCAGCGCAGCCAGGCGGGCCTCGGACAACCGCGGCGACAGCGCACGCTGG
The DNA here is from genome assembly GCF_014645535.1 of Silvimonas iriomotensis. Taxonomy (NCBI): domain Bacteria; kingdom Pseudomonadati; phylum Pseudomonadota; class Betaproteobacteria; order Neisseriales; family Chitinibacteraceae; genus Silvimonas; species Silvimonas iriomotensis. The sequence continues at coordinate 167,567 of NZ_BMLX01000008.1, forward strand.
CGCAGATGAAAATACTTCAGCAAGGTCAGTGCGCTGGCGACAATCACCGCCGCACTGGCCAGAAGGGCATTCCAGTTGGCCGGGCCCGGCATCAGCACCCAATGGCCAAACGTGCCGGCAAGCGCAGCCAGCACGCAGGTGACCAGCACCCCGCGCGAATAATCCAGACGCGCCAGCAACGGGCTGGCCAGCCCCAGCACCAGCACCGCCGGCAACAGGGAAAACTCCAGCCACAAGACCGACGCGGCCAGGTTCTCGGGCCAGGTCTGCCACTGCCCCAGTCCGATCAATGTATAGACGAACAGCGCCAGGTGTACAAACACCAGAATGCGCAGCAGCACGCCCATATTGCGGAAATCGGGCAACAAATCGGAGTCAATGGAAGCGTTTGGATTCACGACGGATCAAGGTTGGGGCAAAAAACAGTCCGTACTATAACGGACCCCAATGCAGATGCGATCAATAGTCATGTCACTGGCACTGATTTTCACCCGGGCACTGGATGGGCTTGCCGCCAGACCGGTTACGGTAGAGGTTCATCTTGCGAACGGACTACCTGCTTTCAATCTGGTTGGTTTACCCGAAGCGGAAGTCAAAGAAAGCCGCGAGCGAGTGCGCGCGGCCCTGACTGTCGCCGGTTTCGAGTTCCCCGCGCGGCGTATAACCGTTAATTTAGCACCTGCGGACCTCCCCAAATCCTCTAGCCACTTCGATTTACCGATTGCCGTCGGGATTTTGGCGGCAAGCGGTCAGCTACCGCGTGATGCATTGACCCAGTACGAATTCGCCGGCGAACTCGGGCTTTCGGCCGAGCTGCGTCCGGTGCGCGGTGCGATCGCACTGGCCAGGGCGGCCACCCAGGCTGGGCGACAGCTGATCCTGCCCACCGCAAGCGCGGCTGAGGGCGCATTGTATCCGGGTGCCAGCGTCTTATCCGCGCCACACTTGCTGGCGATCAGCCGGCACTTCAGTCAGAACCAGCCACTGGATCTGGCCGTGCCGCCCTCCACCCAGGCCGACATCACTTACCCGGACCTGCGCGAGGTCCGCGGGCAGCAACAGGTCAAGCGTGCGCTGGAAATCGCCGCTGCCGGCCAGCACAGCCTGTTGATGAGTGGGCCACCCGGCACGGGCAAATCGATGCTGGCGCAGCGCCTGCCGGGGCTGCTGCCGCCATTGTCGGTGGACGACGCGCTGGAGGCTGCCGCTGTACGCTCCCTCACCCGCGCGGGGATGGACCCGGCAAAGTTCGGCATACGCCCTTATCGCTCGCCCCACCATACTGCCTCTGCCGCCGCACTGGCCGGCGGTGGTTATGAAAAACACGAACTAACTGGACTACACATTTAAAAGCTGGACTGCGTACGAACCAATCCAACACGGTTTTCAACCGTCGACAAGCTGTCAGAAAAAGCTGAATTGTTTTTGTTTTGTCTTCCTGTTTACACTGAGTCGCCCACAGAACGACCTTCTTCGCGATGCCGGAACACCAGCATTGCCCGAGCGATCTCATCTGCATGCAAACAGGACGACATGAGCGTAAACCCGCCGTCAGACGGTTTTCCAAATGACGACAAGTACTACTTCATCCGTTGGATTGACCGCATCTTTGTGCCACAAGCGAACACATCAACCGCCGGGATAAACATACTCCTTGAAGAGTTGCCCAGCCATTGGCGGGAACTCCACGACAATGCTTACCTACAAGTCTTCAAAAAGCGTGCCGCGAACTATCGTGTTTGCCGCTGCCTCGTTGGTGAACTTCCCCGGTATTTCATCGGGGTTGTCATCCACAAACAAAAGCCGGTTGGCCAGCTAAACCTGAAGGAACGTCCTTTTGATCTGAGCGCTGATAACTGGGAAATGAAAATCCTTCCCAGCAACTCGGTTCTATCCAAAAGTAGGGACGGCGGATTCTCTCCTCGCCTTCTGCAACAATATGAGTATTGCCTGTATGGGCAATATGAAGACGCCGGTTCTAATTTCCTCACAAGTAACATCCTGACGTTCAGATCGGGTAGCAAGATCATTCTCATCCCAGCGATCACCGCTTTCACTGGCTTCTATGCGCATCATTCGGAAATTGCCAAAGCCTTGTTGACCGGGCCATGGGAAGGCACCAAAAACCTTCTTGCCAGTTTTTCGCCCGAAGATATCGTTCAACTGCCGAAGACCCGGGTGCTCGACAATGGCCAATGGCAGATCATCCTGAGAAGATCGATGCAAAGCATTTATGGCCCCCTTCTGGCTCACCTTATGCTGGATGAAGTCGGGTATAGAGAGGCGTCCTATATTTACAAGTCGGTTCTGGCAACGAAAGCTGCAGATCGTGGAGACGGTGCCCTCATTAGCGTTGGCCTTCCCTTCGTATTTACTCGCTTCAAACTCCAGGCGGTGGCGGTAGACCTCTCGGAGGATAAAGTCCTTATCACACATATTCGCGGATTCAGCTGGCCAGAAACCAATCCCGTCGTTGTGGTGGGCCGTGACAACGACGCCCAAGCTGGCGACAAAGTTACCGCGACCAATGACCCACCTCCCTACATTCCGCAAATGGTTTCAGAGTCGGAAGCCGAGGAAGTCAGCATGACCGCCCAACAGGACGCGTCACTGCAACGCGGTAATATCGAATTTGTGGTGCCCGCTGTGGACTGGTTAAACAAGCCGGAGAAAACCAGATATCAAAAACACATAAGTAAAAGCTACAGCAGAACGGCGGGACAGCACCGTGGTCCCGTACTTCCCCCTCCGGAACTTGCTTCGGCCGGTGGTAAAGCTGGTGGTGGCAACAACATAGCCGGCGCGGACAGCGCAACCATCCTGGAAAAAAAGACACCAGATAACTCGTCCACGACAGTTACGAGGGATGGTGTCTTCGATGATGTTGTCAGATGCCTGGGCCGTGCGGTGACAGCATGGGCATTGATTAATAAGGCAGGAGATATCACGAAAGACCGGTCAGTCAGTGGCGAATGCTACCATTGGGTCGCCTTTTGGGACCGGGTTGATGACCTTTTAATTGACGTAGCCATGGTGGCCCGGCTTACCAGTACGGATACAGGGGGCAAGCAGACACAAGGGTATCTTCTTGAAATTAATTCAGCTCGGCCGCTCAGAGGGCTGCTGTTCTGCCCCGGATCCATGACACTCAAAAAGGCCATTTCCGAGCTGATCAGCTACGCACGCGCTCACAAAGGCATCTGGCCGGAACACCCTCCAGAAAAATTGCGGGGATTATCGTATTACGCCCCGTTCAAGCACTACTATGACCATAAACGCAAAACTGCCGATGGCGCATCACCGCTCAAAACTTCAACTTACTCTAAACCCATGCAGGATCTAACTGACTGGAATTGGCGGCATCGAAAAGGTTGAATTTGACGCCAGAATTTTTTAACCAAAAACAAAGCGCCCTTGTGGGCGCTCTGTTTTTAATAATTCACAGACAAGGTCTGGTTTCCCATGTTGTACGCACCTTGAATCGTCGGAGTTCCCCCACCTGACTGATTCACTCTAAATACGAATTGCGAATTTGAGGGAACATTTGCAGGAACTCTACCGCTCGCAACTGTGAGATAACCATTTGCACCCAATGGCGAAATAACCCCGATAAGTGAGCCCAAAGAATTGTAAACCAGCAGTGAAATCGCCGGAGCAAATCCACCAGGGAGCGGGTACGACGGGGCCGCAACATATGACAGACTGGTTATATTTTTTGCAGGATCCCCTTGAGAGGGTATTCCGTTAAATGTCGGTGAAAAGTAATTAGTATTCCACTGGGAAACCGTAATCCCTGAGTAGTAGGTATAAGTCCAGCCCAAGGGAGTGGTATCTGCAGGTTGAGCTGCTTGCGCTGTAGAATACGCGGCGACCGCCTCCGCGTATTCTTGGGGATTTTTCTGCTGAAGTTCCTCTGCCGAGGTAAATTTTGCGTCTTCCGCCGATGAAACAGCTGCTACAACAATTCCAAGAAACAACAATATCGCTTTATGCATGCTTCTTCCTTGTTTCTGTTAGATATGCGCTATCCAGCTTTGATTTCATTGCATCAATGGAGGACGCGACCTTGCCTGCACTTTCACCTTCTACTGCACCAATCAACTGCTTGAAGTCGTAGGTTTGCGGGCTGCCATTCAAGGAAGCAATATTTGCTGTGTTGCTCTGAGCCGGATTGTCCTTCAGCTCAGCCTGCTGTTTCGACCAGGCCTCAAAACTCAATGCCACGCGGGCCGAGCCTGATTGACTATTGTTTGGGGACGCGACGGAGAGAACATAATCTGCATATTCCTTGGTGCCGCCCGACTGCTGTTGAATCCAGGCTTCTGCCTGATCACCGGGAACCCATACGGGATTTGCAATGGTGCCTGGGTTGGTCGGACTCCAGACGGACACGTCACCCCATGGCTTGTCGCCTGACGGGGTCGGCGCAATCAATGGTGCTTTGGCAGTAGCTGTGGTGGTAGCCGCAGTGGCAGAGGTGACGGGTCCGATGCTGATAGACATGATGTGCTCCCAATCAATTAAATCTTTGTTCCAGCGAAAATACAGCGGCGTTGTATCGCAGACGATCCGCCTGCTTTGGGCGTTAGCGACTCAACTTGTGATCTGGTGAAGGCTGATACCCGAATGGGTTTAGTTGAAGCTGCCCGTGCCTTGCAGCCGCTCACCCATAACAAATACTTACACCAACATTCAGTCCGGATGATACACAAGGATACACTGGGCAAGACTGTCAGTTATTGCAGGTGTAATAGATTCCATTGCCTGTTAGGCCTGCCACCTCCCCTCAGGTTCTGTCGAGAACTCCAGCAAATGGAAGAACGGCTACTTGCTAACTACTAGCCGAATGAAGTGAGATAGGTTATCTGTATGGATTCCACCCACCGGCGAGGCAAGAAACTGGAAGAAAACACCCTACTAAGAACTGCTGGGCGGATCACCAAACGGAACTTGGCGGGCAATGTTCTGGGCACCCCAATCGAGTGGAATGGTTATGCGATCTCCCCGCTGACGCGGGCAGATCTTTCGCCGCTGGATCTGAACCACCTGCCTGTTTATCTGCGCTGAATCAGGAAACGCGTGTTCAATGGTTCTTTCTACTCTTCGCGGCGGCGCATAACAGTTCGCCACGTTTGCGCTTGATATCGGAGCAATTACTGCTAGTTTTTAGCCAGCCTAACGCTGCAAGCGTGGGATTGTTTTTCAAATCTAAAGGATGGCTTTAATGGCAATTCTGTATGACATACCGCGTATTGGTGCAGCATCTCCAAATAAATGGGGGCAGCGAGGGCCGACCTGCTGGTATTACGTATCCAAAATGTTGTTGCGTTTTCATAACAAAATCCAGCCTGCCAGCGAAGACTATGAAAACTTCAAAGCCATGCATGAGTTACGCAGTCTATTGACTCAAATGGGTGAAACAGAAAGCCATGCAAACCGCCACGACAAAAATATCGTCATGGATCGCATGAATAACAGAAGGATGGAATCCCTGCGGCAAATCAATAGCCGATCACAAGCGATAATCCAGTTAAAGCGTAAATTACGCACTGCCAATGCGGCAGCGACCGTCACGCTGAATCAGCATTTGGATACCCTTGAACGTCTGCTTGATGGGAACCGGGTCGAGTTTGACCGCAGGCAGGCCGCCCTTGAGGCACTGCGCAGTTATGAGGGCAACAGCCTTTCCCGTGCCAAAATCTTTGAATCGTTCTTCCCCGATGGCACGTTTCAGATCGTTAAGGCGGACATCTGGCTTAAGGACGGCTTTACCCCTGAACGCCTGGAACAATGTCTGGCCACTTGGGGTCCGTGCTATGCCGGTGGCGAGTTCTCTATACATACCGTTGATCGCACAGGTGCGGATCCCGCAAGAGGCGACCGAATTGTAAACGTAACCCAGTTTCGCGCAGGAAGCGCTCATGCAATTGTCATTGCGGGCATAGACGGCGATACCGTGTTCTACAAAGACCCAAATTACTCAAACGAACTGGCCACCTGCTCTTTCCAGCACCTTGTCGAGCACATTGGCACCGATGACAACAGGCTGTTCATTGCGGTGAATTGCACTCCAGACCCGAATACAGGCCGTTGCGCTCATATGGAGGCAGGAGCGCTGGTAAGGAGCACGGATTGGTGGTGAAGCACGAAGTTAAGTTTTAAACGCAGGCGTTTATTGCCCGGGACATTAGCACCCGTTGGAATCCAGAACCAGACGCTGTTGAACTGATCAGTTGATACTGGCCGGGGCAACGTATCAATATAAATCATGGAACCAGCATGGAGACCGGCCTGCTCGAGAAGGGTTGCAGGCAGCCTGACATCTTCACTGCTACCTCACTTCTGAATTTTCAGCCTCACGGTTGCCCTCCGACTCTGTATTTATCGGCTCTGCTTCACCAGATAAATAACACGGGTTTATAGTCATACAAACAGTCTGACAGGCCTCGAGGAGATTGCCATTGGCTTGAGATTAAAGCTGCGGATGGATTGTGGAGCAGGCAACCATGACGGACGTTCATGAAACGCTGAGACAGATGAGAGACCATGCAGAGGTCACCGTTCTGGCCCAGGGAGGATGGCTGACCGCCGACCAGATGAGCGGGTTGGCACGGGAACTCTGCGCAGAAGAGCTCAAGTCCTGGAATGCAGAGGGACGGATTTTTACGATTGAGCGGGATGGAGAGATATTTTATCCGTCCTTTGCGCTTGACCCTCAGAACCATTACCACCCGTATCCCGTGTTGGCTGCATTAATCAAGCTCTACTCTGGTGCAGGTAGATCGCGGTGGGACCTGGCTTTTTGGCTCACCTCCGTAAATGGCTATTTGCGTGGTCTTGCGCCAAGAGCCCTGATCAATGGGGAGGAGGAAGTACTGCTTTCCGCAGCCCGGCATGGTCTAGCGCCCATTGAGCACGGTTAACCCCCGGAGCAGTTCCGCTAAATCAGGGTGAGTCCCGGGAATCGGACTTTCGCCCATTCTTTGCTCTGGATGTTGATTTGCACTGAATCCTGACCCACCTTTTGCATCGAATTCTGACCCACCTGATGGACCCTTTTCAGGGGGTGGGTTGGGGCTGCCTGGGGGCTTTTTTCTCCTTTTCCGGTGGAAACGTGCTG